>CAZGVS010000006.1:0-37790 GCA_964529275.1 uncultured Candidatus Pelagibacter sp.
CAGCCGTCACTGCAGCAAGAGAACCAGCTAAAGCTGTTAACCCTATTTTTTTAAATTTATTCATAAAACTCCTTTTGTTGTTATTCATATGAATGTCGTCAAATTACAAAAAAAGGGACTTTTTTGTAAAAAAAGTCGATATATTACTGATTTTTTAGCAATTTGTTGCAAAAATGTAACACTTTTGATTGTTTTGCATTAATATTTTTTTCAGATAAATAAACTCTATGAATATAAGTCTAAAAATTAAAAAATACCTCTATTTTCTAGCTATATGTTTGATTTTATCTAGTTGTGGAATTTATAAACCAATAACAAAGGAATTTGAACCAAATGCAAAAGATAGAGTTAAAAGAAACATTGAAGAGGGCAGAGGATTTAGATTAATGAACAAATATAAAGGTTCAGGGAATTTTGATTTTGCAACATCCAATCCTTTGTGGAGAGCGTCCATTGATATTTTAGACTTTATGCCTTTGACTACAGCAAATTACTCTGGGGGGTTAATAATTTCTGATTGGTATTCTGAGAATTCTGGTGAAGAAGAAATTAAAGTAACTATTAAATTTTTATCAACGGAAATAAGGCCTGATGGTCTTGATATAATTATACATAAAAGAAAATGTATAAATACTGGTTGCTCTGTTTCGAAAATAAAATCGAAATTAAGCAAAGAACTTAAAATTGCAATACTGAAAAAAGCAACATTATATAAAAATCAAGATATCAAAAGATATGGAGAAGAAAACCCTTATCTTGGAAGTGCAGGAAATTCTGAGAATTAAAAAAATATTAAATTCCTAATCATTAATAATAAATTTTTAAATGGATAGATATAATTTCAAAGTTGTAGAAGATAAATGGCAATCTAAATGGGAAAACGATAAATTTTTCTTTGTTAAAAAGGACAAAAGTAAAAAGAAATTCTACTGTTTAGAAATGTTTCCTTATCCATCTGGAAAGATACATATGGGACATGTCAGAAATTATACTTTAGGTGATGTTTTGGCAAGATACAAAAAAATGAGTGGCTTTAATGTATTGCACCCAATGGGATGGGACTCTTTTGGGATGCCCGCAGAAAATGCGGCTAGAGAAAATAATTTACATCCTGCTGAGTGGACACAAAAAAATGTTTCTGCTATGAAAAATCAATTGAAAAAACTTGGTTTATCAATTGATTGGGATAGAGAAATATCAACTTGTGAACCTGAATATTATAAACATCAACAAGAATTTTTCTTAGAATTATATGATAAAGGTCTGGTTTATAAAAAAGAAAACTATGTAAATTGGGATCCAGTTGATGAAACTGTGTTAGCTAATGAACAGGTAATTGATGGTAAGGGCTGGAGATCAGGGGCTGTGGTAGAAAGGAAAAAACTTAGTCAATGGTTTTTTAATATTTCAAAATTTTCAAATGAACTTTTAGATGGTCTTAAAGATTTAGATGATTGGCCTGACAAGGTTAAAACAATGCAAAACAACTGGATTGGAAAATCTTTTGGCTGTGAAATAGATTTTAAAATAGAAGGAGACAAAAATTTTGATAAAATTAAAGTATTTACCACAAGACCAGACACTCTTTTTGGGTTTTCTTTTTTGGCTTTATCAGTTGACCATCCTCTTGCAAAACAATTTGAAAATAATCCTGATTTCGTTAAATTTAGAAATGATTGTGCAAAAACTGGAACCACAGAGGAATCGATAGCTCAGGCTGAAAAACTAGGTTTTAAAACTCATCTTATTGCTATTAACCCTTTAGACCCAGAAGACAAAGCACCAGTTTACTTTGCTAATTTTGTTTTAATGGACTATGGTTTTGGGGCTGTATTTGGTTGTCCTGCACATGACCAAAGAGACTTAGATTTTGCCTTAAAATATAAATTAAAAGTAAAAACTGTTGTAAAACCTAAAGATCACAAGGGTGATTTTAAAGTTGATAAGGAAGCTTATGCTGGTTCTGGTCATATGATTAATTCAAATTTTTTAAACGGATTAAAAGTTCCAAAGGAATCAATAGAAAAAGCCATAGAAGTTATTGAAAGAGATAATCTAGGAAACAAAAAAATTAATTTTAGACTTAAAGACTGGGGAATATCAAGACAAAGATTTTGGGGATGTCCTATACCTATTGCTTATGATGATAAGGGGAATGCTATTAAAATTCCAAAGGAGAAGCTTCCAATTAAACTTCCAGAAAAGATAAATCTTAATGTTAAAGGAAATCCTTTAGATCATCACGAAGAGTGGAGGCTAATTGAGATTAATGGAAAAAAGTATCACAAAGAAACCGATACATTAGATACTTTTGTTGACTCTTCATGGTACTTCCTTAGATTTTGTTCACCAAATGAAGGTAGTTATGGATATAATATAGACGACATCAACTATTGGATGCCAGTCGACCAATATATTGGTGGAGTTGAACACGCTATTCTACATTTATTATATTCAAGGTTTTTTATGCAAGCGCTAAATTACAAAAAAAAAGATTTCAAATTTTTAGAACCCTTTTCTGGACTATTTACTCAGGGAATGGTCTGCCATGAGACATACAAAGATGAGGACGAGAAATGGTTAAGTCCAGATGAAGTTTTTTCTGAGAATGGAAAAGAGTTTTTTTTAAAATCAAACAAAAAAAAAGTAAAAGTTGGCCCTCTAGAGTCGATGTCAAAATCAAAAAAAAACACCATTGACCCAGAAAATATGATTTCAAATTTTGGAGCAGATGCTGTGAGACTTTTTATGTTATCTGACAGTCCTCCTGAAAGAGATATTCAATGGTCTGAAAAAGGTATGAATGCTGCATATAAATTTGTTAACAAACTTTGGTTATTACACCAAAATTTAATGATAAAGATTAATAATAATAATTTAAATTCCCTAGATACCACCTCTAAGGTAGTTAATTTATATGTCGGGAAAATTACAAAAAATATAGAAAATTTTAACTACAATGTAATAATTGCTAATTATTATGAAATTTACAATATTTTGTTCAAGGAAGTCAGTAGAAAAAATAACGAGAAAAATCTGAAAGAAAATTATATTAAGATTCTTAAAATGATGATGCCAGTTCTTCCACATTTAAGCTCGCAATGTCTTGAAGATCTGGGTCTTACAATGGATTATAATTGGCCAAAATTTGAGGTTGGAGAGATTAATTTTGAAAATTTTAAAATAGTTGTTCAGGTAAATGGAAAGAAAAGAACTATATTAGAAAGTGAAAAAGATTTAGAAGAAAAAGACTTATTAAAGTTAATTACCAAGGATAAATTAATACAAAAACACTTAAATGGTCAAAACATTAAAAGAAGTATTTACATTAAAAATAAACTAATTAATTTAATAGTGTAATGAAAAAGTATTTAATTTTAATGCTATTGTTGCTTTCACAATGCTCTGGATATTCACCAATATTTTCTAAAAATAAAATAAATTTCTACTTTGATAATATTAATATAAATTCTAATGATCTTTTAAGCTCCAGTTTAAAACAGCAGCTAAATAATTATAAATATTCAGAGGAAAACCAATCTCAAAGGCAAAAATTAGATATTTATGTTGATAGCAGCTTTGAAAGAATCATAACTTCTAAAGATAAGAAAAAAAATCCAGATGGATTTAAAATGAGCCTAACACTTACCAGTGTTGTAAAAAAAGAAGATGGTAGTAAATTAAATTTTGCTTACACAGAGAGTTTTAATTACAGTAAATCTGATAGAACAGAGTTTGAAATAAAGAAGTATGAGAATGTGATTAAGGATAATTTAGTTAACAGTGTTATTAATAAATTGATAAATGATATTATAGCTCAGATTTAAACATGATATTAAAAACATTTGAGGCGGGTAGTTTTGATTTCAAAAAATTCAATATCTATTTACTATACGGAGAAAATGAGGGTTTTAAGAAAGATTTTTTTGAAAAAAATATTCTTATAAAAGCAGATTTAAAAATCACAACATATGATGAAAATGATATTTTGATCAATTATGAAAGCATTTTGTCTAGTTTATTAAATAAATCACTTTTTGAAACTGAAAAATTAATTATGGTAAATAGATGTACAGATAAAATATTAGGCTTTGTTCAAGAAATTATTGAAAAAGAAATTGATGATGTAAAAATAATTTTTAAATCTTCTATTTTAGAAAAAAGGTCAAAGTTAAGATTATACTTTGAAAAATCAAAAAAGATTATTTGCACTCCATTTTATAAAGATAATCATAAGACATTATCTTTAATAATTTCAGATTTTTTTAAGAAAAAAAACATTCCTATATCTCAAGAAATAATAAACATACTAGTGGATAGGTCTGGTGGAGAAAGATCAAGTCTTAATAATGAATTGGGAAAAATTGAAAGTTATATTTATGAAAAAAGAAAAATTTCGTTTGATGAAATATCTGTAATAACAAATTTATCTGAAAATTATTCAGTATCTGAATTAATTGATAGTTGTCTCAAAAAAAATTTGAAAAAAACTATTAATATTTTAAATGAAAATAATTATAGTTCTGAGGATTGTTTATTAATAATTAGAACATTTCTTATAAAACTTAAAAGGTTACTTGATTTAAAACTGAAAACAGAAAAAGGTGAAACTATTGACACTGTTATTAATTCGTACAAACCCTCAATTTTTTGGAAAGATAAAGAAGTGGTAAAAACGCAGATTAAAATCTGGTCATTAACAGAAATTCACAAACTATTATCACAAATAAATGAAACTGAACTTAAAATTAAAAAAAATATTGAAAGTGGTTTATTAATATTATCTGATTTTTTGATAACTAAAAGCAAAACTCTTAATAATTAGATTTAATTATTTCTACAAGTTTGTTTAGTTGATCTAAGTCTTTGTACTCAAAAATTAATTGTCCAGAATTATTTTTTTTATTTCTAACATAAGTTTTTAATCCGATCTTCTCCTCCAGCAAATTTTCTAAGCTAGTTATATCTGGGTTTTTAGTAAGATTTTTTTTAAAGTTTTTATTCAATTTTAATATTCTCACTAAATTTTCTGCTTGCCTAACTGATAATTTTTTTTTAATTATTTTTTCAGCTAGTACATCTGCATCATCAAAACCTACTAAAATTTTAGCATGCCCCTGAGTTAAATTACCATTTGAAATATAATTAATTACTTTTTTTGGAAGAGATAACAGCCTTATACTATTAGATATATGCGATTGGCTTTTTCCAATAAATTTAGCGACCTTATCTTGGTCATATTTGAATTCATCTATTAGCCTTTTGTATCCCTCGGCCTCCTCAATTGGATTTAAATCTTTTCTTTGAACATTCTCAACAATAGCAAACTCTAAGGATTTTAAATCATCAGCCTCTATAATAAAAACTGGTACTTCATGAAGACCTGCCATTTGCGATGCTTGTAACCTTCTTTCTCCTGCTATAAGTTCATACTTGTTTTTTTCATCCTCTGACTTTCTAACTATTAAAGGTTGAATAATTCCTCTTTCTTTTATTGAATTGGACAATTCCAGAAGGTCTTCCTTTTGAAAATTTTTTCTGGGCTGAAATTTGTTAGGTGTGATTGAGCTAATAGAAATTTTATTATTTGTAACTTTTGTATCGCTATCTCCTATTAGTGAAGATAAACCTCTTCCGAGACCCTTTTTAGATTTAAATGGATTTATCATGCTGCACTTTCAACAACTTTATCCTGATTTAAAAATTCCTCAGAAAATCCAAAATATGCTTTGCTACCTGGGCATGATTTGTCATACATTAAAATTGGTAAGCCGTGAGATGGGGCTTCAGATAGCCTAACATTTCTAGGAACAACTGTATTATAAACTTTATCTTTAAAATATTCCCTTGCATCCTTCTCTACCTCAGCTGAAAGTTTATTTCTTTTATCATACATGGTTAGAAGAATGCCTCTTATCTCAAGTGTAGGATTTAAATTAACTTTTATTCTATCTATAGTTTTTAAAAGCTGCGTAATACCCTCCAAAGCGAAAAATTCTGTTTGTAGAGGTACTAAAAGGGAATTTGATGCTACCAATGCCATAATTGTCAGCAAACTTAATGATGGTGGACAATCAATAAGTATATAATCATAAGAACCACTAGAATTGTGCAATATAGCGGCTAATTCGTCTTTCAATTTGAACGCCCTTCTAGCATCACCTGCAGTTTCAACCTCTAATCCAGACAAATCAACATTTGAAATTACCAGATCAAGATTTTCAAAGGATGTTTTCTGCACAACATCAGAAATTTTTTTATTTCCATTTAAAACATTGTAAATAGTATTCTCCTGACTTGACGTATTAGACAGACCAAGTCCTGTTGTTGCATTTCCTTGTGGGTCCAAATCAATTACTAAAATTTTTTTTCCTTTAACAGATAACCCAGCTGCTAAATTTATTATTGTAGTAGTTTTGCCAACTCCACCCTTTTGATTAATCACTGAAATTATTTTTTTATTCATTTTTTCTTTAAATTTGAAATTTTTAATATCATAGAATTTGGACTTGTTTGACTTTGAAACTGTTCGTAATCAAACTTCCAATTCTTTAATGCTTCTTCTAATACCTTCCTCCCACTTTTTCCTAAATATATAATTATATATTTAAATTTTATGAAATTATTAAAAGCTATTTTAAAAATTATTGGAAGTGGTTTGAAAGCTCTTGAAATAATTACATCTGTTTTGAGATTTTTTTCTTCAAAAATATTTTTATGTCTAACTTCTAAGTTTATTTTTAAATCTTTATTAATATTTTGTAAAAAATTACTTTTGTGATAACTTTTTTCGTATAAAACCATCTTAAATAAAGGCTTTTTTCTTTTCATTATTAATCCCAACACAGCTCCAGGGAAACCTGCGCCTGATCCAATATCTGTACAATTTTTTATGTCATTTTTATCAATTAAATCAATTATTTGCGCACTATCTAAAATATGCCTTGAATTTATTGTTTTCACTGTGCTCGATGATATTAGATTTATAGTTTTATTTTTTTCAACTACTAATGATGCAAATTTATCAAAGTCATCTAATATTTCACGTGAAAAATTAAAGGACTTAAAATTTTCTTTTTTTAATTTTTGCGAATCGATCAAGCTATATGCTTAATAGACTTTCTTTTAAGATGTGACAACAAAATATACACGGCAGCAGGTGTTATTCCATCTATTCTTAGAGCTTGGCCCATTGTTTTTGGCCTTATTTTTTTAAATTTTGATTTTGACTCATTTGAAAGGCCAGAAAATTTATCATAATCAATATTGTCAGGAATTAACAAATTCTCATCCCTTTTAAAAGCAATGATGTCCGCATTCTGTTTTTTCAAATATCCCCTATAATGTGAGCTAATTTCTAATAATTCATCTATTTCACGTGAAATATACTTAATTTCAGGCCAAATTTCCCTAATTTTTCTCATATTTACTGATTTTTGGCTTAATATGTCCATAGCATTTCTGTTTATTCCGTCTTTAGCTATATTGACCTTGAATTTTGATGCCTTTGTTGGAGATATCTTTAAACTGCTCATTTTTTCCTCACTTTGCTTAAGAAGCATTGATTTTTCATTAAATAAATTTTGTCTGTATTTTGTTACCACACCAATATCGATCCCTTTCTTTGTAAGTCTTAAATCAGCATTATCAGATCTAAGCGACAACCTATACTCTGCTCTAGATGTAAACATTCTATACGGCTCAGCAACACCTTTTGTGATTAAATCATCAATCATTACTCCAATGTACGCCTCAGATCGATCCAAGATAAATGGCTCATTTTTTTTAACTGACTGAGCAGCATTTATTCCAGCCATTAAACCTTGTGCGGCAGCTTCTTCATATCCAGTTGTGCCATTTATTTGACCTGCAAGATATAAATTTTGAAGTTTTTTTGTCTCAAGAGTAATAAATAACTCTCTAGGATCAACATAATCATATTCTATTGCGTATCCTGGTCTTAATATCTTTACATTCTCTAAACCCCTGATTTTACTACATATTTCTTGTTGTACATCTGAGGGTAATGATGTTGAAATGCCATTTGGATATATAGTGTTACTATTTAAACCCTCAGGCTCCAAAAATATTTGGTGGCTTTCCTTATCTGCAAATTTAAAAATTTTATCCTCAATAGATGGACAATATCTTGGACCAACACCTTTAATGTTACCTGAATACATGGCACTTCTTTTTAAATTTTTAGAAATTATTTTGTGTACATCTTTATTGGTATGAGTCATGCTACATGAAATTTGTTTATTAATATTTTTTTTTGTTAAAAAAGAAAAAAAGTATGGATCTACATCAGCATGTTGCTCATCTAGTTTTGAAAAATTAATAGTATTGGCGTCTAGCCTAGGAGGAGTACCTGTTTTTAATCTTCCTATTTTAAAATTATAATTCCTTAATTGCTCACTTAGACCTACTGATGGTTTTTCATTATATCGACCCGCGGGTGTGGTATTGTTCCCAATATGAATCAATCCATTTAAAAAAGTACCAGTGGTTAAAATTAGTTTCTTTGCTACAAATCTTTTACCTGATTGTGTAATGCATCCTTTTATTGTATTTTTAGCAAATAAAAACTCTATTACAGAATCAGAAAATATGCTTAAATTACAGTAGTTTAGAAGTTTTTCTTTCATATATTTTTTATATAGAGATCTATCACTTTGTGTTCTTGGTCCTCTTACAGCAGGACCCCTGCTCCTATTTAACAATCTAAATTGAATGCCAGATTTGTCAGCTATATCACCCATCAGACCATCGAGCGCATCTATCTCCCTTACTAAATGACCCTTTCCTAAACCACCTATAGCAGGATTGCATGACATTTCTCCAATAGTATCAATTTTATGAGTTAATAAGCATGTGCTCACACCAAGTCTTGCTGATGCAGCAGCTGCTTCACAACCAGCGTGCCCCGCTCCTATTACCAAAACATCAAAATTTATTTTTTCATCCATGTAATTAATGTATTATTGATATAAAAATTTACAAGTTATCTTAAATTTAGTTAATAAAACTAATAAAATCGGACTTATTTACCTATGCAGAAATCTTTAAATATCGATCCTAATATTTCCTCCACATCAACTTTTCCAACTATTTTACCCAAATGTCTTATAGCTAATCTTAAATCTTCAGCAGCTTTATCAAAATCTTCTTCAGAATTTTTGGTTTGGAAGTTCTTTAAACAATTAACACATTCTTCTAAATTCTTCCTATGTCTTTCTCTCGTAATAAGTATATCGTCTGAAATTGTAAATTTGTTTTTTAGTTTATCTTTTATAGCTATTATTAATTTATTAAGATTTTCCTCTTTTTTTATTGAAATATAAATCGGATTATATTTAACAAAATTATTTAAAATATTGTCAACACCCAAATCAGATTTATTAATAACTAGTATTGTATTTTCAGCTGATATTAATCCCTTCAAAACCCCAGTAAAATAAGCATTTTTTGGCTCTATTACTACAATCTTAAGATCAGCTTTCTCCGCGGTTTTTAATGACAATTTAATACCTTTTTTTTCGATTTCGTTTTTTGAGTCTCTTATTCCAGCTGTATCTGATAAAATTACAGGATAACCATTTAAATTAAGGTGAGTTTCAATAACATCTCTAGTTGTTCCGGCGAATTCAGAAACAATAGCAACTTCTCTCTTTGATAGATAATTTAATAGAGATGATTTACCCGCATTTGCTGGTCCTAAAATTGCAATTTTAAATCCCTCTCTTATTCGCTCTCCAACTTTGTTATCATCCAAAATATTTATAATCTCATTTTTTGTCGTTTCTGATAATTTTTTGATATCTTGTATAATTTTATTGGGTAAATCCTCTTCAGGAAAATCGATCTTAGCTTCAATCTTTGATAAAATATTCAACAATTCATTTCGCCACCTTTCATACTTTTTTGAATTTGAACCTGACATTAAGCTCATTGCTTGTTGTCTTTGGATTTCAGTTTCTGATGATATCAAATCAGATACTGTTTCGGCTTTTAGTAGATTTATCTTACCATTGTAAAATGCAAGTTTAGTAAATTCACCAGGCTCCGCTAATCTACAATTTTGAAGTTTTGACAAACAATAGTGAATTGCTTCAACAACTGCTATACTGCCATGTACCTGTATTTCAGCCATATCCTCACCAGTATAGCTCTGTGGACCAGGAAACCATATGATAATTCCTTCATCAATTAAAATATTATCTTTAATATTGTATACTTTTTTTAAAGTAGCCTTTCTAGGTTCTGGAAATTTACCTTTAATAAGTGTTTTTAATATTTTTTCGGTATCTGGTCCTGAAATTCTAACCACTGCTACTCCAGCAATTCCTGGTCCAGAAGATAAAGCATATATAGTCATAATAATTTTATAAATTACATAAAATATTTAATTTTTAATTAAGTAAATAAAAATGTAAAAAGTAGATATATTTAATATTAAATTATGGACAAGAATGAACAGGAATTTCTTCAAAAAAAAGCCAAATGGCTCTCCCACTTATTGAATAGCCACAAATATACTGATTTAATAGCCGAAGCAAAAAATTTAAGAGAAAAATATCCTGAAGTGTATTTTTTTTCAAATGCTATTGGACTTGGATATCACGGCTTAGGACAAAATAAAGAAGCGCAATATATATTTGAAAATGCACTTGAGGTCCATAAAGATAATGTTCATATTTTAAACAATCTAGGAATGGTTTTATCTGCCCAGGATAAAGATCAAGAAGCCGAAAAGTACCTCATAAAGGCAATTGAAATTTCTCCAAAACACTTAAGTGCTAGAGTAACATTTTCAAACATCAAAAAAAAATTTAATAAATATGAAGAAGCTATAGAAAATTTAAAGTTAATTTACAATGATTACCCTAATGAATACATTGTTAATTTCAATCTTGCAAATGCGTATCAAGAGTCTGGTGATTTTGAAAATGCAAGAAAATTTCACAAGATTTGCATAGAAAAATTTCCATATATTACATCATCAGATAAGGCTTTGACTGAAATGAAAAAATTCACCGACAAGAATGATGTTCATTTAATAAATATGTTAGAAAAGGAAAAAGAAGCAGATAAGCTCGACTTACAAAATAAGATAAGACTCTACTTTGCTTTGGGGAAAGTTTATGAAGATTTAAATGATTATGATGAGTCATTTAAATATTTAAAGATTGGTAATGATCTAAAAAAGGAATTGGTTAAATTTGACATCAATAAAGAAAAAAGAAATTTTGAAATTATTAAAAATAGACTATCTTTAAAAAACGTAGAAACATCTGAAAGTAACCCAATACTAATTTTTGTTCTAGGCATGCCTAGATCTGGGACAACTCTTGTAGAACAAATTCTGTCATCACACAAAGAAGTTTATGGAGCAGGTGAGTTAAATTATATCTATAAAATTGTTGAAAAAAATATTTTTAATGATGGTATTATTAAATTAGAAAAAATTTCGAAGAAAGATATTCAAAATTTTAAAAATCTATATTTAGAAGAAATTAAAAAATACAATAGTTCAAAAAAGTTTTTTGTAGATAAGGCTCTGCTAAATTTTAAATGGATTGGATTATTGGTAAATATGTTTCCAAACTGTAAAATTGTTAATTGCTCAAGAAACCCCCTTGATACTTGCGTATCTAACTATAAAAATACTTTTGGATCATCTAGATTAGATTTCTGTTATGATCTTAATGATTTAGGTAAATATTACAATTTGTACAAGGATATTATGATGCACTGGAACGATTTATATTCTGAAAAAATAATTAATTTTAACTATGAAGAATTAATTGAGAATTCCGAGACCAAAACTAAAAAACTTTTGGAATTTTGTGGCTTGCCATGGGATAGTAATTGCCTTGAATTTTTCAAAAATAAACGAGCTGTGGCAACGGCAAGTTTAGTACAAATTAGAAACCCAATTTATAAATCCTCAGTTAAAAGTTGGAAAAATTATGAAAAACACATTGGTAAACTTATAGATATTATTAACTAACTTAAAAATTAAAACTTTGCAGGTTTCAAACCAGGCATTAATTTTATCAGATGATCTAAAAGTTGTTTATCATTTTCAAATTCCAGACATTTTTTACTTAAATCTTTATTTTCAATTACTTCAAAAATTTTTGAAAGAAGTTCGATTTTTTTGTCTGTTATTTCCTTGCTACTTTTGCTAAAGTTTTTACTTATAAGAAACTCTTCTCTAAAATTATTTTGTAGAGATAAAATTAATGCATCTATTGCAATATAAAATCTACCATCAAGCACTAAAAACTTTGACATTAGGTATAGATAATCTGGATCATTGTCTAAATTTTTCCTTATAGAAGCCAGTTCCTCTCTTGCTTTCTCTATCTCTTTATTTTCTATTGTGTTCTCAATATTTTCAAATTGATTTTTGTTCATTATTAATAATATATTCTATTTCTTTTTGGTATTTTAGTTTTGTTTGATCCCACCAGTTAATACAATCTTCTCTTTTCTTTTCTAAAAATTGTGTATTATTTCTAAAATCCTCAATAATACTTTTTGCCTCTTTCCAAAGTTCTATCTTTATAAAAGGATTATTTGGAAAGAGCATATCAAAAAATTTTTTTGGGTTCTCCACGATTGGTATACATCCAATTTCTAAGCATTCAAAAAGTCTATAAGTTTCTGGGTGTATGAAGCCAATCGGAATTGGTGTGAAAATACTATCATTTAATATATTATAATAACTTTTACTGTCTAAACTATCAGCGGAACCAAAAGCCTGGGTTTTTTTTACAAAGCTTGGTTCTACTTTTCTTAATTGATAATTTAAGTCATATCTACTCGCGTGGTGAATCGTGCCTAAGTAGGACCATAAATATTTTTTTTCGCTTATTTTTTTTTTGGGTACTTTATCAAATGACTTATATCCAAGAGGTATAAAGCTGCAATTTTTATATTTTTTTATAGAATTCCAGAAAAAAGTTCTCCACACGTGCTTGCAACATCCATAAATTATATCTTTTTTTTCTAAAGCACCTTCGTCACCTAGATGAAAAAGATAAATTTTTTTACACTTCTTTGATAAATCTAAATAAAAACTCTCTTTGTTGTTAATCTTGCTATCTACTATAATGAGATCATCATCATTTTTAAGTTGATCTAAACTTAAGATTTCGATGGTATTTATATTTTTAAGAATTAATTCAATCCACTCTTTTGAATTTTTTAGATGGTAACTACCCCATGATTCTTCTGGTTTATTAGTATTCCAAAAAAATTTAACCACTGTTAGCCGGGTTTATTCATTGAATTAAAAAATTCTGAATTACTCTTTGTATTTTTCAATTTTGAATTTATAAATTCAATTGCATCCATTGCTCCCATTGGGGCAATTATTCTTCTTAATACATTCATTTTTTGAAGATCATTTTTTTCAAATAATAATTCTTCTCTTCTTGTTCCTGACTTTGTAATATCCATAGCAGGGTAAATTCTCTTCTCTGAAATTTTTCTGTCTAGAATTGTTTCGCTGTTACCTGTGCCTTTAAATTCCTCAAAAATTACTTCATCCATTCTACTACCAGTATCTATTAAAGCTGTTGCGATAATTGTAAGTGATCCTCCTTCCTCAATATTACGAGCTGCACCAAAGAATCTCTTTGGTCTTTGCAAGGCATTTGCATCAACACCACCTGTTAAAACTTTACCAGAACTTGGGACAACTGCATTATAAGCTCTTCCAAGTCTTGTTATAGAGTCTAAGAGTATTACAACATCTTTTTTATGCTCAGTTAGTCTTTTTGCTTTTTCTATAACCATTTCGGCTACAGCGACATGTCTTTGAGCAGGTTCATCAAATGTTGAACTAATTACTTCGCCCTTAACTGTTCTTTGCATATCAGTTACTTCTTCGGGTCTCTCATCAATTAATAAAACCATTAAATAACATTCTGGATGATTTGCTGTAATTGAATTAGCGATACTTTGAAGTATCATTGTTTTTCCTGCTTTAGGAGGGGAGATAATTAAAGATCTTTGACCTTTTCCAATTGGACTAACTAAGTCAATTAATCTTGGGGTAAGATCTGGTTTTTTTTCTGTTTTGTTAGTTTCTACTTCCATCGTAAGCTGTTTATTAGGATATAAGGGAGTTAGGTTATCAAAGGCAATTTTATGTTTAGTTTTTTCTGTATTTTCATAATTTATTTTACTAACTTGAAGTAAAGCAAAATATCTTTCACCTTCTCTTGGTGCTCTAACAGGACCTTCTACTGAATCGCCTGTCCTTAAACCAAACCTTCTAATTTGACTCGGGCTGACATAGATGTCGTCTTCTCCTGGTAAATAATTAGACTCTTTTGCTCTTAAAAATCCAAATCCATCCTGTAATCTTTGAAGAACACCAACGCCTGTAATTTCCTCACCCTTTTCGGCAAGTTTTTTTAAAATCGCAAACAATATTTCTTGTTTTCTTAGTATGCTTGCATTTTCCACACCAAGTTCTTCAGCTTGAACGATTAAATTCTCAGGACTTTTATTTTTTAATTCTTGTATATTCATGTTTTTGGAGGTTATTAGTTAGGTAAAAGTAATATATATATTAATTAAATTATTTCAACCCTAGATTGGCTTAAAAACTACTATAAATATTGTTAATATTAGTAAAATTGTTGGAACTTCGTTAAATATCCTAAAAAATTTGGACGAATGAATGTTTTTATCATTTATAAAATTTTTTAAGCAAAGACCTAGATAAAAATGGTAAATTGTAAGCAGCACTACTAATAACAATTTAATTTGAAGCCATAGTGTTCCTATTTGATCAAACCCTAGGTTTGCAATTAAAAGCAAGCCAAGAACCCATGAAAGAGTCATGGCGGGCATCATTATATAGTAATATAACTTCCTCTCCATAACTTTGAATACTTTATTAATTTGAAATTCATCTTTATTTTCTGAATGGTATACAAATATTCTAGGTAAATATAGTAAGCCTGCCATCCACGATATTACTGATATCAAGTGTAAAGATTTTAAAAGCAAATATGTATTCATTTTTTGATAATATGTCTCTTAATCAGAAAGCTTAATAAATTTATATGATCTTCACTATCGTTGAGGCAAGGAATCATATCGAAATTATCTCCCCCTGATTTAATAAAACTTTCTTTCCCTTGTATTGAAATCTCTTCTAGTGTTTCGACACAATCAGATGCAAAACCTGGACATATAACAAGAATATTTTTAATTCCAGATGAAGGAAGCTTTTCTAAAGTTTTGTCGGTGTATGGCTGCAGCCATTCTTGAGGGCCAAATCTTGATTGAAAAGTCGTTAATATCTTAATATCTTTAAATTTTTCTGAGATTAATCTTGAAGTTTTTTGACAGTAGCAATGATAAGGATCCCCTTTATCAAAATATTTTTTTGGTATTCCGTGATATGAGGCTAAAATAATATCTGGCTTCCAGTTTATTTCGGAAATTTTATTTTTAATAGTTTTTACCAATGCATCTATGTATAAATCCTCGGACTCATAATGAGAAATAATTTGAAGACTCGGTTGCCACCTCATTTTCATTAACGATCTATAAACTTCATCACATACAGTAGCGGTTGTGGCCGCTGCATACTGTGGGTAAAGTGGCAATACAATTATGTTTTCACATCCTTTTTTTTGTAATTCATTCATTTTCGAAAGTATACTTGGATCGCCATATCTCATGGCAAAATCTATTATAATTTCTTCATCTTTAAAAACTCTAGACAACTTTGTAGATTGATTTTGCGTATAGTATCTTAGAGGAGACATATTCTGATCTTTCATCCAGATTTCTTTGTAGGCTTTAGCAGTTTTGGATGGCCTGAAATTAAGTATAAACAAATTTAATATTAATTGCCAAACTATTGGATTAACTTCTATTACTCTACGGTCGGATAGAAATTCTTTTAAATACTTTCTAATATCAAACCAATTTGTAGAATTTGGGGTGCCAAGGTTAACAATTAATACTCCCGTCTTACCATAATTAATTTTTGGATGATTCACTTCCATTTTAATAAAATGCCTTTGTTAATAATTTTTTACATATTTCACTAAATAATCTACATATTCAGGGTTGGTTTCTGGTAAAATCCCGTGGCCAAGATTAAATATATAAGGATGATCTCTAAATATATCTAAATATTTTTTAGACTCTCTTTTTATTATATCTGTATCTGTAAGTAAAATTTTAGGGTCTAGTCCTCCCTGAATCGGTATATCAATAGTTGATGCTATTTCTTTTGGATTAACTTCGTAATCAATACTTATTACATCTGGTTTAATTACATTACAATATTCTCGGTAATTCTTTATACCCCTGGGGAAGCAAATTACAGGAACATTTAATGTCTTCACATATTTAACTAATTCTTTTGTTGGTTCATATATGTAATTTGGATAATCTTTTTCTTGCAAGATCCCCGCCCAACTATCAAATATTTGAACTATTGTTGCACCACTATCTATCTGGTTTTTTAAATGAAGTTTTGTGAATTTAGTTATTATTTTAATTAAACTATAAATCAATTCTTTATTATTAAAAAAATTATTATCGAGTTTTTTTTTTGGTGATTTTTTATTTAACATATATACTAAAATCGTCCATGGAGCACCAACAAATCCAAATAGATCTTTATTTTTTAAAATATCATTTTGTGAGGTAATATTAATTGCATCATAAACAGGAGATAAAATATTGGAAAACTCTTCTTCTGAAATATTTTTAATTGTTTCGAAATTTATATCTCCGAGTTGTGGTCCAAAATTTTTTTTAAATTTTACGTCCTGTTTTACACCCAATGGAATCATTAAAATATCAGAGAAAATGATTGCTGCATCTAAATTAAACCTTTTTAACGGTTGCAGCGTGATTTCTGATGAAAGTTTGGGATTTAAACAAAGCTTTATGAAGTCCGGATTATTTTTCCTAATTTCCCTAAATTCAGGTAAATATCTTCCTGCCTGTCTCATAATCCATATGGGATTATTCCTAGTTTTCTTCTTTTCAATACAATCTATTAATGGACTCATATATAAATATAAACTTTTAGATATTAGTTTTTATATGTCCTGTTAATAATGTATATTGTTTTTAAGTCACAATTTATCAACATTTTACTAACAATCCAGACCTCATTAATTGTTTATGTGCAATAATTTCATGCTTAAATACAGTTTTTCTTAATAACTATATACATTTTTTAACATGTTTAATTTTGTTAAAATAAAGCTATTTTTACATAAATTACTTTAATTATTTTTTTTAATTATGATTTGGTAAAATAATTAGTAAGTTATAAATAGTTTATACATGGGAACTAAACATCAAATTTATCTTGTCTCTGATTCAACCGGCGAAACTCTGGATAGAATATTTATTGCTTTGAAAGCTCAGTTCCAAAACTTCAATTATGAGACACAACATTTTTCCTTCACACGGACGGAAAACCAGATCTTAAAAATTTTAGATAATGCATCAAAAGATAAGGACGTAATAATTTTATATACAATAGTAGATAACAAGTTAGCAAAATTTCTTACACAACAAGCACATTTAATAAAAACACCGTGTTTTGGCGTTTTGGGTGAACTTATTCAAAATTTTTCTAAAATTATAAATCAAAAAGCAAGCCATATACCTAGCGCGCAATATACTATAAATGAAGAGTATAATCAAAGAATAGAAGCGATACAGTTTACGATAAATCATGACGATGGAAATATGATAGATGATATAAATAAATCTGATATAATCATTTTAGGTGTTAGCAGAACCAGCAAAACACCAACGGCAATTTATCTTGCAAATAGAGGATATAAAACTGCTAATATTCCATTGGTTAATGAAAAATCTATACCAGAAAATATAAAAAAAAATAAAAGTTTGTGTATTGTTGGTTTAACGGCCGATCCTAAAAGGCTTTATGATATAAGAAGAAATAGAATGAATTCTCTAAGAGAAAATGAAAGCACAGATTACACTAACCTAGAAAAGATTACTAAGGAATTAGAACAATCAAAAAAAACTTTTAGCAAACATAGATGGCCAATGATCGATGTTAGTAGAAAATCTGTTGAGGAAACAGCAGCATCAATAATAAAAATATACGAAATTAATAAAAAAAATGTTTAAGTTAATACTTGCATCTAGCAGCAAGGTTAGAAAAGATATACTGGAAAAGAATGGATTTAGCTGTGAGGTAATTCCATCCAAGATTGACGAAGATCCTGTTAAAGATAGTCTAACAAAAGAGGGAGCCACTCCTGAATTGATTTCTAAAAATTTAGCAGAATTAAAAGCAAATAAAATTAGTGAAAAAAACAGTGGTAAAATAGTTCTAGGAGCAGATAGCGTTATTGACCTTAATAATAAAATAATTTCAAAACCAAGAAACAGAGTTGAGGCAATGAACATTCTTAAGAAACTAAATGGACAAAAACATTATTTAATCAGCTCTGTTTGTATATCTAAAAACGGGTCTATGATTTGGAATTATACCGATAAAGCAAGCTTAACAATGAAAAATCTTTCAAATGTTGATTTAAAAAACTATCTTAAAAAAATAAGTGATCAAACGTTATATTCCTACAATGTTTATCAAATTGAGGGAGAGGGAAAGAGCCTATTTGAAAAAATTGTAGGCGATGAGTCTACGATTATGGGGCTTCCTATTAATAAAATAAAAGAATATTTAATGGGTATATAATGTTTATTTTCATCTGGTTTATATTCTGTATTATTTTTGCATTTGTTCACTTTTTACTTGGAAGTTCGGGTCATGCACTTGAATTATTTGCTATTATAAGTGCTATAGTTTTGTTTTTTATTAATAAATATAAAGATAGAATTAAATTTACAAAATGAAAAAGTTTTTGGTTATAGGAAATCCAATTGAGCATTCGTTGTCTCCAAAATTACACAATTATTGGATGAAGAAACATAACATTAAAGCAATTTATGAAAGACAAAATGTTGAGGTGAGTCAATTAAAATCGATAATAGACAAACTAAGAAATGAAAATTTGAATGGAGTAAATGTTACAGTTCCGTTCAAAAAGTCAGTTATTAAATTTGTAGATAAACTAACTGAAGAGTCAGAAAAAACCAAATCAGTAAATACAATTTATAAGCAAAATAATGAAATAATAGGGCACAATACTGATATTGCTGGATTTGAATTAAGCTTAAGAAACTGTAAGTTTGATGTAAAAAATAAAAATATATTAATTTTAGGGGCTGGGGGAGTGGTAACTTCCATTATCTCTGCTTTACTAAAAATGAAATCTGGAAAAATAACTATAAGTAATCGTACAAAATCTAAAGCTGAAGAAATTAAAAAATTATTTAATGAAATTAACATACTCGAGTGGGGAAGGTTAACAAATTTTGACATGATAATAAACGCAACAAGCCTAGGATTAAGAAATAATGATTTTATAGATATTGATTTTGATAAAATTGAGTCAGGTAAATTTTTTTATGATGTTATATACAATCCTTCTGAAACCAATTTTTTAAAGGAAGCCCGGAAACATGGACATTCAGTAGAAAATGGAAAATACATGTTTATTTACCAAGCTCACCAAGCATTCACCATATGGCATAAGCAAATGCCTAATATTGATCAAGAGTCTATAAAAATCTTAAATGTATGATAAAAATTGGAATTTTAGGAGAAATAGGATCTGGAAAAACTTTTATAGCAAAAAAGTTTAAATTCCCTGTGTTTTCTGCAGACGAAGAGGTGACAAAGATATACCAAAAAAATAAATTATGTTTTTTAAAATTAAAAAAAAAATTCCCAGAATTTATAAAAAATTTTCCAATAGATAAAAAAGAGTTAGGTCAAGTAATATTATACAAAAAAAATAATTTAAAAAAAATTACAGAAATCATACATCCGATCGTAAGGAAAAGTATGTACAAATTTTTATCTTTAAACAAAAATAAAAAAGCTATTGTTTTAGATATCCCACTTCTGCTTGAAAATAAATTAGCTTCAAAAGGAACAATTCTAATTTATGTTGATGCAAAAAAAGAGTTAATTCTAAAAAGGCTTTTAAAAAGGAAGTTTTTTGATAATAAAATTTTTGCTAAATTACGTAGTTTACAGTTTTCAAAAAAATACAAAAAAAAAAAATCCGATTATATTATTAAAAATAATTTTAAATCTTATAGTATTAATAACCAAGTAAATATAATTAGAAATAAAATATTAAAAAAATGACCGAAGTTGTATTAGATACAGAGACCACAGGGATATCTATAAGAGAGGGGCACAGAATTGTAGAAATTGGATGTATAGAATTGGAAAATTTTGTACCTACTAAAAAAATTTTTCATTATTATTTAAATCCTGAAAGAAAAGTTTCTGAAAATGCTTTTAAAATTCACGGCTATTCGGACGAGTTTTTATCTGACAAAAAGAAATTTTCAGAAATAGCAGAAGAATTTTTAGAATTTATAAAAGGAAAGAAAATCATTATACATAATGCGGAATTTGATATAGGTCATATAAATAATGAACTAGGACTAATAAATAAAAATAAGCTTAAGATGGAAAATGTAATAGATACTTTAGATATTGCGAGAAATAAATTCCCAGGTTCTAGTTTAAGTCTCGACGCTCTATGTAAAAGATTTAGGATAGACAATTCAAAAAGAAAAAATCATACAGCACTTATAGATTGTGATTTATTATCAAAAGTTTACATAAATTTACTCGATCAAAGAGAGCCCACTTTAAATTTTGCTGATGACAAAACAGATTTAGTATCTAATTATAATAATAAACAGACTAAATATTCAAAAAAAATTGTTGAAATAACAAAGGAAGAATCGGTTGCTCATAGTATATTTTTGAAAGAAAAGCTTAAAAAAAATTTTTTTTAACTAATTCTACTTAAATATAATTTTTCAAAATCGGGTTTTTTTTCTATATTTAAATTTTTATAGCCAGAATTTCTGACTGTATCCAAAAAAGTTTTTTCTAAATTAGGATAAATTTCATTTTGGACATCAACAAGAATTATTTTTTCAATTTCTTTTTTGTCTTTTATATTTTCCTCTAATTTTATGACTGTTGAATATAATATTTCAAAATACGATTTTTTATCTGAATTTTCTGGATCGCTAAAAATAAATTTTGTATTTATTTCAACCATACTATTCTTAAGAGGCGTCGAATTAATTTCAATACTCAAATTATATTTTAAAATTTTTTCTTTAACAAAAAGATATGTCTCAATATTTGGTGTCTCGCTTGATATATCTTTTACATATTCAGTAATGATCTTAAATTTATTTTCCATATTTATTTTTTATCATCTTCAATATCTTCAAACTCTCCCTCAATAAAGTTTTTATTTTTTGATTTTTTTTTTTTATTTTCATACTTTTTAGATAGTGAACCTAAAATCAATTTTCTTGTAAAAGGAAATACTAAAATTAAACCAATAAAATCAGTAACAAACCCAGGTAAAATTAAAAGTAATGCTGAAAAAGCCAAAGCTGCTCCAGATAAAATTTCGTAGAATGGATTTTCGTTCTTCACTAGTTGTGAAATTCCCGATCTTAAAGTATTAAAACCTTCATATTTAACGTAATAAACACCTAGTATTGCTGTTAAAAATATAAGTGAAATTGTAGTAAAAGCACCTATGATAGATCCAACTTTTATAAAAAGGTAAATTTCTACAATAGGAATTAAGATTATGAGTAAAAAAAGTGTGTTCATTTGTCTACAGTGTAAATTGCTAGTTGAAATTTAGCAATATAGTAAATATTATTAATTATATGAGTTATAGTTTTGAATACATAGACATAATACTATTAGCAATGATTGCTGGTTTTATATTTCTAAGATTAAGAGGAATTTTAGGAAAAAAAACAGGTTATGAAGAAGATGTTCAAACCAGTTTTCCACACGATTTTTCTGTCAAAAAAACCGAAAGAAAATTAGATGCTGACAATTTTGATGCAGAGCAAAAAAAAGATTTTTTAAAAGGAGCAAACATTGCATATGAAACTATTATTGTTAATTTTGCAAAAGGAAATATAGGTGAAATTAAATATCTCCTTAATAAAACTGTATTTAATCAATTTAATGATGCAATTAAAGAAAGGAAAGAAAAAGGATATACATCAGAAACTACTTTTATAGGTATAAACTCTTCTGAGGTGAAAGATCATAAACAAAATAATAACATGTTAGAAGTTACCGTTGATTTTGTAAGCGAAATAATTTCAACTGTTAAAGACAAAAATAAAAAAGTTATATCTGGAGCACCAGATAAAATAAAAAAAGTGCATGACACTTGGAAATTTTCTCGAGATACTGGATCCCCTAATCCAAATTGGCTTTTAATTGAAACCCAAGTTTAATTGAATAAAAAAATAACAGAAAAAGATAAAAAAGATTGGCAGGAATTTTTAGATCGTAAAGATTCACTTGAAATTAAGGACGAAAAAATCTTTAAAGAAAACTTTAATATTTTAGAAAGATCAATTGATCTTCATGGATGTACTTTAGATGAGGCAAATGAAGTGATAACGAGATTTATAAAAAATTCTTCAAAAGACAAAGTTACTAAAATAAAAGTTATAACAGGTAAGGGTCTTAGATCTAAAAATTTAGATAATCCTTATGTATCTAACAATTTGGGAATATTAAAGTATTCTGTTCCCAATTATATTAAAAATAACTCCAATTTAATGAGATTAATTAAAGAAATTGATTTTAAACAAGTTGAGGATCTAAATTCAGGAAGTTTTTTGATTTTTTTAAAAAAACTATAAAATAAAGTTTGATAGATCAGTATCTTTAGCAATTTGACCAATATTGTCTTTAACATATTTTTCGTCAATAGTTATTTTTTCCCCAGTTCTATCAGTCGCTGTAAAACTAATTTCATCCAAAACTCTCTCTATGATGGTATGTAGTCTTCTTGCTCCTATATTTTCAACAGAAGAATTCACTTCGTTTGCTATATTAGCTATTGCATCTATTCCATCATCTGTAAATTCTAAATCAACTTCTTCAGTTTTTAACAGTGCTTTGTACTGTTTGATTAAACTGTTATCTGGTTCTTTAAGAATTCTCTTAAAATCATCACTATTGAGAGCATCAAGCTCAACTCTTATTGGCAGTCTTCCTTGTAACTCCGGTAAAAGATCTGATGGTTTAGCTAGCTGGAAAGCTCCTGATGCTATAAACAATATATGGTCTGTTTTAATTGGACCATGTTTAGTATTAACTGTTGTGCCTTCAATAAGCGGTAAAAGATCTCTCTGAACTCCTTCCCTAGATACATCACCACCAACACGATCAGTCCTTGCTGAAATTTTATCAATTTCATCTAAAAAAACTATTCCATTATTTTCAGTTGAATCTTTAGCTGATTTAATAATTTTATCTTGTTCAATCAATTTATCAGACTCTTCATTCATTAAAATTTCATAAGACTCTTTAACACTCATTTTTTTTCTTTTTGCTTTAGATCCCATAGATTTTCCAAGAACGTCAGATATATTTATCATACCTACGTTAGCTCCAGGCATACCAGGTATTTCAAAGGACGGCATATTATTATTTTCATTTACTGATATCTCTATTTCGTTATCATCAAGGTCCCCACTTCTTAACCTCTTTCTGAAACTTTCTCTTGTAGCTATACTTGCTTTAGAACCAACAATTGCATCTAAGACTCTCTCTTCAGCAAGTTTTTGAACTTTTGCTTTTACTTCTTTTCTTTTTCTAGTTTTTTCCATTGAGATAGCTATTTCTACCAAATCCCTTACAATCTGTTCAACATCTCTTCCTACATATCCCACTTCAGTAAATCTAGTAGCCTCCACTTTAACAAAGGGTGCCTCAGCTAATTTTGATAATCTTCTTGATATCTCTGTTTTTCCAACCCCTGTTGGGCCCATCATTAATATATTTTTAGGCAAAACTTCTTCTTTTAAATCACCTTGCAATGCTTGTCTTCTCCATCTGTTCCTTAAAGCAACAGCTACAGCTTTTTTTGCATTATTTTGACCTACGACAAACCTATCTAATTCTGAAACTATCTCTCTAGGAGACAGAGAGTCTGATAATTTTTTACTATTTTTAGTTTCTTTAGGAACAAATGTTTTGATGTTTGATTTTTCCATTAAATTTTTTCAATGCTAGTATTGTTGTTTGTAAAAACGCATATATCTGCAGCAACTTTAATTGCTTTTTTAGCAATCTCTTCAGCTGATAAATCTGTATCCATCAAAACTTTCGCAGCTGCTAGAGCATAGTTGCCTCCCGATCCAATTCCTATTACATCACCTTCGGGCTCTAAAACATCACCTGTGCCAGATATGATAAAACTTTTTTCTTTGTCTCCAATTGCCATAAGTGCCTCTAATCTTCTAAGATATTTGTCTGTTCTCCAGTCTTTTGCTAATTCAACTGACGCTCTTGTCAAATTACCGGCATGTTTTTCTAATTTTGATTCTAATCTTTCAAAAAGGGTAAGAGCATCTGCAGTGGATCCAGCGAATCCCGCAATTACATTTCTTTTTTCAATCTTTCTCACTTTATTAGCTGTGCTTTTAATTACAGTATTTCCCATACTTACTTGGCCATCACTTGCCACAACTACGTCATCATTTTTCCTTACTAATACAATTGTTGTCATGGCTTATAGGTAGATACGAATTTTTATAGTTCAAGACCCAATAGGAATTATTGATATAATTATATAATCCAGATATATGTAAGTGAAAAATGAAGAGAAAAGCTAAAATATCCAGAAAGACAAAAGAAACATCTATAGATGTTGACTTAAATATTGATGGAAAAGGAAAATATAAAATAGATACAGGCATAGGATTTTTTAATCATATGCTAGAGCAGTTGTCGAAACATTCAATGATAGACTTAAAATTAAAAGCAAAAGGGGACACTCATATAGATTTACATCATACTACTGAAGATACAGGAATAGCTGTTGGGGAATGTTTAAAAAAAGCGTCCAAAAATTTTAGAGGAATAAAGAGGTATTCTCATGCATTGTTACCAATGGATGAAACGTTGACCAGGGTTGCTATAGATGTATCTAACAGACCTTATTTAATTTGGAATGTTAAATTGAAAGTAGAGAAATTAGGCGAGATGGATACTGAGCTTTTCAAAGAATTTTTTCAGGCATTTTCACAAGCAGCTGGAATTACTTTACATATTGAAAATATATATGGTGATAACAGCCACCATATTATAGAATCTTGTTTTAAAGGATTGGCTAGGTCATTAAGATCAGCATTGGAGATAGACCCAAGAAACAAAAAAGGGATACCGTCTACCAAAGGTTCATTATAACAAAGAGCTAATGAAAATTGCTATCGTTGATTATAAATCTGGAAATATAAGTTCTGTAATAAATTCATTTAAAGAGGTTGCACGGAGAAAAGTAAGCATTGAGGTTACCTCAGATATTGAAAAAATAAAAAAATCAGACAAAATTGTTTTACCCGGTCAGGGATCATTTAAAAGTTGTGTTGACTCATTAAAAAGTATTAATGGTTTAGTTGAGACATTAAATGAGCATGTATTTGACAGTAAAAGACCTATTTTTGGAATTTGTGTTGGATTACAGATGTTCGCAGATTTTGGATATGAAGAAATTGAAACGAAAGGACTTGGTTGGATCTCCGGTAAAGTATCTAAAATTGATAATCAAAATGGAAAATACAAGCTTCCTCATATTGGTTGGAATCAGATTAATATTGTAAAGGATAGCAAGCTATTTAAAGATATAGAAAAATTTTCCCACATGTATTTTGTACATAGCTATGAATTTATCCCAGAAGACAAAAACGTTATTTCTGCAACAACTGATTATTCCTCAAATATAGTTTGTTCTTTAGAAAAAGAGAATATATTTGGAGTGCAATTTCATCCTGAAAAGAGCGATAAAATAGGACTTAGAATAATTGACAATTTTATAAATTTATAAATGAAAATATTTCCATCAATAGATATTAAAGATAAAAAATGTGTGAGACTAATAAAAGGAGATTTTGAAAATAAAACTGAATATGATATCTCCCCAGTTGAACAAGCTGGCAAATATAGAGATTATGGTTTTAAAAATTTACATATTGTTGATTTAGATGGAGCTTTAACTGGTGAGACAGTCAATTTAGATATTATTAAAGATATAACTAAAAAATTTGATCTAAAAGTTGAAATTGGAGGGGGGATTAGAAAGCTTGAAAGTATTAAAAAATACCTAGATGCTGGTGTCGAAAAGGTAATTTTAGGTAGTGCTGCAATTAAAGATAAAAATTTTTTAAAAGAATCTTGCCAAAAATTTTCTGACAGTATTGCTTTAGGCTTAGATGCTAAAAATGGATATTTGTCAGTATCTGGATGGAAAGAAAATTCTAACAAACTAACTTTAGATTATTTAAAGGAGGTTAGTAATTTTGGTGTTAGTAGATTAATTTTTACGGATATTAATCGAGATGGTACTAAGCAAAGTCCAAATTATGAGGAAACATCTAGAGTTGCTGCTATATCGAATTGCCCTGTAATTATATCTGGTGGAGTTTCATCTTTAGATGATATCAAGAAAGCAAAGAATTTAAAAAATATTGAAGGTATAATAGTTGGTAAAGCAATTTATGACGGTGATATTAATTTAGAAGAACTAGTAAAAGAAGATGCTTAAAAATAGAATAATACCTTGTTTAGATGTCAAGAATGGTCGAGTTGTTAAGGGTATCAACTTTGTTGATCTTAAAGATGCAGGAGATCCTGTTGAACAAGCTAAAATCTATAGTGATGGTGGAGCTGATGAAATTTGTTTTTTAGATATTACTGCATCAAATGAAAATAGAGATACAATTTATGATGTGGTGAAGAAAACTTCTAAGAAATGTTTTGTTCCACTTACGGTAGGAGGTGGAGTGAGAAGTATTGAAGATATAAATAAACTATTAAACTGTGGTGCTGACAAAGTATCCATTAACACAGCAGCTGTTCAAGACACGAATGTAGTCATTAATAGTTCAAAAAAATTTGGGTCTCAATGCATTGTTGTAGCTATAGATGCAAAAAAAAATGGTAACATCTGGGAAGTATTTACATATGGTGGTAGAAAAGAAACTGGAATAAATGCAATAGATTTTGCAAAAAAGATGGAAGACAGCGGAGCCGGGGAGTTATTAGTCACATCTATGGATAGAGATGGGACTCAAGCAGGCTACGATATTGATCTAATTTCTAAAATTTCAGATAAGGTAAATATCCCTTTAATAGCATCAGGAGGAGTTGGAAATTTAGATCATTTGGTGGATGGTATAAAAGTAGGAAATGCTAGCGCTGTGCTAGCAGCCTCAATTTTTCACTACGGAAAATACTCAATAAAAGAAGCTAAGGAACATTTGGACTCTAAAGGAATACCTGTTAGAATTTAGGATGCTTAATACTCTTGAAAAATTATTTAATCTTGCAAGAGATAGAAAAAAAAATCCAGTAGAGGGATCATACACAAATAGGCTATTGCATGACAAAAATTTAAGTAGGGATAAAATTTTAGAGGAAATCAATGAACTAATTGAGGCTGTGGGAAAAAACTCAAATAAAATTCATGAGGCAGCAGATGTACTGTACCATTTAATAATCTATTTAGAAGCTAACGATATTAAAATTGAAGATGTTGTAAAGGAATTAGAAAATAGAAAAAAGTAATTTTGCATGAGTAAGTTAAAAATATTTTTGGTTTTAGTTTTATGCTTTGCCACTTATAAAGGATTTGTAGCGTTAAAAGAATTTGAGATTGGTGTTGGAGATAGAGTTGCAGAAATCGAAGAAAAAGCTGGAGTAGAAAGACAAGGAGAGGTTATTGCATTAATGATGTACTTAGGTGATGAAGAGGATCTCGAGTTAAAAGAACATTTATATGTCTCATCAAGATCAAAGTGTAAAGATTTAAAGGAAATTGCAGAAGAGAACTCCAATGCATATTATGAATGTGCAATAGTGGAAGCTATTTTAGTAGGTGGAAAAATTACCAAAGTTATAGAAGAATTAGAGGTTTTATAATGAGTTATGATGAAAATAATATTTTTGCTAAAATTATTAGAGGGGAAATATCTTGTAAAAAAATCTACGAGGATGAATTCGTTTTATCTTTTCACGATATTAACCCACAAAAAAAAATACACGCATTAGTAATCCCTAAAGGTAAGTATATTGACTTAGATGATTTTAGTGAAAATGCATCACAAAATGAAATTGTTGGATTAATAAAAGGTATAAATATTGTTGCAAAAAAACTTAAAATTTCAGTTGATACTGGAAAAGGGTATCGTGCTTTAGTAAATATAGCTGATTATGGAGGGCAAGAAGTCCCTCATCTTCATTTTCATTTATTTGGTGGAGAAAAAATTGGTAAGATGGTTCAATGATTAAAGAAATTAAAAGACAATATTTAGAAATAAAAAGCTTAAAGAGTTTAGTTCCGGTAAGCAAACCCAATAATAAATGCAAAGTCAGTTTAATCGAAACTCCTGATTTTCAATTAAACTTGTTTTTTTATAAGCAAATTGGCAAGAAACATCGTTGGATAGATAGACTCCTATGGAGTGATAAACAGTGGGTTACTTATCTTAATAATCCAAATGTAAATACATATATTTTAAAAGATGGTGACGAAATGGTTGGATATTTTGAATTGATACAAGAAAAAAATAAAAAAGAGACAGAGATTGCCTACTTTGGAATTTTAGAAAATTTTCATGGAAAAAAATATGGTGGCTATCTCCTATCCGAAGCAATAAAATTTTCACTATCCAATGGATCTAATAGGGTCTGGGTTCACACATGTTCACTAGATCACAAAAATGCTTTGCAAAATTATCAAGCAAGAGGTATGGAAATATTTAAAAGTGAAATTGCAAGAATTAGTATTTAATTTGTGTCAGGTAAATTAAATTTTTTATCATTAATTTTTATATTGTATTTTATGTTGTAAATTGAGGTAGTTACAGAATTATTATATACATCTTTAGTCCGCCAGCCCATTATATCGTAATTTTTTTTATTAAAAAAAATATCAACCAAAATTTTTTCGTTATTAATTGTAAACTCAATATGATTATTTATAATATTACCTGAAGTTTTTTGAATTTGGTCTAATAAAAAATCTTTATCTAAAATAAGATTAAATGGTGTTTTGTCTAACGGATAATAGTAGTATTGGTTATTTTTATTAGTTTTTATTACCAATGATTTACCATTTGATACCAATATTTTTTTATGAATAGAATCGTATTTGCAATATATTTTCTTTGAATATTTAATTATACAGTTCCCCTCTTCATTTTTACCGTTAATTGATTGTTTAAAATTGAAAGACATATTATTTGTTAACTCAAATTTATTTATAATATGTTTTTTAAAAGATGCTTGTGCAGGTAAATGAAAAATATGTAAAAAAAAAAAAATTAATATTATTCTCACTTTAGAACCTCTCTTTTCCCAACATGATTAGCTTTGCTTACCTCGCCATTTTCTTCCATCATATCAATTATTCTAGCAGCTCTATTATATCCAATTTGAAGCTTTCTCTGAAGAAAAGAAGTAGATGCTTTCCTCTCTGATTTTATTATCTCTAACGCTGAATTGTAAAGTTCATCTTTACCTTCTGAATTTTGATTTGTTGATTGACTTTCTTTTTCATCCGCAAAATTTAAAATTTCATCTACATAATCTGGTTCAGCTTGATTTCTCAAAAAATTATTAATTTTATCAATTTCATTTTCAGAAACATAAGGTGCATGAATTCTTACTATTTTATTTGCAGACGACATATATAACATATCTCCTTTTCCCAATAATTGTTCTGCGCCTTGCTCACCTAAAATTGTACGACTGTCAATCTTTGATGTTACCTGAAAAGATATCCTAGTAGGAAAATTAGCTTTTATAGTTCCTGTTATAACGTCAACACTTGGTCTTTGTGTTGCCATTATAATATGAATACCTGCTGCTCTTGCCATTTGAGATAATTTTTGGATATAGCCCTCTATTTCTTTACCAGCAACAAGCATAAGGTCTGACATTTCATCAACAATTACTACAATATAGGGCATTGGAAGTTTGTGTTTTGAATTATAACCATCAATATTGCGCACACCGTCTTTTGTCATTAGTCGATATCTACTTTCCATTTCTTTAACAACCCATCCCAAAACGGAAGCAGCTCTTTTTGCCTCGGTAATAACAGGACATAGTAAATGTGGTATTCCTTCGTAAGTAGATAGCTCAAGCATTTTTGGATCTATCAAAATAAACTTACATTTTTCAGGAGTGTGCTTATAAAGTAATGATAGAATAATAGTATTAATACAAACTGATTTACCTGATCCAGTAGTTCCAGCTATTAGTAAATGAGGCATAGAGCTTAAATCACCAATTAGAGCTGAACCCGATATACTTTTACCAAGTGCAATTGGTAGCTTTGTATTTTTGTTATCGAAATTTTGACTTGAAATAATTTCACTTAGATAAACATTTTCTCTTGATAAATTAGGTAGCTCAATACCTACGGTATTACTTCCGGGTATAGTTGAAATACGTGCAGACTCCGAACTAGTATTTCTTGCTATATCTTCTGATAAATTAATAATTTTAGAAACTTTAACTCCCGGTGCTGGCTCAAATTCATTTAAAGTAACCACTGGTCCATGACTAATTTTTTTAACTTTACCCTCAACACCAAAGTCTAAAAGTATTTTTTCTAAAAAATTTTCATCAATATACTTTTCATTTTTATTCTTAATTTCATTTTTGCTTGGATGAGATAAAAACTTTATTTCTGGTAAAATAAATTTTTTATTTCTTAAATTATCTTGAATGTTTTTGGCCTTCTCAAAAGGTAAGTTTTCTTGAATCTTTTCTTGAAAATCCTCTAAGGGTTTATCATAAAAATTTATTTCATTATTATGTTCTTGATCTAATTTATTTCTTTTAAAATTTAGGTTTTTTAGGAAAGTATATATCGTGCTTAAATATTTACTTTTAATTTTTATACTCATTATGAAAAGTAGTAATGTAACTAAAATCAAGAAGTAATAAATTAAATTATTTGTATCATCTATCATATTTAAGAAATAGATTTCGCTTAAATAGTTACCGACAAACCCTCCATTTCCATTTATTGGAAGCCAGAAAGAGTCGTTAAAATATAAACTAAAAAAAAACGACCCTGTTACAGAGTAAAGAATAATATAGAAAGTACATTCTATTAATTTTTCTAATTTTTTTTCATTAAATATCGCTAAAGATATAAAAAAATAGCTTATAGGTATTATAAAGGATATTAAGCCGATTGATTGCAAAAATATATCTGAAATTATGCTACCCCTGTAACCTAGCCAGTTGTTTATCTCTAAGTTATCTGGAAATATAAAATTCGGATCAGATGTTGAATATGAGAAAAGAGCTAAAAATATCAAAATTGCAAAAATCAACAAAATAAGTGCTAAAAATTCAATTATTCTTTTGTAAGTGAAATCAAATATTTTTTTAAAAAAGTTTGCAATTTCCATTTTATAAAATCTGATTTAATACTTTGTATCATTTAATTATTATTATAAAAATTAAAATTATTATGAAAATTTGTTTGATAGGTAATGGAATCACAAATCTTTTGTTGGCCAAATGCCTTTTGAAAAGAAATTTTTCAGTGCATTTATATGATAAGTATAAGAAACCCATTTTATCACATACAAGAACAATAGCAATTTCAGACGAAAATAAAAAATTTATCAATAAATACATTTTAATAAATGATAAATTATTTTGGCCAGTAAATAGTATAAAAATTTATAACGAAAATAATTCTAAAATAGAAGTATTAAATTTTTCAAATAAAAATAAAAATAGTTTTTTTATGGTCAAAAATTTAGATTTTTATAAAAAATTATATCAAAGTGTAATCAAAAATAAAAAATTCAAAAAAAAAACAATAAATGAAAAATTTTTTTTAAAAATTATAAAAAATAAGGAATATGACCTAATTATAAACTCTCAAGTTAATAATGAAATTTCAAAAAAATACTTTAATAAAAGAATAGAGCAGGATACTAAATCATTTGCTTTAACAAGTATTATTAAACACAAAAAAGTAAATAATCAGATTTCAAGGCAAATATTTACAAAGAATGGTCCATTAGCATTTCTACCATTATCTAAATTTGAAACCTCTATAGTATATTCAATTAATAATAAAAATATTAATTTTTCAGACAAGGAAATTATTCAACAAATAGAAAAGTATAACAAATTTTACAACATATATAGATTTCAAAAATTTGAGAAATTTAAAATTACTTTCTCTCAACCAAGAAATTTTTATTTTAAAAATGTCTTATTATTTGGTGATGGACTTCATAAAATTCATCCTTTGACTGGTCAAGCTTTTAACATGACTATAAGAGATATAAAAAACCTTCTAGGAATAATAGATGAAAAAATTAAATTAGGTCTTTCAATAGATAATTCTGTTTTATATGAATTTGAAAATAATTTTAAATCAAAAAATTTTTTATTTGCAAAAGGTATTGAGGTTTTAAATAGTTTTTTCAAAATAGATAATAAATTTAATAATAATATATCAAATAAATTATTTCCATTAATTAATACAAATCAAAAAATCAAAAATATATTTACTACTTTGGCTAATGAAGGTTTTTAATTTTTTATTGAACAGTTGTATTACTAAAATCATCAAGAAGATAAGTTTCTAAAATTTTTTCAATAACCTTTTTTCTAGTTTTTATATCTTTAGTTTCAATTAATGCTTGCTTCTCTTCTTTTGTAAAAGGAGCAGCCATTGAAAGAGTATTTAAAGAAAGTTCTAAATTCTGTTTTCTTAATTCTTCCCAATTTAGGGAATAACCCTGTTTATCAAAGTAACTTTTGAGTTTCACAAATATTGAGTCAAACGTTTCGAAATCCAATTTTTCATCTATTTTTAGCTGATCACTTTTGAACTCTTCATAAGAAACATCGAATTCTCGATACAATTTTCTATTTTCTATTTCTTTAATTATATTAAATCTACTTATCCCATTTAAAACTATTAAATATCTTCCATCATTTGTTTCGTTATAACTCACTATTTTTCCAACACATCCAATTTTATACACATTTGGGGTTATATCGTTTTTATTTGCTGGCTGAATCATACCTATTAATTTATCTTTTTTCATCGCGTCATCTACCATGCTTAAATATCTTTCTTCAAAGATATTTAGTGGAACTGTAGTTTTAGGAAAAATAATAAAATTAGATAATGGAAACACAGGAATTGTATTTGATAAGAAGTTTTTATTTTTTAACATTATTACAATTTTTCATTACATAATTTTTTGTCAATTACCTAATATGTCTTGCTTTTATAAAAACCCCTTATTATAATAAATTTTTAAGCGGGCATAGCTCAGTGGTAGAGCGTCTCGTTGCCAACGAGAAGGTCGTGGGTTCGAGTCCCATTGCCCGCTCCAAATATGAAAGATAAACATGAATGATTTAGCCGATAAAAAATGTATACCTTGTGAAGGTGGGATACCAAGTTTTGACTTAACTGAAATTCACAAATATTTAAAAAAAGTTGATGGTTGGGATGTAAAATCTGACAATGATAAGAACTATTATTTAACTAAAGAATTTAAATTTAATAATTTTTTAGAAAGTCAATCATTTGTAAACAAGATTGGTGAAATAGCGGAAACAGAAAAACATCATCCAGATATTTGGTTTGGATGGGGTTATGCAAAAATAAAAATATTTACTCATGCCATTAATGGTTTGCATGAGAGTGATTTTGTTTTAGCTGCAAAAATTGATAAAGTTAGTTAATGTTTAAAGTGTCGCGTTTTTGAAAAAATTAAAACCATTCCAACTTTATTTGCAAATTTTATAATTTCATCATCACGAATTGATCCACTTGGTTGAATAACCGCAGAAACCCCAGATTGTGCAAGTTTCTCAATGCCATCTACAAAAGGAAAAAAAGCATCAGACGCTGCACATATTACTTTATCCTCGTTAATTTTTTGAAATTTCCTCATTTTTTCAATTGCAATTTTACAACTGTCAACTCTGCTCGGTTGACCAGCGCCAATCCCAACAGTTGAAGTCTTGGTTACTAAAACTATCGAATTCGAATTTACATATCTACAAATATTAAATGCAAATATTAAACTTTCTAAAGTTTCTTTATTTGGTTTCAGTTTTGAAGCAACAAAAAAATCTCTCTTTGTAAATGGTTTTGTATCAGAGGATTGTATTAAAACAGAATTAAATTTCGATACGATATTGTAGAATTCACTTAATACTATTTTTGACGCATCAATTAATCTTAAGTTTTTCTTTTTTTTTAATATTTTTAGGGCTTCTGTATCAAATCCGTTAGCAACAATTACTTCAAGAAAAATTTTATTTAATTCTCTCGCAAGGTTTTTTTTAACTTTAAAATTAAATGATACCACTCCACCAAAAGCACTTACAGGATCGCAATTCAATGCCAAATGATAACTTTTTAAATTATTTTTTTCGATTGAAACACCACAAGGATTGGCGTGTTTGACAATAACGGTTCCCTTATTTTTTGGAAAAGACTTAGATAGTAGTAACGATGAATAAATATCATTTAAATTATTATAACTTAATTTTTTACCAGATATTTGATTTAATTTTAAATCTTCACCTTTTATTGAATACAAGGCTGCTTTTTGATGAGGGTTCTCTCCATATCTAAGTGTATCAATTTTTTTTAGTCCAATTGTTTTTTTGTTTGAAAAGTAATTTTTTGATTTACTAGAAAAATAATCAGCTATTAATGAGTCATAGTAAGCTGTCTCGAGAAATGCCTCATTAGACATTTTTTTTCTAAAACTGATTGATGTATATCCATTAAACCTCTTTAATTCATCTGCAAAATCTTTGTAATAATTTTTTGAAGTAATAACTGTAATGTTCTCAAAATTTTTAGCAGCAGCCCTAGCCATTGTTGGGCCACCTATATCTATATTTTCAATAATTTTTTTTTCATTTGAAGTTTTGTTTAAAATTTTCTCAAATGGATAAAAATTAACTACTACTAAATCAATCTCTTTAATATCCATTTTATTTAGGTCTTTTCGATGAGATTTTAGTTTTTTATTACCTAATATGCCTCCATGTATTTTAGGATGAAGAGTTTTTACTCTACCATCTAGGATTTCTGGAAAGTTGGTGAATTTAGATAACTCAGTACATTTATAACCAAATTTTCTAATTTTCTTATATGTTCCACCAGTACTTATTATCTCAACATTATACTTTTTTAAATTTTTTACTAAAAAATTAAGATTTCCCTTATCAGAAACTGAAATTAATGCTCTTTTAATATTTTTCATCATACTTTCTCTAATGCCCATTCCAAATTTTTCGAGGAATTTTCAATTTTTCCAAATAGTAGTATATTTTTATTTTCAGAATAAGAATTTTTATCCCCAAAATATAAACCAGTTTCAATATCAATTAAATGATTTTTACATGAAAACTTCCAACCTGAGTTTTCTGTTTCTATTAGTATATTTTTACCATCGAGGGTTTTGGTTACTTTTGAATAAGGCATTAAGTGAAATCTCAATTCATAAGTAAGTGGTTTTAATGATTTCTTAACAATAATTTGATCTTTTCCATTAAAAATTTCTTTATCAATTAAATATTCAATTTCTCTTTCGTGTATTATTCCAAATTCTTTTAAATAAGCATCATGTGAGGCAGTTATTTTCCAAAAATTGCCATCTGATGAAATATTTTTAGATAAAATTTTAAAATTTTTTTCTACATAATATTTTCCGTATTTTTTTTTTGTAAATCTACTGGAAGAAGTATTATTAATATTTAATGTAGAATGATTTGCTGTTGACCTAGAAATTTTATGTAATTGATGTTTATAATTTTGAAAATATCCTGAATTTGTTATTATTTTATCTTTTTCATAAGTTATCTCAAATGATAAAGGCCCAGCTTGATAATTGTCAGAAGATTTAGTTTCCGGTGCGCTTCCAGTATCAATCGTTAAACAAATTTTTTTGTTTTTAAAAAAACTATAACCGCCTGTTTCAATATTTTGATTTTTAAAATTATAATCATGAGATTTTAAATATTGATCAAACTCTGAGGTATCTGAATTGTTATTTCCATTAAACAAAAAATTTATTTTTTTTGATTGCCAAATAATATTATAACTCTGGCCAAGGTGAAAAATAGCCTCATCTAAGATTTCAGGTATGTCTCTTTGAGACTCTTTTAAAAATTCACGAATCAAAATGAAATGTTTTAGATAAAATATTAGCTGCCTAAAATTTCTTGATTTTGGAAAGTTAGATGTTCCTAAAGACGAATTAATTATTTTTTTTAGTAGATCTAAACCAAATTTAAGATATTTTTCATCTTTAAAACTTAAACCAGTTAAAATTATAGCACAACAGCTTAAAGTTTTATTTTCAATATTGTTCGTACCTTTTATCTCATTTATTAAATGATTAATCTGTTTTTTAATTATGTAATCAAATTTATTTTTATAATTTTGACTACTCCCTTCGTAGGTAAGAGCTGAATTAGCTATCCAAGATATTACCCTTCTTGATAAAATATCATTTTCCCAAATTTTATGATTATAATTAGAATTTAAGTCAATCCATAATTCAACAATGTCTTGAACTTCTTTTTTTGATGATTTTAAGTTTAAGGAAAATAACCAATAAAAATTTTGTAATTTATTAAAATCTTTACTGTTTAAATTATCATTTTTCCAAATATCTTTTAAATTAAATTCTCTAATATTATATTTTTTTTCAAGAACTTTTACCACGGCACCAAAGAGTATTAGACTAGGTATATAATTTAATGAATTATTATCAATTTTAGATATTTTTTTGTCATAAAATGATGAACCTAAATATATTTTTTTTATTTGGTAAAATAAGTATTCAAATAATTCATTTATATAATTTAATGAATTTTTTAAAATCATTTTAAGGAATTCTAAGTTCTTCTATATTTTTTTTAATATTGCCATTACTTTCTTTAAATATAGTAGTACCCGAAACAAGTATATTTGCTCCAGCCTTTATAACATCTTTTGAATTGTTAAAATTAATACCTCCATCGACCTCTATGTCAAAGTTAAGACTATTTTTTATCTTTATATTTTTTAATTCCTCAATTTTCTTTAAAACTTCGGGCATAAATTTTTGACCACCAAAACCGGGAAATACACTCATCACAAGTATCAAATTAACTTTGTCTATATGGTCTCTAATTAGATCAATGCTTGAATTTGGGTTAAGAGATACTCCAACTTTTTTGTTAAATTGTTTTATGTAATTGATTGTTTCCAAAACATTTGTAGTTGCTTCTGGATGAAAAGTAATTATGTCTGCCCCAGCGTCTGCATAATCTTTAATAAATTTATGCACAGGAGAAATCATCAGATGGACATCAAAAGGAATTTTTGAGTGTTTTCTTAATGATTTTATTATTGGAGGTCCCAAAGTGAGATTTGGAACAAAATGACCATCCATAACATCGACATGGATCATATCTGCTCCACACTTCTCAAGATTTTTTATTTCTTCGCCCAAGCGACTAAAATCAGCAGATAGTATAGATGGAGAAATTTGAATTTTTTTCATTCTAGTATTTTAATACTAGTATC
>CAZGVS010000007.1:0-1062 GCA_964529275.1 uncultured Candidatus Pelagibacter sp.
GTCAAAAATGAAAATCTTATTACCATCATTACTAAATGCAAATGACCTCATCTCCAATCCACCTCCAAAATCTTGTGGGCTTCCAGCTACAAATGAACAGGTAGAAATATCGTAAGCTGTAGTTAATGAATATTTGTCTATAGTCTCAGTGGTCAACGTATCAAGTACAAATATTGCAGTTCCATTAGAATTAAATCTGAACATTAATGCATCATGTTCATCTACCAGACTACATAATTTTGATGCATATGTTGCTGTAGTAACAGTAAAAGGTGTTGTCAAGTTATACATATAGATTTTATTTTGCGATATACCGGTACTGTACATTTTAGTTCCATCAGGATTAAATAAAACGCCAGTTGGTATCCTCTGTTGAGAGTTGTCCCAGTTTTTTTGTCCGACTAGAGATGAGACTCCTCCATAAGACTTTGAGGAAAAAAGTAATAAACACATTAAAAAAATAGCAAAAAATTTATAAAATTTTTTAATTAATATGCTCATAAAATTACAGTCAAAAATTATTATTAAATAATGTAATCAAAATATATTAAAAAGAATTGGAAATTTCTAGATTCAAATAATAGTCATATACTTCACTCACCAACTTATAATTACTATTTACGGGATTAATTATCTTAAAATACTCATTGGATCGTAATAACAATCCATGTGTTCTGTGGTTTCAAAAAATATTTCCGTTAACTCTGATGAATGGACAGTTTGGCAATATTTTTCTGATCTAAGATCTTGCGAAATATTTTGTCTGATCTTTCCAGCGGCAAGCGAACTTGAGAGCGATGTTGATGCTTGAAGAATACTTCCACTTTCAACCAAAGTATAACTTGGTCCAAGCATAGACGAATATTGAGTGCAATTATTTAATAGAGGAATTATAAGAATGGTTAAAAGCAGCCTTTTCATACATTCCTACTTCTTTTTCTTTCTTTTCTTCTTAGCTTTTTTCTTCTTAGCTGCTCTTTTTTTCTTTTGAACTTTTTTCTTCTTAGCTTTTTTCTTAACTACCTTTTTCTTCTTAGCTTTTTTCTTAACTACTTTTTTCTT
>CAZGVS010000007.1:1162-4227 GCA_964529275.1 uncultured Candidatus Pelagibacter sp.
TTTTTCTTCTTAGCTTTTTTCTTAACTACTTTTTTCTTTTTCTTAGCTGCTTTTTTCTTTACTGCTTTTTTCTTTTTAGTAGCTTTTTTCTTTACTGCTTTTTTCTTTTTTGATTTCTTTTTCTTTTCAGCTTTTGCTTTTTTCTTTTTATTTTTTTTGTTTTTAGCTTTTGCTTTTTTCTTTTTATTTTTCTTTTTCTTTTCTGCTTTAGCTTTTTTCTTTTTATTTTTTTTCTTTTTAGCTTTTGCTTTTTTCTTTTCTTTTCTTTTCTCTTTTATTGCTGCTTTTTTCTTCTTATCTTTATTAATATTTTGTTTGATGATTGTTTTAATTTCCTCTTTTTCAAAACCTAGAGATTTTAATTCTTTTTTTAATGCCTTTTTAAGAGACTTTTTCTTTTCCTTTGTTTCGTCAGGACTTATTTTAGCAACTCTTAAGGCTTTCATTTTTTTATTAAATTTCTTTAACTGGTCTTTGGTAATTTTTTTCGCTTGTCCTGGAGCTTTTCCTTTGGTCATAGATGAAAAACTATAAGGGTTGTCTAGTAACGTTTGCCCAAATTTATTTCCAACCAATACTGCCCCTGGTCTTAAACCAAGAGTATTGTTTTTGCCAGGTCCTATTAATAAAGTGTCGGTTTTCTTTTTAGATACAATTGTTTGAAACTCCGTTCCTCTTGATCCTAACGTTCCTTCTGGAACTTCAACTGTTAATGCATCTGGATCTTTTTTACTTATTAAACCTGATATTATTTTTAAACTTCCTTGCTTTACACTTGCAACAATTTTGCCGTCATTTGTTTCTGGATCAAAAATAAAAGTATCCATTACAACTTCGCTATCCGCCCCTACCGTAAAAGTCGATTGGTCTAATAATAAAATTTGTGTTCCTGAACCCTCTGCAGCATATATCGTTTCATTTAAATAAATTTTATCGCCAGGTTTTAAATCTCTTGTTTCTGTTTTAACTATTCCTGAGGTTGCTCCAACAATTCCGACAAGTTGTTTTTCTATTTTAAGCGATTCCTCAGCATTGCTAGAAATGTTAAATAAAAAAATTAAACTAACGATTGCAATTAAATATCTTCCCATAATTTTAAATTACCAATTTTTTAAAAAAAATAAAACACTAATAGACCATTTTGGTTAGTTTTATTCAGTTTATACTTATATTTTGCTATTTTTAACAAAAAATTAACTCCTAGTTTAAATTTACAGACTTGTTAAAGCTCATAGAAAATGAATCTGAAATATAGTCGTAATTTTGAATATTAGCCTCCGATATTACTTTGTCATACCCGAAATTTATGAACAAAGTTCTGTTCGGATCTAAATTGGGAAATATATCACCCACTGCTTTAGTTAACATTACATCAAAAGTATTTGTAACATCTGATCTTAACAATGATGAATTAACCGAACTATCTTCTTTTTTGTAATCATTAAAACTATACGCATTACCAACTGAAATATATGCCCATGGATAAGCAAAATTTAATCTAAAACTTACATCGTAAGTTTCATAATCATTTCCTGCATCAACTTTTGCATCACTATCGCTATAACCCAAACCAAATGAAGTTGAAATAATTTCGTTAACTAAAAAATCATGACCTAGTGAAAAACTATGACCAATTGAATTAGTTTCGTCCGCTGTTGTATCTGAAGAATTATGATTTCCTTTTGAGTCTGCGAAAGAATATCCATAGCTAAAGGAATTCCTTTCACCAAACGAGAAAAAACCCCCCAAACCATACATTATTGAGAAGCTATCTGCATCTGTTTCATAATCTGTTTTACTTAACATCAGGTACGGACTTAAGCTTTGGTTTCCAACTTCAGTATCTACTGCCATTGTAAGACCATAACTATCATAATCATCATCAGTTTCCTGATATTGGTCTGATGCCGTATGAGAAAAATTTATCAAAAATGACGAAAGCTCACCAATTGGTCTTGAAGCTGACAACCCAATTCCTCCTGCTAAAGTTCTGTCGTGTTTTGCAGAATTAAATCCAACCACGCTTCCGCTTTCATACTTAGTTCTTGTTTTTGATACACTATTTACATTATCTGTTTGAACGGCCCCTAAAGATAGATCTGCTGTTAAACGCCATAAACTTGGTTCTCTATCTTTCAATTCCTCTTCGATTTCTCTTAAAGTCTCTAAATCTTCAGCGCTTAAATCTCTTCTTAATTTCATTTCCTCAATAATAGTTCCCGCTTTTTGCGGTGAGTCTGCTTGAACTAAAACAGATAATAAATAAAGTTTAATCTCAATATTTTCTGGATAAAGCATATTTAATCTTTCTAACGTTGAAATTGTTTGCTTAAAATTACCCATCTTTCCTTGTTGCTGTGCATATTTAAGATTTAACTCCAGATCATTAGGTTTTTGTAAAATTTGCATGTAAGTAATATTTTTTTCTGAGGAATTTACAGGTTTAATAAAAAATAAAAGAAACAAAGAAATTAAGAAAAAAAAAACTAAATAAAATTTATAATAATTTTTTTTCTTTAAAAAATTCATAATTTTAATTTAAACGAATATTGTCTTTAAGTTAACAGCCTTCTCCGTCAACTCTTTCTCTTGAAGGAGTGCCATTTCTTGCTAAAGTTATTTGACATTTCTCAGTCTCAGTACCAGTGTTCTCTTTTGCAAATATTGTAAAGTTATTGCCTGATCCAAATATACATACATCATAACCTAATGAACTATCTAATTGACTATTACCTTCGAATAAATTTGTATTAATGTCACTTATTCCATCAGAGTTAGGTTCGCAAGAATCGCTTCCCCCATCTGTAAAATAATATGAACCAGTACTTGAATATTCTTCTGTTTGAGCTAATGCAATTTGTTGCATTGCTGCTTCAGTTGCACTTTTTTGAGCAGAGCTTGTATAACCTTGATAAGCAATTGTTCCTATTGCTGCAAGAACTCCAATTATTGATACAACAACTAAGAGCTCTATTAGTGAAAAACCTTTAGAGCTCTTAATTGACATAATTAAATTCTTAACGAATTAACCACCAACTTCAACTTCGTTTTGTACTATGTCTGCA
>CAZGVS010000007.1:4327-29051 GCA_964529275.1 uncultured Candidatus Pelagibacter sp.
TAAATTCTTAACGAATTAACCACCAACTTCAACTTCGTTTTGTACTATGTCTGCATTTTCTTCAGCAGTACAGAAAGTGTTTGTACCATCCGTTGAGTCTTGCCAACATGTAGTAACTGTAATTGTATCTCCATCAGCTACTAAGTTTACATACCCTTCGTCACCATCAGCATCATGTGAAGCTGAGTCTGTTCCTCTTACTGCGTTATTAGAGGTGCTGTAAGGATTTTTTGTATCCGACATTGAACTTACAGCTGCAGTAACAACAGTGGTACCATCTCTATCAGCACAGTCTAAGTCACCACCCATAGCAGTTCCTGTGTTTCCATTTACAGTACATTTTTGGTCTTCAGCAGCTATATACTTTACTACTGCTGCATGATTTGATTTAGCAGCATTTTTCATGGCACCGGCTGTGTAACCTTGGTAAGCAACCGTTCCAACCGCAGCTAAAATTCCAATAATAGCAACCACAACTAATAATTCAATTAGTGTGAAACCTTTTGTATTTTTCATTTTATTTAGTCCTCTTTAATTAATTAATTAATATATATAAAGTAACCATAGTGATTATTTGCTTTATGTAAATATGTTAAAAATTAAATAGAAATCCCTTTTTTAGTAGAAATATTGGAATATCTGCCCATAATGGGCGTATTAATTATTTATGACATACAAAATCGAGGAAAATGGTAATGTTAGAGTTATTCATTTAAATGGTGAAATTGACATGGACGTAGCAGATCAAGCTAGACAAACTATACTACCTTTAATTGAAGCTGGTCATGAAGTTCATTTAAATTTAAGCAAAGTCACTTACATGGACTCTTCAGGAATTTCAGTCTTAATTGAAAGTAAAAAATTATCTGAGGAAAAGAAAACCAAATGTGAGCTTAAAGAAGTAAGTAAACCAGTAGAAAAAGTTTTAAAATTAGCGAGGGAATTTTTATGAGTTATAAAGTATCAGAAGAAGGAAACGTTGTAACAATTCATCTTGATGGTGAAATTGATATGGACATAGTTGAAAGTGCTAAAGAGGTTATTTTTCCACATATTGACTCTGGAAAAGAGGTTCATTTAAATTTAAGTCAAGTACAATACATGGACTCTTCAGGTATTTCAGTTTTAATTGAAAGTCATCAAAAAGCTTTAGAAAAAAACAATAAGGTTATTATTAAAGATGTTAGTAAATCTGTACTTAAAGTGATTATGATGGCCAAATTAGAACAGATATTAAATTTAGAATAAAATGAACCTAAAGGTACATCAAGACCTTACAGAAAAAAAAGATTTTGTAGTTCGGTCCTCTAGTTTAAAAAATGTAAGAGAATTCTCAAGAGAAGTATTTGAAAAACTTCAAATTAATAATGATTTAAAAGATGAGCTTGTATTGGCGATTGGAGAAGCTGCACAAAATATTGTTAAACATGCTTATAAAGATAATCCAGATACAAATGATAAAATGGCGGTTCAAATATCATGTAAGGAAAATAAACTAGAAATTGGTTTTTTTGATATGGGGAATGCGGTTGATCCCAAAAAAATAAAACATCGTAATATTGATAATATAAGACCGGGTGGATTGGGAACTTTTTTCATTCAAGAGATTATGGACGCTATGGAATTTAAAGAAGGAAAACAGTCTTGGGTAAATCACTTAGTCTTAACAAAGCAATTATAAAATTTAATTAATTAAAGCACCAACGTTGAATATTGGTGAGTACATCGCGATCATTAATCCACCAATCAATATACCCATAAACACAATCATAATTGGTTCGATCAAGGCTGATAAATTTTCAACTACAGTATCAAACTCAGATTCGTAGTATTTTGCAACAGATCCGAACATTTCATCTAGTTGCCCAGTTTGTTCTCCTACAGAAATTAATTGTCCAAAGGTTGGGGGAAATAAAGGGTCTTTTAGAAATAACTTTGTTAATGTATCTCCAGAAAAAACACCTTTTTTTACATTTTCTAAAGACTCTAAAACCACTACGTTATTACTTACAGATTTTGCAATTTCTATACTCTCTAATAAGTTTACACCAGCTGCACTTAAGTTACCCATTATTAAAGAAATTCTAGCTAACATAGATTTTAAAATCATATCACCAAAAATTGGGAGTTTTAAAACTTGTTTATGCCAGGCATATTTAAACTTTTCATTTTTTGTGGTTAAGAATTTGAATATAAAAAAGCCACCTACCAATGATATTAATAAAATTAAACCCCCTGTGCCTCTTAAAAAATCACTCATAGCCATAATTGTTGCTGTTGCGGCAGGTAATTCTATACCCATACCATCATACATTTTAGCGAAAACAGGAACTACTTTAATCAACATGAAAGCGCTCACTGTAATAGCTACAGTAAACATAATGCCCGGATACATTAAAGCTCCTTTAATTTTCTTTTTAATCGCCTCTTTTTTTTCAAGAGCTTCAACAATTTTAAGCAAAAATACATCTAGCTTTCCGCTAGCCTCACCAGCTTTAACTAAATTTACATAAACATTATCAAAAAGTTCTGGGAACTTTCCGAAGCATGTAGATAAAGTCACACCACCCTCTAAACTTTTTCTTATATCTTCCACTACATCTTTCATAGCTGGGCTTTCCATTTGGTCCCTAAGCATAGATAAAACTTGTAAAATAGGCAGTCCAGCCTTTACCATGGTTGCAAATTGTTTAGAAAATATTAATACATCTTCAACTTTTGCTTTCTTTTTGCCAAATAAAGACTTTCCAGATTTTTTTTTCTCTTTTTTATCAGTTTTTTTCTTTTTTGAGGAGCGTACTAAATTAGTTATAATGACTTTTTGCTCTTTTAATTTAAACGATGCTTCATCTGGATTTACAGCTTCGATATCGCCCTCTACATATTTTCCGTCAGCGATGCCTTTATATGTGTAAGTTTCCATTAGATTATTTTAGTTACTCTGATGAAAGAACTCTTTCGTATTCTCTAAAATTTAGATCACCTGATGCGATTAGTCTTCGACCCATATCTTGCATCATTTGAAAACCTTCTTTTATTGCTATCTCTCTTAACTCTGGAGTAGTGGCTTGTCTAAGTATTGCCTCTTTAAGAGGTTTAGATACTACGAGTATTTCGTAAATACCTTGTCTTCCTTTATATCCAGTATTACTACACTTCTCACATCCTTTACCTTTATAAGCTTTTGCTCTTGATGCAAGTTCTGGAGAAAAACCTAAATCCTGTAAAACTTTTGGATTAACATCATCGTCTGGAACTTTACATTCTTTACAATTTTTTCTTGCAAGTCTCTGAGCAACAACTAATTGACACGCAGCACTTATTAAATAATCAGGAGTTCCCATGTTTTGTAATCTAGTAATAGTGCTTGGAGCATCATTAGTGTGAAGTGTGCTAAATACTAAGTGACCTGTTAGTGCAGCTTTTAAACCAATATCTACAGTTTCTTTATCTCGCATCTCTCCAACTAGAATTATTTCAGGGTCTTGTCTTAAAAAAGATCTAAGTGCAGATGCAAAAGAAAGACCGATATCATCTTTAATTTGAACTTGACCAACACCGTCTAATTCATATTCCACTGGATCTTCAGCAGTTAAAATATTTAAATGCGGTTTGCTAACCTCCTTTAAAATACTATACAATGTAGTTGATTTTCCAGATCCAGTTGGTCCAGTAACTAAAATTAGTCCCTGTGTTGAATGAATAGCTTTTCTTAAACTTTTTAGATCTTGATCTTCAAAATTTAATTGTTCAAGAGTAATATCTCCTGCATCCTTATTAAGTACCCGCATAACAATTCTTTCATTGTTTGCAGTTGGTAAAATGGATAAACGAAGGTCAACGACCTTGCCTTCGATTTTAAAATTAATTGCACCATCTTGTGGTAATCGTCTTTCAGCGATATCTAATTTACCCATAATTTTAAAACGGGTAACAACTGCTCCATAATTATCATGTAAAAATTTTTTATATTGTTCCTGCTCTTGCAACATTCCATCTAATCTATACCTTACTCTTGAACTAAATCTGTAAGGTTCAATATGAATATCACTTACTCCGTTCTTGATGGCTTCTGCTACAACAGCAGTACTAAATTTTATAACTTCAGACTCGTTTTCAATTGCCTCAATATCTTCTTCTGGTGCTTTTTCTAATACTTCACCCGCTTCTCCCAATTCAGAGTCGAAAGTTTTTTGTTTCTCTTTATTTTCTTTTCTAATTGAAGCTGCTGTTACTTCACCACTTTCGTTTGTAAGTCTTTCTATAAATTCTGAAATTTGGGTTAAAGGCGCAGCGTGTAACTCAATATTTTTTTTTGTAATTGCTTTCAGATTTCTCATTAAACCCAACTTTGAACTATCAGGAATTGCAATGTGCAACGTTTTACCGTCAATCTTAAATGGAGCAACAAAATTTACTTTTATATAATTTGAAGGAAGAACACCTTTAACATCTTTTGAAATTTCTTGTTTTGATAAATCAACAATTTCTAAATTCTGTTCTTTAACTAATAATTGTAATATTTTTTCTTCATCTGTTAATTTTAATTCAAATACTGCTTCTATTTGCGAGGTATTTTTTTCAGACTCAGTTTTTTTTATCTTTACTAGATCTCCCGCAGAAATAACGTCATTATCTATTAAAACGTTAATTAAGTTTATCTCGCTCTCTCTACTTATTTTTAGCATAAAACTTATAATATCCTTGGTGCAATAAAAACCAAGAGTTCATTTAGATTATCTGTTTTAGTTTTTCCTTGAAACATTTTGCCTAAAATCGGCAATTTACTTACTCCTGGAACACCTTCTTTTCCATTAGTTACAGTATTCTTTTTGATACCACCAATTACCACTATGTCTCCATCTGCAACAAGTAGTTTTGTAGTAATTTCCATAGTATCAATTCCAATGGCACCCGATCCTCCAACTGAGTTTGGAGTATCATTATTAACTTTGACATCAAGTAAGACATTGCCATCCCCTATAATGCTAGGGGTTACTGATAAAACGAGTGCAGCAGGCGTAAAAGTATCTGCTCCATCTCCTCCAGACACTGGGATTTGTATACCCTGCATTATACTTGCTGTTTGATTATCGAGTGCAAATAATTTTGGATTTGAAATCGTTTTACTTAAATTCTCTTCTTCCAACGCGTCTAATTGAGCTTTTAAAACTATTGAACCTGTTCTTCTTAAAATACCAAAACCGCTATTTCCAGTAATTGATGAAGCAAAGATATTATCATTTGCACCACCTATTGCGGCTGTATCACTAGAAATGGCTGCACCAGCTCCTGTCGCTGCACCAATAGAACTACCGGATGCTGTTCCTCCTGCTCTTAATCTACTTCTTGTATAAGCTGCTCCAAGTTTTGTTCCTAGACGTTGTAGAAACGTTGACGAAGCTTCAACTATAAAAGCCTCCATTAAAACTTGCTTAGTTCTAACATCAATTTCTCTTAAGACTTTATCAACTACATCTAAATCTTTTTCTTTTCCCCTAACTATTATTGATCTAGTAGTTTTTTCTTCAGTAACTTGAATTGGTATAAAGCTACTTCCAGTTCCAGATGTTGATGTAAATAACTCTGTAATAGTTGCTTTAGCTTCTTGAGGTGAAATGTAATAAAGTCTAAATATTTCAGATATAATTGGTTCTACAGAATCCTCTAGTTCAACTTTCTTTTTAACAGCTAATGCTCTTGCAGATTTATAACTTTCTTGTGATGTAAGGGTTGCTGGAGTTGATACTCTTATTATATTACTCGCTACATCTATATCTGCAGCATAATTTTTCATATCGAGTAAAGCATTAAAAGCTTTATCCCATGGTACGTTAACTAACTCAGCTGAAATAGCGCCAGCAACATCATCGCCTACTAAAATATTAATACCACCTATTTTAGACATAAGTGTCATTGCTTCTTTATAATCCATATTTTGAAATCTAAATGAAACTATTTGCTTTAATTCTGTATACTCTTCTGGAATTAATAAATAATTCCTTTCTTTAACTGATGAAATTTTCGTTCTTTTTTTAAGTTTTACTACATCTCCTTCAACTGGTGTTGGGCCCATTTCAGCACTCTTCTCTAATTCTTTTTGCCCCATGCTTTTTACATCTGTTTTAATTAAAGGAGTGTCATGTTGAAATACCTTCCCTTTTTTACCTTGTTGTAAACAACCAGTTGTAAGTAAAATAATAATCGAAAATAAACTCGTATATTTTATAAAATTTTTCATTATAGATTATTATCTCTTTCAGTTATTTGATTTTTAAAATTTATTACTACCAATGAGTCCTCGTCTCTCTCAAAAATAATTTCTTTCGAGCTTATTGATAGAAGTGTTACTCCTGGTGATATCTCTTCAAATAAGGTCAAAGTCATGATTTCTCCATTTTCATCAATTAAAGATGCGAAAGACTGATCTTTCCCTTCCATAATTCCAACTAATTTAAAATTAAACAAACTTAACTTTTTCTTTTCTTCCTCAGAGCCTGCAAGTATTTTAATTCCACTTCCACTTCCCAAAGATCCGTCACCTACAAAAGGATCATTTAAAGGTAATGGCTCTTCTTCACTTTTTTTTGAGTTTGCTTCTTTTAATGCTTGTTCTTTTTTAACTTTTTGATTTATCTCTTTTGCTTTCTCTACTATATTTTTAGTATCATCATGACTATCTGCAAATACATTTAAATTAATAAAGATAAAAGACAGTATTAAGATTAAAATTCTAAAAAAATTCATCTGCCAATCCTACAATAGTAAGTGTTCCATTTACTTTTATCGTCCCGGTTGTATTACCTTTTACCACTTGAATAGTCTCTTTGTCAAAATTAAGCATCTTTTGAGAGAGAGATAGCTGTCTTTTAAACTTAATATATCCAAGAAAGTTACCATTAATCTCGAATTCTACTGGAATTGTGTAATAAGCAATATTATCCACTTTTTTTACGTCACTTTTCTTCTTTTTCTTCTTTTTCTTTTTCTTTTTTTTCTTAGCATTGTCTCCTGTTGCTTTTGCTAAAGCATTCTCTTTTGAAACCTCTTTAATTTCTTTTTTTACAATTTTTGAAATTACTAAGTCATTCATACCTGCAAATTCACTTAATGTTTGATAAAGACCTTCAACTTCAGCCTTTGTATGGAAAAGTGTAGAGTATTCTTCGTATCTCGGTTTTATTTTTGTTATCTTAGCTTTGCTCGCTTTGATATTTTTAATAAATTTTTGTGTCTCCTCTTTTTTCTTATTCATGTCATCCAACTGGGCTTTTTTCTTGTTTACAATTGGATTTAAAACTCCATAAAAAATAATTAGGAAGAGTACTACTGCACCAGCAGAAATACCTATCTTGATCCAAACCTTTTTGTCAACATTTTGGAGTTTAGCTTTAATATCATCCATCGAGATATTATTTAAACTTTTTAAATCAATATTAAAATTCATAACTATACTTTTTTAATTTTTACAAAAACTCTAAATCCTTTCATTGTTATTCCTCCGGCAGACGTTTTGGGTAATCTCATAGAGGAGAGAGAGGCTTGCTCAATTAAATTTTGATCTCCTAAATTATTAATAAATTTTAGAATATCTTGATCGCTAGCAGCAATACCCTGAACTGTAATTAGACTTCCGCCATTGTATTCCAACTTATCAAATCTTACTCTTGTCGGAACACTTGATGCTATTTGAGCTAGAACTCTATAAGTCAATTCTTTATTTGACTTAAGAGAATTACTCAACTTTAGTGTTTTCTCCATAATTTGAAGTTCTTTTGAGACATTTTTTAGTTCTGCTGATTTTTGTTTATGTATTTTTTTAACATTTGAGTAATTAGATAATTTTTTATTATAAGAATGAATATTCCAAAAAGATAAAGTGAATAAAATCAAATAAATTGCCGCTATTCCTGTCGCTAGACCTTTGAAAGCAAAATTCGAAATTGCTTTCATTTTTTTTTGTTGGAACATGCTTTTTCTATTAGGAAGTAAATTTATATTTTTTGCAGCAGTTACAAATTTATAATAGCCAAATACGTCTAATTTTCTAAACGCTAAACCAATCGATGTTGTAAGATATGATTTGTTTGCCAGATTTAATTGTTGATCAAATTGTTGGGGTACTTGCAAACCATCTATTGGATCAAATAGATTAAACCCTATATTCATTAAGTTTTTTCTAAAAAAAGATAAGTATTCCTCTACATTTTCAACGTCGGAAACCACTTTAACATTACGTATTCTTTTTTCGTATTTAGTCTCAAAATCTTGAATAGCTTGTTTTACTTGCGTTGCATACCTTCTTACTAAGCCTTCTTTTTCCTCAACATCTTGCGACTCAGCTAGAATTTTTCTATCCATTCCTCTTAAAAAAATATCAGTAATTATTGGATTATTATCGTATAAGATCATTAAATAATTCTCATCTAGCCCAAATTCTAATACTGCAGTTAGATTTGCATCTTCAGTTTTATTTGAAATTTGATTTATTTGGTCAACTGCAGATTTAAGAGCAAAACATTTAACGTCTATTATTACGGGATTAAGACCACTATTTTTTACAATTGAAACATAACTATTAATATCTGTTAATTTTGATGCAACAAATAAAATATCCATCGTATTGTCTTTTTCGTTTCTGTTAATCACTTGATGAAAAATGGAATAATCATCTAAATTATCTGTCAATTGAACAAGATTCTCCCATAAAGAGTTTGTTTCTATAGCCTTTTGTAATTCTTCATCTTTCATCAAAGGTGAGGTAACGACTCTTATTATTGCGCTTGTGACTGGTATCGATATTGCTACATTAGTAGTATCTAATTTTACTTTTTGTAAAACTAAATTCAGTTCCTCTGTTATTTTTTCTGAATTTTCAATTACTGAACTTTCATCTGGTATATTTATTTTGTGAGTGTAAAATTTTTCTAGAACCCATTTATTTGATTTGTTTACATTGACTTGGGCTAAACGTATTTCTTTATTTGTTATTTCAAGTCCAATTATTTCCTCACCCTGAATGGATGATTTTCCAATTTTAGTTTTTAAAAAACTTAAAACTTTATTAATAGTATCTGAACTTTTAACTGATGAAGATTTTGGAAGCCTAATACCTTTTAAAGATGGTTTTTTAAATTTAATATTTTTTAATTTTCCTAAAATATTTGAAACTTTATTTTCTTTAGTTAAAGAATTATTCACATCTGAAGATTGTTCATTTTTATTTACACTCTGCTCAATATTTTTTTCAGATGTTTGTAAATTAGTTTCTTTTAATGAGGCAGTGGTATCAGTTACACTTGTTTCAGTTTTATTTGTTTCAATTGCAGCAGTTGTTTTTTGTTCTTCAGAAAGTTTTTTTAATTTTTCACTCTCATTAATTACATCGTCGTACCATTTTTCTAAAATTGGTATCGCTTCATCAAGATTTTGTGTACCCGATGAAGAAATTTTTTGTTTTCCGTCTACATATAATCTTCCAACCCAATTTTTAGATTTTAATTCGCCTTTGTATTTGTCTTGACGAACATAAATGTGAAGTCTTCCATCTTTTTTATGAATGACTTGATGATCTTTGTTTCCATTTCCATTATTTTCAACTGTTTCATTTTTATTTTCTAAGTTTTCACTTAAAATTTTATCCTCAGAAGGTAAATTTTCACTTTTTGGTTGATTTTCAGAAATATTTTGATTTTGATCAACAACTACATTGTCAACAACCTCAGATTGTTGATTTGAGTCATCATTTGATTGGTTGTTATCTTCAACCTGAGGTTTATCTTCCTCTAAATTTTTTTTATCCTGATCTTCGTCAGCCATATTTTTTTTTTATTTTTTCATTTCTCTAACACAATTAAGCGAATCTCTAACACAAAATTAAATTTATGTCTAACACAATTTAATTTTAATATGCTCAATTTGGGCATAATGCCAAAAAAGTCAATAAAATTAAGGTTTTTTGTAAAATTTAGCAAAATTAAATTTTTTAAAATTTTCAATTAAAATTTTATAAATTCTAACACAAAAAGTATTTACTCTAACACAAGCAAAATTAAAATAATTTCTAAAATTAAAAAACCTAATAAAATCAACAAAAAATCAAAAATTACATTTTTGTGTTAGAGATATATTTTTTTGTGTTAGAGAGTTAATTTTCCAAATTTTTTTTATTATTAAAATATCTTTTAGTAGCTGAAATAATTTTTTAAATTTTTTTTTGTATTATTTTTGCAACAATATTTTGAAATTTTGTATTTAAACTGAGAGTTGATTGAATTTTACACTTTTAAAGTGATTTTTTTTAATAATTTAAACTTTTTTTATAAGATCATACATTTTTTACATTTAACATTAATAAAAATCCTAAAACAAATAAAATTGATACTGACAAAAGACCAACTCGCTGAGAAAAGAAGTATGTAGTAGTTCCAACAAGCATTGGACCAGCAAATGAAGTTGCTCTCCCTGAAAAACTAAACAAACCAAAACCTTTTCCTAAATTTTTATTATCTAATAATTTTGTCATTAATACTCTACTCGCACTTTGTATTGATCCAATAAATAAAGAAACAAACATTACACTATAAAAAAATTGTTCTTTTGTTTGAGCAATAAGAGAAATATAAATAACTGAAAATATTAACGCTACAATACAAAAAATTATTATTTTTTTAGAATTAAACTTATCATTTAAGTAACCTCCTATTATTACTCCAACAAAAGCAACTATGTTTCCAAAAATTGCAAGACTTAATAAATCTTTGGTCGTATAATCAAATACACCAGAAGCATAAACACCTCCACCTGCAGTTAAAACAATTAAAGCATCTGCATAAATCATTCTCGCTACCAAAAATTTCCCAGCATTTGTAAATTTATTTTTCCAAACAATTTCTATAATTTTTTTTAAATTTACTTTTTCATTAATTAATTTATTTTCTAAATTTTTTTTAGAAAAATTTTGTATCATTGGTAATGCAAATATAAAAAACCAAATTGAAACAACAAACGGAACAAATCTTATATTTTCATATTCATTTTTTGATAAACCCAAAAAATTATTTTCAGGTAGTACAAATACATAAAGCACTAATAAAAGTATTGGAACTGATCCGATGTAACCTAATGCAAAACCAAAACCAGATATTTTGCCAACATCTTTTTTATTAGAACATTTTTTTAATAATGAATTATAAAACATTAATGCTATCTCATAAAAATAGTTTGAAATAAAAAAGATTAATAATGTATAAAAAATATATTTTGTATCTGGCTTTGCAAACCAAAATAAACATGTAGACACAATACAAAGGTAAGTAAATTTTTTTAAATAATTTATTTTTCCATTAGAAATATTGTCAGCTCTACTTCCTAAGAATGGACTTGAAAATGCAATTGCCAAACTACATAAGCCAGCAGTCCATTGCCAGTATGAAGCTCCTAGTTGTGCATCGCCAACTATTTGTGTAGCAAAGTATGCTGAAAACACAAAAGTAATTATAATTGACGTGTAAGCCGAATTAGCAAGGTCATATAATGCGTAATAAAATTTATTCATATTGAATTTATATTTTTATTTTTTCTTTATAATATTTAATTAACTTACTTGTTTGGAATCTATTAAAAACATTTAATAAAACATCATTATTTTTAAATACTTTAAAATTATTATGGAAATTTAAATCATTTATTTTAGAAATTTTATTGCTATTTATCTTATCTGTTTTTAAATTAAATGGAGAGGTTTTAATTTCCCAAAAATTTTCGTTAAATTTTGAAAATTGATTTTTGTATAAATTATAAGTCGTTTCATGCGCTATACAATTTGTGCTTAGAAATAACACTATAATATGTAATTTTAGCATTTTCATCGCGGATATACCTTTGACTGCATATTTTTAACCATTTTATTTGTTTCCATTTAATCTAGTTTTATAAATTTCTTAATAATTAATCTAAAATAACTTTATGTATTAATACACTTTTCTCAATATATATTTAATTAGGAATACCGTGTATATCGGTGCTTAATTCTTGATAGATCATTACAGACAGGGTGTGTAAATTTGATATGACTCTTTCGTAATCCCACTCAAGATCAACATCGTTACAATTTAGTTCACTATAATAATATACTCTTGCAGTTGGGATAGAGGGATCGATATCCTGAGTTATTATATTTAAAATATTTGTTTTTTTTTCAAGAGCAAAATTATATCTACAAACATTTGCTGTAGCCCAATACAAAAGTGTACTAATTACAATTGCAAAAAAAATAAGTGTTTTTGGAATACCAAACATTTTTAATTTCCATCTATAGCAACAATAGTTAAATCATCTTTTTGAATTCTATCAGACTTAACTAGGTCCTCTATTATTTTTTTTAATCTTTGAGAGTTTGGAATATCTTGATATTTTTTAATAAAGTTTTGGAAACCATCTTGCCCTAACATAGTTCCATTTGCATCTTTCATCTCTGTAATACCATCTGTAAATATATACATAGAACTATCTTTGAAAATAATTTTCTTTTCTGTAAATTTAAATTTTGGTGCAATACCTAATGGAGGACCAGCTTCTTCAAAATTAGAAAACGTTCCATCTTTAGAATAAATCAAAGGATGTTCGTGTCCTGCATTAGATAAAAGTAATTCTTTTTTTTGGCTATCATAAATTCCAATAACCATTGTTACAAACATTCCTCTTGAAGCAGTTTCACAAATTTCATCGTTTAATATTTTTAAAAGTTCTGCTGCTGAAAATATAGTTTTACTTAAACATCTATAGAGACTAGAAGCTTTTGACATTAATAAAGAAGATTTAATTCCTTTGCCTGATACATCCGCAACACCAAACCCAAACTTACCATCTGTAAGTTCAGAAAAGTTATAAAAATCCCCTGAAACAACTTTGGCAGGTATATTTATTCCAGCAATTGGAAATGGATCTTTTTTATTTTGTGATAATAATGTTTTTTGTATATCACCAACAATTTCTATTTCTTTTTGCATTCTGTTCTTATCTATTAATTCTTTTGCTGTTTTAGCATTCTTAATTGCTAATGCTGCTGGGCCTGACAATGTTTCTAAAAGTTTTCTATCTCCTTCGTCAAAAAGTTTTGTGTTTGTTTTTTTATTTAAACAATGAATAACTCCAATGCACTCGCCCGATACTAATAATGGCGAACATAGAACTGAATATGTTGTAAAGTTTGTTTTATTATCTAAATCAAAATAAAATTCAGCAATTTCTCTTACATCTTTTCTCACATCGCCAACTCTTATACATTTTTTTAGCGCGGTTGCTTTTCCCATAACTCCTTGAGTAATAGGTATTTCGTAATCCTCAAGATAAGCTTGATGCTTTGAAGCAATACATTGAAAAATTTGTTTCTTATCTTCAATTAAGAAAACATTAGCTGCTTGTGCGTTAATTCTTTTAATTATTAATTCCAAAGCATTTTGTAATGTATCTTTAAGATCTAACGAACCTGCAAGTTCATTATTCATTTGGGTTATTAATGCTAAATCTTTTTTTGAATTATCATCTTCTTTCTTAACTTCAGGCTTTTTTGAACCAAAGAACATAATTTTTTAATTGGCAATCTATATCTTTTTTGGTATTTTTTCAAAATTATGGAAATTATAATATATTCTCCAAATTTTTATCTTCACATTCAAGATGCCGTAGTACTTGTTCAATATTGTATTGATGGTTTAATTGAAATAGCCTCTCGTATCAAAATTTAATAGTGATTTTTCTTTATATAGCTGTCTTTATATTAGGGAGTTTATGGGGAAGTTTTAGTAATGTTTGCATATACAGGCTCCCACTAGGTGGAAATGTTGCAACAAATAGATCGAAATGCAAGAAATGTAAAAAATTGATTAGGTGGTTTGATAATATACCTTTTATTTCCTATTTAATGTTAGGAGGGAAATGTAGGGGCTGTGGATCAAAAATAGAATTTCAGTATTTTATTGTAGAGTTAATAACTGCTTTAGGTTTTTTAACTGCTTTTTTTATCTTTGGAATATCTTTAACCACTTTATTATTTTTTATATTAATTACTTTTTTTGTTATAATTTTTTTTATTGATTTACGTCATTTTATAATTCCGAACGAATTAACTTTTCCTTTAATGTTTGTTGGTTTTGTTAAATCTTTTGATCCTAATCTTTATAGTTATATATTTCCAAATTTTATTAATTCTTTAATAGGAGGGATTGTTGGCTACTTAATTATATGGATAATTATATTTCTTTATAAAAAAATAAAAAATAAAGAGGGAATGGGTTTAGGAGATGCAAAATTATTATCTGCAATAGGATTTTGGTTCGGATGGATTGCAATACCATTTATATTATTTTTTTCCTCATTTGTAGCTTTAGCTTTTGCCATTCCTGGTTTAGTAAATAAATCTAAGAATTTATCCTCACAGATACCTTTTGGACCTTATCTTGTGGTTGCTGTAATAATTTATCTAATCCTATACAATCAAATTATTAATTTTTTAATTTAAAAGTTGAAGTTAAATTGTTTTAGAAACTACTATCTTTCCATCCACCTTTGTTTTGTATAATCTCTCCCGGTATAGATAAGATTGAAAACAAAGTATCTTCATCACCTGTTGGGCCGGCTACGTTTGCAAATAATTTGTCCGCAAATACAACTAGTTCTGAGAGAACTCCTCTTCTAACAAAAGCACACGAGTTCAAACCTGGATTTGCTACATCTGCTGGTGTTTCAAGTCCTAATTGGCCTGAATTATTTGTACCACACTCATCATCATGAACACATACAAATGCTGATCCTTGAGAACATTTAACTGCACTAGCGGGTGGTTGGTAAACTGGATAATAGACTTGTCCTTTAAACAATGTTGGAGAGGCAGAAGCTTTTCTAAAAGTTTTTGGTTCATGGAAATTTCCATTTTCATCTAGTGCTAATTTAACTACCCAAGCTTTTTCACCCCTCACTCTCTTTGGACATCTATCTTCGTCTAAGCCAGTTACACTAAGACATTGTAATTCATTCTCAATATATGTTGTCTCTACTCCAGCAGCACCTGCGTGTGCCAGATTTTTAAAATCATTGGAACTACCTTTTGGTATTGTAACACCATTTAGATGTCTAAAGTTTGGATAGTCAACGTCCATAACTCCATATAAAATATTATCCATTCCCGGTTCTCTTCCACCAAGATTAGTGAAGTCTCCAGTCGAACCAAACAACATGAACTCACCGTCATCAACACCAACTCCTGCATCCATTCCAAAATAGGAAAGTCTTGCATTTCCAATGTTGGCATTCAGATTGATTAAAGTAGTTTGATCAAATAGTTCAGCACCATTTTTGGTTGAGCTAGTTAAATTAATTTTTGTTATCTTGCCTTCAAGGTCATTAATGTAAATCATTCCTCCTCTCCATGGAATATTGAAAGCAGTATCAGGTGTAATAACCACTGGTGTTGCTGGTATAGCATTAGGTATATCACTTCCTCCTGGGGTATCAATAAACGTACCAGCACTATCAATTAATCCCATTGGCGATGTATCAACAATTGTTATTGGTCCACCATTTGCTTCTGCTCCATAAATTGAACCTGGTTCATCTAAATTTTCTAAGTCAATCATGTAAATTGCTGAGCCTGCACAACTATCATTTTTACTCATTCCGCCACCCATAACCGCTACATATCTATCATCATCTATACCACCAGTTGTTGAAACTGAACTCCCATCCTCGCCCCCTGTGAAAGATGGAATTCTTAAAATTCTCGGAGTTGACCACGTTTCTCCTAATTGTGTGTAATCGTATTGAGGCTCTATATTTGTGGCTCCTTTACAAGCTGTAGAGACATTAAATTCGTTAGTTTCACTTGGCTCTATATCGCTTACCACTGCATTAATTACTTTATCCTCAGTAAATGTTACTCTTAAAGTACCATCAACCATCATAGCTGAAGCTATACCTATTCTTTCTGCATCTCCATTTACAATTTCTGTAGCGCTGAGTATATCGCCAGGTATATTTGTTCTGTCAGGATAATCTAAAACAATATCAGGGAAGTGAAATGTGTCGCCAACATAGCATGATGCACCACCATCTTCTTGACCTGTGTTTCTAAAATCTGCATCAGTACTGCATGGAGCTATAGCATCTTGTCTCGTTGTAACATCATCTCCCTCGCCTTCATCACCTGCTCTTGCCGTACTATAGTTATTCATTGCAACTATACCTTCCTCGGTTTGTAAGTAAGATGAACTTCCAGCATTATAAGGTTTTGAGGATATATCTCCTCTATAATCTGCTATTAATACTCTATTACCTACCTGATCATTAAAAACTGAAACTAAATGTATAGGACCCTCGCCATCTAATATCAGTGGATTAGTTACATCCAAAATAGAAAAGCCTGAGCCTCCTCTACCATATGGTACAAATAATATTGTTCTCCATTCAGGGCCTATTTCTTCTCCTTCAACATTAAAACTTTTCATATAAACATCGTGAACAACTATTGATCCATCAACTCCAAAAATTGGATTAGTTCCACCTTTTGTTCCGTCAGTTCGACCTTCATAGGATTTGTTTATTATTTGAGGTATTAAGCCAGCAACAAATGGAGGTATAAAACACCATTCCTCATCTCCTGTTAATGCATCAATTGCATGTAGACATCCACTGTTAGATCCAGCATAAATTATTTTTTGTCTATCAGCTTTAGAAGCCTTAAATGATTGGTAATTTTTCTTTGATCTAAAATAAGCTTCTTCATTAGTATTATTGAATACAACGTTTGCATCTGGGGGACCCACTTCAACAAGTTGTGAATGGTATATGTCACCCATTACATGGTCTCTTACCTCTGTAACATTGCAATTACCATTGTAATCAAAGTAATCATTCCCTTTCATAAATTTTATTAAACCATCAATATCATCACTATTTCCATTATCACCTACATCTGCACAGGATGAGTTTTCATTATGGTAATCTGCAACTGGATATCCAAATAGATCAAATAGTCCGGCGATATCACTGGAATTTTGAACATTAAAATTGTCCCAATTTTTCAAATAATCAATAGTATTAGTTGCGTCATTACATTGTGGGTTATCAGCGTTAAGAGGATCGTTGCAATCAGGTCCTGATCCTAATGCGGTCCAAATAAATCTTGTATCTATTCCATCATCCTCGCTTGACTGTTGCTTTATTCGGTCAGCAGCATTCCAATTTCCATGAGCATTACCTGCTGAAGTATCATGCTCAACCGTGCCGTCTGTATTTAGTTTCTTCCGAAGTAATTTTCCTTTCCATTCCCCGAATTGCTCATATTCAAACTGTGCTTGATATAATGATCCACCTTCTTGAATTGTTGCTGTAATAGAAGGAGCTGTAAATGCAAGTTTATCTGCAATGATTTGTCTTATTTTACTAGTTAACTGTTGTTTTAATTCCGCGGGTGTTGCTGCTTCAATTGTTTCTTCACAATCATCGTCTCCCGGTGATGCGCACGAACCTATTCTTGCTAGCTCATCAAATCTTTGCATAGGTCGTCCAGTAATTCCTCCTCCATACGCTACATATAAAGACTTAATGCCTTTCCCTCTTAATCTTGCCATTCTTGCTGCTGTTTGACCTCTCGCACCGAGGACACCTGTGTTATTCATGGCGCCATCACCAATCACAATTACGTAATTTAATTGACAATCAGAATCTTCATCAAAAACACTTCCCCCGGCTGTAGTATCTTCAAAATAATCCTCTGCTATCTGTGAAAATGCTTGAGAGTCTGTTCCCCATGCTAGGCCTAAGGGATTTAACACACTCATTATTCTTCCTGCCCCTGCAGAACTTATAGCTACATTCAAACAAGAATCTCTATTACATTGTGCGCTTGTACCTAAGGGATGACTTCCAGTCCACCCTTGATAATATGTACAGTCAGCATTTCGATGACAATGTCGACCACCCCTTGGAGCAGTTCGTGATCTACCATGTTCACCAGCGTTCCAATGACCAAAACCAAAATGTGCACCTGTCGTTAATGTTGTATCATTGACAATTGATCTGATTGCATCTTTTACTCCTGTCCATCTTGATATTGCTGGACCACCAAATTGTTGCAACCATGTGGTATCACTACTTGTTTCAAATATATCTTCATTAAAGACATCTATGTATCCAGTTGCGGTTGCCGTATAAATTCTGGTATCTGTTACTCTAATTGCGAAGTTTCCATTAAATCCAACTAGGTTTGCGGCTAATGTACCAGGATCTCCCTGGTTCGCCATTCTGCTTCTTCTTGCCATTCCAACTGTAGTTTCAGCAGTGCAAGTATTGGTGCCTGTAAGAGTTACCTTTTGTAAAACATGATTAACATGAGAAACAATATATACTTGATTATCATTCCCAGGGACTGTCCTCACATCACTGGCATAACCCATTTGGCCATTAGGATTACCTCTAAAACAGATAAAATTATTATCTCCTAATTCAGTTAATGTTCCTGTATTGTTTAAGTCGTATCTTAACAAACTTCCTGCTACGTTCGTTGCATACAAGTTATCATCTGCATTATTAATCGATATACGATTAAATCTTTGGTTAAACATAGTATTCATGTTGCAATTTGCAGTACTTAAGTTGCATGTAGCGAAAAATACATTTCTTCCTCTTCTATTCCATCTGCCAGTTACAAAAATAATTGGATTTCCGTCTATCATTCTCACATCAAAATCAGTCACCACAGCTCTATTTAAATTAATCAAAATATTAAATAAACAAGTGGTACCATCTTCTGAAAAACCAAGAACTCTATTAAAAGTATTTCTATCTCTTCCTGAAACAAAAAATACATTGCTAGTTTGGCCTCTTGCTTGCAGATTTTCAACAAACGTAAGTCCTGCTGTACTTCTTACCGCAACCCTTCTTGCAGCATTGTCTAAAAACGCTGTTCTGTCTCCTTGAACATTCAATCCAAATCTGCAGCCAGCATTTGGTACCTGTCTCAAATTTCTAAAATCAGTGTCTTGTCCCGATCCATCAGCAAGCCAACGAATAATTCCACCATTTTGTTGTTGACCAATTATAAACCTTCCTTGACTATCAATATCAAATCCGTTTGTAGCTCTAACACCTTGACCAATTCTATTACCCATACTTGCTGAGCTATCAACTAAAAATAAAATATTAGCTGGAACATCTCCTTCTCCAGCACCGGGAGGAACTGGTTTAGCATTTAAAGATCCACCATAAAAAATAATTAATAATGAAATTATTATTTTAATATTTTTTAACATTTTAATAATTATTTCCTTCCACAATATTTTCTCCAGATGCAATATAATCTTCCATTTCAACATTACCAATTTCTAACACCTCTATTACATTGTTATTAATACCATCATCGTAGGATTTTACTTTGCTATAAACGATGTATAAGTCCCCAATACTCAAATCAACGTAGCCCAACCAATTGTCTTCTTTGGCTTCACTACCTAAATCGTTAATATGATTTTTCGTAAATTCATATAGCTCATTTTTAATATTTGGCTCTGACATAATTAAATTTATTGCAGCAACCTTTGAGTTATAAATAATTACTTCTAAGTTTGTATTATCAAGATTATAACCTTCGCAATAATAATTAGCAAAATCTTTATATCGAACTGCCATATCTTCATTATAAATTTCAGGATCATAATCCTCTAAAAATGCAAAAACAGCAGATGCATTTTTGACATTGCTACCTATTGGAACATTTAATAAGTCACAAGCTTTGGAAAAGTTAGTATAAAAAAATGAAAGCAATATAAAAATAAAAATTTTTTTCATTACCTTTAAATTAAATAATTTTAGTTTTTTTTTCAACGGTTGAAATGTACATTTTAGGCACTTGAAAGAGATTAATGGGATAAAACTACAATAGATTCTAAAGGAATTAAAATTTCAGGGTTTGTTGCATCGCCCATCATTCCACATCCATAAAGTCTATAGGCAGTTCCTTGTCTTTGAGTTGTTCCTGCAGCTTTTTTTAAACTTCCCCCTGCGCCTTTATAAAGAGACGTACCAGCATTTACTGAAAAAAATTCGTATCTAAATTTTTCTAATCTTGTTTTTTCATTTTCTCTATCGTCTGTGCTTCCATCATCTTCTGTTAACCCATCATAGACAGGTTCAATCAATTGATAAAAACTTTGGTCTTTAACTTGTTCGACAACTCTAAAATCAGCATCTCGAGATAAGTTTCTAAAACTCTCAAAACATGGCGTTTTTTCTGGAGCGGGAGCATCAGCACTTTGAGCATCGGTTAAAGCAACATTTCTGGGAATGGTTCTGTTGTCATAATCTCTAACCCCATCATTTGATATTGGTCCCAACATTTCATTTAACAGGCTCTTTTGCGCTTGCATTAATGCAGTTTCAGCAACATAGAAAGTTTGTTGATACTCATCACTACTATTATTGCTTTGATGATCTGATGAAGCTATCACAACAAGTGCTCCACCCATTAATGACATTACCAACAAAAGAACTAGAGATAAAACTAAAGTGAAACCTTTTTGATTATATTGTTTCATTGAAATAAATTGCTCCCTATATTTCTTGAGTGCACCGTGACAATGACAGAGTCTCTTAGATATTTGTCTGAATAATCTTTTGATCTTCCATCTAAAAGACTTTTAATAGGTCTTTGCCTTGTTTTTTTAAAAAAAGTATCTTTAGATCTAAAAGTTAATCTTACATCGACACCGGTGATATCGAACAATCTACTTCTAATATCATTATCTCCCTCGGGTGTTGGAAAATCTCCTGCCATATTCTTTAAAACTATTCCATTTGCATCAAAAGGAACAAACTCCATATCCTCAATGTGATCTCTAATTAATTCTTTTGAGACACATTCTGGACAATTTGATTTCCATTCTCCTGAAACAGGCCAATCACATGCCCCAGCGTCATCTCTTTGTTGAGCCCATGCTTCAACAGATTTGTAAACAGAATATCTTGTTTCTCCTCCAGAATTATTTCTTTCTGCAAAGTAAGTTATTCTATATTTCTTAAATGGTTGTAAAAGATCTGCATCACTACTCATCGAAAAATCTTCATAAACAATTTGTATTTGATCACAACACTGATCACTAATATTAGGATCATCTATATTGTCGGTAATTGCTTCGGTATCATCATCTGGGTCTGATGGAGCATAGCCAAGTGTATTTCTTCTAATTACTATTGGATTATGACTTAATTCTTGATCAGCGTATCCATTTTCAAATACGAGATAGCTTGTATTGGGTAAAATCATACCTTCACCTCCGCAGTCAGCTGAAGTTCTTTCTTCGAATGCTTCAATTGTTTGTTGACCAACGTAATATCTATAACCGGCCATTCTTATATCTCTCATAAGCATTGAAACTAAATCTCTACTAGATCTGCTGATTTTAGCTTTTTCAGAAACTTGGGTGTAAGTTTTATTAACCACATCATAGGATGTATATAGGGCTCCCATCATTAAAGAGGTAACTAGAATTCCGATTAACAACTCTAGAATTGAGAAACCTAGAAAATTTTTAAATTTTTGTTTTTTCATTGCTTAAGTCTATAGTCCGTTTGAAAATATAAATATTTTCTTTTTTTACCATCATTCAAGTTCATTTGAATTCTACCAATGTACATAACATCGTCAAATATATTGGAATTTATAAGAATTGTTCCTTCGGTTTCAGTTGTCCATGTTCGAGATCTAGATAGTTTGTATACTTTGAAATTTCTAACCTCATTGTCTCCTGTGCATCTAAGATAATCTCCTGAATTAAGGACTGTTTCCCATTTTCTAAGTTTTAATAATGGAGCATCTACAACATCTGTTCCGTAGACATTTCCTACATTTGGATTTGTTGCATTGTCAGGTCCTCCAGCTGGCGAACAGGCTGAGGCTTGAAATCCCGCATCTCCAGTTCCATGTAAAAAATCGGAAAAATTTTTTGCTGTGGCTCCAGATGTTGCCTCTTTATGACCAATTACATCCTCTGCAATCATGTTTGTAAAAAAATTTGCCTTTGTTCTTTCCCCAGAGGTATGGATAGACTGAACGGAATAATTTACCATTTGTAAAATTGCAATAAAACCTATTCCAACAATTACTGTGGAAACTAAGGCTTCCAGAATAGAAATTCCTGAAATTGATTTAATTTTTTTATTTTTTAAGTTTGAAACCATTCTGAGCCACTCCATTTAATTAAAGAGAAATTTCCATATCTGGACCATTGAATAACGTTTAAATATTTAACCTCAGTATCGGTCGGTGCTAGATCCTCATCCAAAGATGCCCCTGTACCATAATCTGCCGGACAAAGATCTACATCATCATCTTTTCTGCAAACGTAGATATAATTATAAGGTTTACCAGTTTCAATATCCATTGAAAGTGATTCACTTGCCTCATAATACTTGCCACCCCTTGAAAAACATACTGCTGAAGTGTCATCAAAAGTTGTAGTTACATATTCTAGTGTAATTGAATAAACTAATGACTTTATATCATCACCATCATCTGCAGTATCTGTATCCCAATAATCAGTGTCAATAATGTTACATCTTTGAGCTGGAGTTGCGTTCCAAGGATCACCACCGTCGTTTATTTTTGTTGCAAGTGTATCCATTTTCATTCCTTTGGATGTAACAACTAAATTTTCACCTGAGTTATCAAAGAGAACCTGAACATATGCAAAAGTTCCTCTCTCTGTTTGCACGTGTGTATTTTTTATAATTGCCTGTAGTCTTTCAACATCTTGTCGAAACTGTCTTTCTTTTACCCATTTTGAAATACCAGGATACCCTAAACCAGACATCACTCCAATAATTGCGATAACAACTAATAATTCTAAAAGAGAAAATCCCTTAACTTTCTTTTCCAGCGCTTGCATCAATTTTTCCTGCCTTTACTAATTCTTCCAAAGATTTAGTCATGGTAACCATACCATCTTTTACTGCAGTTTGCATGATGCTTGGGATTTGATGAATTTTTGCTTCTCTAATTAAGTTTTGAATTGGAGGTGTGCACTTCATCACTTCGAAAGCACCACAACGGCCTTGACCATCTTTAGTTTTAAGAAGTCTTTGAGTTACTACCATTTTTAAAGAAGTAGAAATTTGTGCACGTATTTGCGCCTGTTGTTCAGGTGGAAATACGTCAATAATTCTATTTATAGTGCTAGGTGCTCCGCTTGTGTGTAATGTTCCAAATACCAAGTGTCCAGTTTCAGCTGCTGTTAATGCTAATCCAACTGTCTCTAAATCTCTCATTTCTCCTACAAGAATTACATCTGGATCTTCTCGTAGTGCCGCCTTTAAAGCACTTGCAAATGTTTGGGTTTGTTTTCCAACCTCTCTATGAGAAACAATGCTCTTTAGATCTTTATGAATAAATTCAACTGGGTCCTCAACTGTTATAATGTTTGCTGTTCTGGTTTTATTAATTTCATTTACTATAGCTGCAAGAGTAGTTGATTTTCCTGAACCAGTTGGTCCAGTTACAAGGACTAAGCCTTTATGCATATCAATGATATCATATAAAACAGGTGGCAAATCAAATTGATCCATAGTTGGTATAACACTTTCCACTCTTCTTAATACAGCGGCGGGACCATGTATTGTTTTATAAAAATTCGCTCTAAATCTTAATCCGCTTAAAGTTACAGATGAGTCTAATTCATGAGTGTCTTGAAATTTTTTCATCTCTATTTCATTACAATTTGTTGAAATTAAATCTTGTAAATCTTGAGCTTTAACCATTACCTCTGGTATTTTATGAATTTCACCAGTCTGCCTAAAAGCTAGTGGCCATCCGCTTCTTATATGAAAATCTGAAATTTTTTTGTTATTTTTCGCTAATTCTTCTAATTTTTCAAACATGTATAAATTCTATATATAATTTTAAAAAAAAACAATAATTTACTTTGGTATTACCAGCCAAAATAGGCATTATAATTATTAAATATAAATCAAACTACTTTATCTTTCATTTCAAAAGCTTCCATTAATTCATTCCATTCTCTTTTTGAGAGACCAGATTGATCCATAGAAATGTTTTCATTATTAATTAACTTTCTTAAAACTAATTTTCCTTTTGCTGAAACTTCTGTACCACCCACTCTGTAATCCATAAAGGCTTCATAAGTAATTGGAACCCATTTTTTTAAGGTATCTAACATTGCATCAGCGTAAGCTCTAATTTCATACTGAGCATGCAAATCAACTCTAAGTCTTAAAAAGTTCATTAGATTTAAAAGATCAGTTTTCCAGTACCACTGTGTATATGTGTTTAAAGTCAAATTCATTCTTGCAAGTTCTCGTGCTAATCCTGTTTCTTTTTCATCGACAATCGATCCATCATATCTCTCATTTAACATGGTTTCATAATTATCATAAGTTTGCTCTGCATCTTTTTTTAACAAATCTAAAACTTTTTTAGCTTGCTCTCCCTCAATAATATTTCCTCTTCCTTGTCTATTATTCTTTGACTGAGCAGCTAAATGCTCTGGGGAGGGTAAATAAAACTCTTTATCTAATATTGAATATCTTGCTGAATACTCATTAACATTTGCGGTTCTGTGTCTTATCCATTGTCTTGCAATAAAGATGGGTAATTTTACGTGGTATTTAATTTCACACATTTCAAATGGAGTGCTGTGCCAATGTCTCATTAAATATT
>CAZGVS010000008.1:0-20922 GCA_964529275.1 uncultured Candidatus Pelagibacter sp.
GGTATTTTCAAAGGATAAAGAGATCAAAAATAAAAGAATTTTAACAAAAATCTGGTATATAGAGAGAATGATAGTTACGTGTCCATGTGGAGATAAAAAATTTAAAGTTGATGCAAGTTTGATTCCAAATGAAGGTAGACTCTTGCAGTGTGGATCTTGTAGTCGCAAATGGCATTTTACTCCTGAAGTAGAAAAAATAGAATTAAATCAAGATAGCAAACCTAATGACACAATATTATTTGATGAAAATACAGATAATAATACAGCTGATTTAGATCAAATTAATGCCAATGAACAAAAGAATTTTGAAGAGACAAAAAAATTAAAAAAAAAGAAGAAAAAATTAAATATTAACTATTTTAAACTCTCTATAGTTTTTATTATTAGCTTGATTTCTATAGTTTTAATAATTGATACATTTAAATATCAATTATCAGTCTTTATACCTGGATTGGAAATAATTATGGAAAATTTATATGAATCCTTAATAGATATAAAATTATTTATGATTGATTTGGGTAAAAATGATTAATTATATATCAGCTCCTTTTAAATGGTTTTTTAAACTTGAAGCAGCAAGTGGATTAATTTTATTAATTGCTGCTATTTTAGCACTTATAATAAGCAATTCTAATTTTTCATCTTTATATTTTGAAACTTTAGAACAGTATCTTTTTATTGGTATCAACAACTTTGGTATTAAGTTATCTGTACTTCATTGGATAAATGATGGTCTAATGGCTATTTTCTTCTTCTTTGTGACTTTGGAAATTAAAAGAGAGTTTTTACAAGGAGAACTATCGAACATAAAGCAAGCTTTATTGCCGATCATCGGTGCTGTAGGCGGAATGTTAGTACCAGCTTTATTTTATATTTATATAAATATTGATGATCCAACAACTTTAAATGGCTGGGCAATACCATCAGCAACTGACATCGCCTTTTCTCTTGGTGTATTGTCCTTGTTAGGTTCAAGAGTTCCAATATCGCTTAAGGTTTTTCTGACCGCTTTAGCAATAATTGATGATCTTGGAGCGATATTAATAATCGCAATATTTTATTCAGGTGATTTAAGTATTAAATATTTATTACTTATGCTTGTTGCAACCATAGCTTTAATAATAATAAATAAATTTAATATAAAAAAATTTACACCATACCTTGTAATTGGATTGCTACTTTGGGATTTTACCCATAATTCAGGTATTCACGCAACTATAGCTGGCGTATTGATGGCTATGTCTATACCACATAGAAAAAAGGAAAAAGATTTCTCCCTGTTGATTAAAGTTGAACATGCCATAAGCCCTTATGTTGCATTTGGAATTATGCCATTATTTGCATTTGCAAATGCAGGTGTTTCGTTAGATGGACTAAGCTTTTCTTCTATGTTTGATAAAGTTCCTCTGGGTATTATATTAGGATTGTTCTTTGGAAAACAAATTGGTGTTTTTTTATTTTCCTACATATCTATAAAACTTAAAATTGCCTCTATGCCTTCAAATGCTAACTGGATGAATTTTTATGCTGTCGGTGTTTTGACTGGAATTGGATTTACAATGAGTTTGTTTGTAGGAAATTTGGCATTTGCAGAAAATCTTCAATATATAGATGGTGTTAAGATAGGCGTTCTCACTGGGTCATTATTGTCAACTTTAACTGGTTACTTTTTATTATTATTTAGTAAAAAGAATAATGAAAAATAAATTTGTAAAAATTTTAACATTAATTATTTGCATCATGATATTTGATATTACTCTACAGAAAAAAACTTTTGCAAACAGTTTTTATGATTTAACTGTTAATTCTATAGAAGGTGACAAAATTAATTTTAAAGATTATACCAATAAAGTTGTATTAATTGTTAATGTTGCTAGCTATTGTGGTTTTACAAAACAATATAATGAGCTTCAAAATTTATGGGAAAATTATAAGGATCAAGGTCTAGTTGTTCTTGGTGTGCCCTCCCAATCATTCAATCAAGAAAAAGATAGCGAAAAAGAGATTAAAGAATTTTGTGAGGTGAATTTTGGAATAAATTTTCCAATGACAGAAATATTAGAAGTTAAGGGTGATAATGCACATGATATTTTTAAATGGGCAAGCAATAGTTATGGGAACTCTGCAGTTCCAAAATGGAATTTTCATAAAATACTTGTAAGTAAAGATGGGAAGATTGTTGATACATATGTTTCATTTACTAAACCAAATTCAAAAAAAATAGTTTCTAAAATAGAAGATTTACTAAAATAAAAAAGACATTCCATCATATGCTGGAATTATATTTTTAGGTAGATTTTTTCTTATCTCGTTATAATCAATTTCAATATTTAAATTTGTTAAAATTGTTCTTTCAGGTTTAACTATACTTACGAATTTAAGAACATCATCCAAGCAAAAGTGTGATGGATGATAATTATATCGAAGACAATCAATCACTAAATACTTCAATTTCTTAAAATATTTGTAATCTTTACTATAAATTTTATTCACATCTGGTGCATATGCACACTTTGAATTTATAATATAAGCTATACTATTTATTTTTCCATGTTGAACCTTGATGGATCTTATTTTTACTTTATTTTTTTTTAAGTTAAAAACATGAATATTTTTTAAATCATTCATCTCTAAAGTTGATGGATATGACGCAGAGTCATTAAAACAAAAGTTAAATGTGTTGAATAAATATTCCTTTGTATTTTTATCTGCATAAACTGATATTTTTTTTCTTGTTTTTATATAAAATCCCCTAAGTTCGTTAATTCCATGAGTTTGATCACCATGATAATGAGTATAAAAAACCTTTTCAATATTTTTAACTTTATTTTTAAGCATTTGTCTTTTGATATCAGGGGATGTGTCTATTAAAATGTTGAATTTAGAAACACTTAGTAATGCCGAACATCTCATTCTATAATTTTTTTCATTTTTTGGATCACAATTACCGAAATTTCCATCAATTCTTGGTAAACCTAATGAGCTTCCACATCCTAAAATAGTAAACTTCATTGACATCAATTAAATAGTCTATTGAAATTATTAGTGGTTATGGTTTCCATTTTATCGAAATCAATTTTTTTGATTGAAGACAATTTTTCTAATGTATGTTTTATGAAACTAGGTTCATTATTTTTTCCACGTAATGGTTCTGGTGATAGAAATGGACTGTCAGTTTCAACCAATAATCTATCGCTATCAATTTCTCTAAAAGTCTCTTGTAACTCTAAGCTATTTTTAAATGTAATTATACCGCTTGCAGAAAAATATGAGTTAAATTTCATTAATTTATTTGCAAAAACAGATGAACCTGTAAAACAGTGCATTAAAATTTTTAATTTTTGTCCTGAGTAATCTGATAATATATTATACATTTCAGTTTCTGCACTTCTAGAATGAATGATTATTGGAAGATTGAGATCTATAGATGCTTCAATATGATTTCGAAAGCTAGTAATCTGGCTTTCTTTATCGCTATTGTTGTAATAAAAATCAAGACCACTTTCACCCACTCCTATAATTTTTTCGTTTAATGATACTTTCTCAATTATTTCATTTTTATTTAATTGTTCATTTTTTGTTTCATGAGGATGTATACCAAATGTACCATATATAATTGGGTCCATATGCACAATTTTACTAATTTTATTAAAAGAATTTAAATTTGTAGAAATAGTTAGAATTTTTTTAATACCAATATTTTTACTTCTAAAAATAATGTTTTGCAGATCATTGTAAATTTTTTCATGATCTAAATGGCAATGAGAATCAATCATTTTCAACTTTTTTAAATAATATTGGAATAGTATTTATCTTATCATTTTTTTTTAAAAATTCATTTGAATAAATTGAATTAAAATGAATATTATTTTCACTAATATTAAAAATTTTTAAAACTTTTAAAGCTGTATTTGGAATTATTGGATAAAGTAAGATTGAAATTCTTCTTATTAATTCAAGGGATGTATACATTATTGTACCCAGTCTCAATAAATTGTCTTTTTTTTTCCATGGCTCTTGATCATTAAAATATTTGTTAGCGTTAAAAAGTTGATTTTGTATAAAATTAACATATTTATTCAAATTTTGACTATCAATTTCATTTATTAATGTATCGTAATTTTCTTTATAAATATTTAAAACATCAAGATCCGAATTTTCAAATTTAATTTCTGATGGAATGGTAAGATTAAGATTTCTTTCCATAAATGACAATACTCTTTGACATAGATTCCCATAGTTATTAGCAAGATCACTATTTATGCAATTTATTAATTTTTCTTTAGAAATGGAGCCATCGTTACCAAAAGATACTTCTTTTAATAAATAATATCTCAAAGGATCTAATCCATAAATTTTAATTATCTCTAGAGGATCTAAGATATTTCCTTTTGATTTAGACATTTTTTCTTCACCAGATAGTATCCATCCATGACTAAATATTCTTTTTGGTGGTTTTATACCCGCAGCCAATAAAAAAGCAGGCCAGTAAACAGCATGAAATCTCAAAATGTCCTTACCTATAAGATGAACAGAAGCTGGCCAAAAATCTATGTATTTTTTATCCTTATCATCAGGAAAATTCAAAGCACTTAGATAATTTGTAAGTGCATCAAGCCAAACATAAATTATATGTTCATTATTAGAAGGAACTTTAATTCCCCATGAAAATGATTTTCTACTTACTGATAGATCTTTCAGTCCACTTTTTACGAAACTCACAACTTCATTTTTTCTAGTTTCAGGCAAAATAAAATTTGGATTATCATCAAAAAATTTTAATAATGAATTTTGCCATTTGGATAATTTAAAAAAATATGATTCTTCCTCGACCCACTCTACAGTTGATTTAGAAACTTTAGATACAGCTTTGCCATCAGCTTTCTCAATTTCATCTTCTGAATAAAAAGCCTCATCTGATACAGAATACCATCCTTTATATTTTGATAAATAGATTTCATTTTTTTTTTCAAGAATATTCCATAAATGTTCAACAGCTTTTTTATGTCTTTGTTCAGTTGTCCTTATAAAGTCATCATTGCTTAAATTTAAATCACTTGATAAATCATAAAATGTTTTGCTAATTTGGTCACAAAAATCTTTTGGTTGCATGCCTTTTTTTTCAGCAGCTCTTTGTATTTTTAGTCCATGTTCATCTGTACCTGTTAAAAAATATACTTTATATCCTTGTATTCTTTTAAATCTTGCAAAAAAATCAGCAACTATACTTGAGTATGCATGACCCATATGTGGTTTAGCAGATGGATAATATATAGGTGTTGTTATGTAAAAACTATTTTCCATTTAACATTTTTTCTTTAAAATCAATCAGAAAAGTATCTAAATCAAGATTATAATTAATTACATTATTTAATTTCTCTAGAAAATATTTATACAAGTTAAAATAATTATAGTTATTTATATTTAAATTTTTTAAAAAAAATAATTGAAATAAACATTTAATATTATTTTTTATAAATAAGTTAGTTTTATATAGTTTCTTTTCAAAAATATGAGTGAATACCTCACTAACTTCGATAGTTTGTATATCAAAATTTTGTTCATTTAAAAAATCAATTAATCCAATATAAAAACCCGGTGTGAATGAGTAATGTTGAAAATTTTTTAAGTCTTCATTTAAATAATCAATCCCAAAATGATTGTAAACAATATCCTTAACTTCTTTATTTGTTAGATGAAATTTGAATACAATACATCTAGATTTTAAAGTTTTAGGAATTTTTATTATATTATTATTTATTAATATAAAAATTTTATTTTCATCGGAATCTTCGAGATTCTTTAATAATGCATTTACTGCATTGATATTAAGATTCTCTACACCATCTATCAATATTATTTTTTTTTGATTATTAAACGATGATTTGTTAATAAAACCATTGATTTCACGAATTTGATTAACATCAATAAATTTTTTATCTTTCTTCAATTCAATATTGATTAAATTAGGATGTGAGTTATTTATCACTAATTTATTAGATTTATTATTATCATTAATTTTTCTTTTTACTTTGTCATATTTGAAGTCTTCATCAATCGAAAAAATATAATTTATTAAATGAAGTGATAGTAAATTTTTACCTATTCCTTTAGATCCTGTGAATAAGAGTTTTGAAGGCAATAAATTTTTATCGTGTAAATTAAATAATTCACTAAATAAATCTTTATGTCCAATAAGATTATTTGAGTTTGACGTAATCATTAAAATAAATTTAGGCTAACAAGTTTATTTTTAACTTGGTTTATATTTGTATTAAGATCATAATTTGAGTTAATAATCATATATTTATTCTTATTTTTTGCTAATGATAAAAAACCTTTTTGAGCCTTATTATAAAATTTAAAATTAAACATATCGTATCTATTAAATTTAACTCTTTTTTTTAGTCTTTCTGCAAGATTTTTTTTGTTAACTATGTTTAGAAAAGTGAAATCTGGTTTAACTTTATCTATAACAAATTTATTTAAATATTTAATAACTCTTATATCAATACCCATAGCATAATGTTGATAAGCAATGGTAGAGTCAATAAATCTATCTAACAAAATTATTTTCTTTTTTGTGTTTTTTTGTAATAGTTTTTGAATATTTTCAGATCTTGACGCAAGATATAATAATAAATCTGTTTTTTTGTTAAAATTTGACTTTTTATCCATTAAAAGTTTTCTGATTTTCTCTGAATTTCTTGATCCACCAGGCTCTCTTAATTTTATATATGGTACTTTTTTATTTATAAATAATCTTTCTATATGTTTTATTAACGTAGATTTACCAGAGCAATCAATACCTTCAAAAGCAATGATTTTCGTTTTAAACATCGCCCCATACTAAAAAATTAATTGATTTCCAAATTCTTGAAAATATGTTTAATCTATCGACTGAATTTAGTGAATATAATTTAACCTCATCTATTAACTCATCTTTATAAAATATTTTTAAAATTCCTAAGAATTGATTTTTTTCAATTGGTGCTTTTACTGGTCCATCATATTCTGCAATTATTTTTAAATATTTTTTTCTTGCTTTAGGTATTGTTTTATAAATATTTTTGTTAACAAAAGCTGGAGTTTTATTTTCTTTTCCTTGCCAAACTTCAATTTGGGTGATTTCTTTGTTTTTTGTGGCAATTTCAATAGTATCAAAATTAGTTAAACCATAAGTGAGTAATTTTCTAGACTCTTTAGATCTTGAATTTTTTGTTTCAAATCCACTTCCTACTGATATCAATCTTCTATTATTTCTTTTTATTGAGGATGCTAATGAATATTTCTCGACAGCAAGGTACCCGGTTTTAATGCCATCTGCGCCTATGTTCTTATATAGCAAAGGATTTCTATTTCCTTGTGTAATTGGATCTCCGCCAGTTCTATCCCAAGTAAATTCCTTTTCTTTGAAGTATTCATACAGTTCAGGGTATGTTTTAATTAAATAATTTGACATAATTAAAATATCTCTAACTGTTGAATAATTATTTGGATCATTGATGCCGGATGAATTCGTAAAGTTTGTATTAATCATTCCAAGTTCCACAGCTTTAGCAGTCATTAATATAGCAAATTCTTCTTCAGTTCCAGCTATACCCTCAGCCAAAGCAATACATGCATCATTTCCTGAAGCAACAATTATTCCTTTTAATAAATCCTCAACAGATACAAAATCGTTAACCATAATAAACATAGAAGAGTAACCTGATGTCGATAATCTCCATGCATTTTCTGATACAACAAACTCATCATCCAGACTTAAATCTCCTTTACTAATTAACTCGAAAGCAATTATAGATGTCATAATTTTTGTCATAGACGCTGGATATATTTCCATATCAGGTTCTTTTTCGTATAATATTTTTCCCGATAAAAAATCTTGAAGTATTGCAGTTTTAGCCTTTATATCAAATTGCGCATACGAAATATTCATTGAAAAAAAATTAAATGTTAAAAATAGTAATATTAATTTTTTCATTGTTTAATCAATTCAATTGTCTCAAAGTCTAGTTGTTCAATTTTATAGTATGAAGTCCTTAAATCATCTATATTACTATAAGGACCCATAAACAATCTGTATTTTGTTTTAGAAATCATATTAATTTTTGAAGTATTTATATTAAATTCATTTGATAATCTATTTTGCATCGAATAAGCGGTTTTTTTATAATAAAAATCTGCTATTTTAATTATATAGCTAAAGCTTTTTATTTTTTTGGCCTTTTCATTTACCTCATTTTTAATTTTGCTTATATTTTTAATTTCAATTTCTTCTACCGGTGCTTTATTTGCAACTTCTTTTTCATCATCGTAAGTTTTTGCTACATTAGCAATAAAGGAAGAGTTTTCGTTAATTTCAACTATCTTGATATAGGGTTCTTCGATATCGATATCTAGGGTTTTAGCGATTCTTTTTGAAATAACAGAATTATAAAATTTTGGATATTTAGAGTCATCTGAAACTTTAGCGATTAGTGATTTTCCGTTTAACATATTAATAATTTTAACGTTTGTTTTTTTTTTTAAATTTTTTTGAAAGATTAAAAGTGATCTATTATCTAGTTTTTTTGATATTTTTTTTTCACTATAGTCTTTATCATTATAAATTAAAGTAAATCCCTCTATTGAAAAAAATGTAATAGTATTTGCTTTAATTGACTTTTCAAAATTATTCTGTGTACAAGAATTTAAAAAAATTATTAATAAAATAAATATTTTAAAGTTCATTTTTAAATTTGTTTTTTAATGTACACACAGCAAGAGCAAATCTGAGTGATCTATTCCATTTTAATATTAGCTCGTAATTGGAGAAAACTAAATATGCAGGATCGTGTATATTCGGATTATCAACAATTTCCTTATCTGGTGTAATAATTGTAACTAATTCGTTATCATCAACATTTAAATTATTAGAATTTATTATATATTTTTTTAAATGTTTGTATTTTTTTTTAATTTCCAATCCTCTTGCTGAGTAAATTAAATATTTTATAGGTATATCCTTATTTAATTTAATTTTTTTAAAACATGGTGCATCTTTTTTCCAGCCCATTTTATTTAAATAGTTAGCTGCAGAGGCAAAAGAGTCATCAATGGATTTTAGATTAATTTTATCATTTTTATCAAAATCTATTGCATAATTTTTTATTGTGCTAGGCATAAATTGAAAATTACCAAATGCACCTGCCCACGAGCCTCGAAGGGTTTTATAATTAACAATTTGTTTATCTATTAATCTTAAAAGTATTAATAATTCTTGAGTAAAAAATTCACTTCTTCTTTTGTCATAACTTAATGTTGCTAAGGAAGATAGTATATCCATTTTTCCTAAGTATTTTCCATAATTTGTTTCAATACCCATTAAGGCTAATAAAAGCTCTTTTTCTAAATCAAATTCTATGGCAATATTATCAATAGATGATGAGTATTTATTATATAAATTAAGCCCATTTTTTAATTTTAAATTTGATGATCTTTTTCCAATATATGTATTCGTATCTTCATAAAATTCTGGCTGATATCGATCGTATTCAATAACTTTTTCTAAAAATATAACATCATTCATTACTTCATTTAGGGTTTTTTCAGAGATTCCATCTTTAATAGCTTTAACTTTAAATGATATTAACCATTCATTAAATGAGTCAGCTTTTAAATATACACAATTAAGATTGAGTAATGTAATTATAAATATAAATTTAATTACTTTCATACAAATCTTTTAAATAAATTATTACCGCTATCCATATAATAATAAAACTTGTTAGCTTTGTCATATCAAAAGGTTCGTTGTAGTAGAAAAAACCGAGTAAGAATTGACTAGTTGGTGTAATAAAGAATATCAAGCCTGATGTCGCCATAGTTGTTTTTTCTAGTCCTTTAATAAATAAATATAGGGGTATAACCGTCATAAAACCTCCGATGATAAGCATTAAGGAATTGAGAGGATTTCCTAAAGAAAAATCGTTGTTTCCTGATTTATAAATTAAATAACTAACTATTAACGCCAAAGGTAGTAAATACAGACTTTCGATGAATAGACCGATGTCTGTATCAACATTAATTTTTTTTCTTAAAAGATTATATGAGCTCCAAAAAAAGGCAACAAGAAATCCCACCGTAGGAAATGAGTCTAAATTAAATAATAGAAAAACTGAAGAAAGTATAACTGCTATTATAGAAATTTTTCTTTTGGAATTAAGTTTCTCCTTTAAAAAAATATAACCTAAAAAAATATTTAAAATTGGAAAAATAAAGTATCCATAGCTTGCATCTATAATTTTATTTACTGATATTGCATATATCCACGTACCCCAGTTTAAGAAAATTAATATGCTAGTAAAAAAAAGAATTATTAAGTTTTTTTTTTGATTTAATATGGTTTTAAGAATATTTATTTTTTTAAAAATTACGGTTGTTATAGAAAGTATAAAAAAGGTCCAGATTAATCTATGAATTGTTACTTCTAAAGCACCAAATTGCGAAACATATTTAAAAAAAACTGTTCCTAATAAACCCCACCATAAAGATCCCATAGTTGCATAAATTATTCCAGTTTTAAATTGAGTATGTTTCATTCAGTTTAATGATTAAATTTAATATACTATTTTTTTGTTGAATTCTAAAATTAATACTTATAAAAAACTGCACAAGGAGAGATGGCTGAGCGGTTGAAAGCACCGGTCTTGAAAACCGGCAAAGGGGCAACTCTTTCCTGGGTTCGAATCCCAGTCTCTCCGCCATTTAACTTAATATTCTTGAAATTTTTTTATAAGAAAATTATTTTTTAAATTAATATTAATTTTTTTTTTTTTTAACAAAATAAGTTTTTCGTCACTCAAATTTACGATTTTGTTTAATTCTGTCATTTGTTCATAATTAACATCATTAATTATTGATTCTACATATCCGATCATTAATATATCCATCTCTTTGGTACCTCTGTATCTGGCTCTGTAAATTATCTTGTTTTTAAGATCTTCTTTATTATGAGACATAGTTATATAAATAATTTATGAATGATTATAAATATCTTTTATCAGATATAAATAATATAAACGGAATTGGTGTTAAAACAGCTAAATTATTCAAAAAAAAAAATATCAATACAATATTTGATCTCCTCTGGTCTCTACCTAGAGATTATGTTGATAAAGGAAGTATAATAAATATTAAAGATCTTAGTATAAATAAACTACAAACAATATCTGTTTATGTTAAAAAATATTACTTCCCTAGAATAAAACGTTTACCAAACAAAGTTATATGCGAAGACGAAACGGGAAAAATAGAATGTATTTTCTTTAATAGTTTTGAGGGTTATATAAGAAAAATATTACCTCTTAACACAAGGATAACAATAAGTGGGAAAATTAGTTTTTATAAAAATAAATATCAAATAACAAACCCAACTTATGTTACCTCTAGCGAAAACGACTACGAAAAAAAATTTTCTAAATATAGTCTTACCGAAGGATTAGGGGAAAAAAAATATCAAAACTCTATTCGCGAAGTATTAAAAAATTTACCTCATTTAAATGAATGGCTAAGTGATGAAATATTGAAAAAATTTAATAATATTTCTTGGCGTGATGCTATAATGGAATTGCACAATCCAAATAATATAAATAAAAAAGGAGATTTTCTAAATAGACTTATTTTTGATGAAATTTTTTCAAATTTTCTAATTAGTTCAAATATAAAAAGAAATTTGAAAAAAATTAAAAAAAAAAATAAAAAATTTAATGATCTACCACAAAAAAAAATTCAAAAAAAAATTCAGTTTGCTCTAACTATTGATCAGTTAAAAGCTCTGAATGAAATTAATTCCGACCTACAGTCTAATAAAAAAATGTTTAGATTGCTTCAAGGTGATGTTGGATGTGGAAAAACAATAGTAGCCTTAATAGCAATTATTAATGTTATTTCTAGCAAATTTCAAGTTGCTTTTATGGCACCTACAGAAATCCTAGCAAGACAACATTATAAATTAGCTCAAAATTTATTAGACTCAAATATCAGGGTTGAAATGTTGACTAGCAAGACAGAATATTCTGAGAGAAAGAAAATTTTAAAAGACTTAAGTGAAAATAAAATTAATTTTTTAATAGGTACTCACTCACTTTTTCAAGAAAAATTAAATTATCATAAATTAGGACTAATAGTTATAGATGAACAACATAAATTTGGTGTTAAACAGAGAAAAAAATTATCCGATAAAGGTGGCAAAAATTGCGATATATTGGTTATGTCAGCTACACCAATCCCAAGGACAATGATAATGACTATATTTGGTGATATGGATACATCAATAATAAAAAGTAAACCTAAAAATAGAATTGAGACAATTACTTATAGTAAACCTGATACTAAAATTAATGAAGTAATTCTATTTACTCAAAAACAGATAAATAATGGAAATCAAGTTTTTTGGGTTTGCCCCTTAATTGAAGAATCTAAAAAGGTTGATCATCAATCATCTGTAAAAAGATTTGAAATTTTAAAAAAAATTTTTAAGAATAGAGTTGGTTTATTACATGGATCTTTATCAAAGGAACAAAAAAATAAAATTCTACTTGATTTTCTTAAAAAAAAAATAGATGTGTTGGTATCTACAACTGTAATTGAGGTTGGTATAGATTTTCCCAACGCAAACGTGATCATAATTGAAAATGCTAATAAATTTGGTTTGTCACAATTACATCAATTAAGAGGTAGAGTTGGACGCGGCATTAAAAGTTCATATTGTATTTTATTGTATAAATCAAATCTTAGTGCAAATGCCCGAAAAAGAATAAATATTTTAAAAAACAATTCTGATGGTTTTAAAATATCGGAAGAAGACATGAAATTGAGAGGTTATGGTGATTTACTTGGTTTTAAACAAAGCGGATTACCTAATTTTAGGCTCGCAGATCCTATTCAAAATTATGATTTATTTTTACTAGCTGAAAAGGAAGTAAAAAGAATTGAATTAGAAAAAAAAAGTCTAGATAGTTACACAGCTCTTTTAAAACTTTATGATAGAGCAGAAATATTAAATGATTTAATTTGATGGATTAGAGGTACCTGCAGAAACAATAAATTTAGAAGCTTCTTCAAATGTCATGTCTAAATAAATTATTTCATCTTTTGGAAACATTAATAAAAAACCACTAGTTGGATTAGGCGTTGTAGGAACAAAAACATTTACCAGTTTCTTATTAGTTTTTTTTGTAATTTCACCTTTGTTGTCTTTTGTGGCAAATCCAACTGCCCAAGATCCTTTTCTAGGATATTCAATTAAAACTACACTTTTTTTGCTACCCTTTTTAGGTGCTAATGACTCGGTCATTTGTCCTATAGCTGAATAAATTGATCTTAAAATTGGTATTTTTTTAAACAAATCATTTACAAGTTGTAAAATTTTTTTTCCAATAAAAGACAGTGAAAGACTTCCAACAATTGTAATTAAAATTATAGAAATTAAAATTTCTAAACCAGGTATAGAATATGGTAAATAATTATTTGGATTTATTTCTTCAGGAATTAGCTTGGATGAAATTGAAATAATAAACTTTGTTAAATAAAGTGTTATACCAATAGGTACCAAAACAACAATTCCAGTTATAAAATAATTCCTTAATTTTGATACGATTGAAATTTTTTTTTTATTTTTAGACATAAGTCAGATATTGAATCTTATCATTTATTACTATAATAATTAAATAATGGATAGAAGAAATTTCATGCATTTAATTGGGTGTGGATGTGTTTCATTAGGCCTTAATTCTTGTGCTTCAGCACCAATTACTGATCGAAAGCAACTTAAAATAATCCCGGAGTCAAAGCTAAACGCACAAGCTGCTCAAATATACGAAAAAATTAAATCTAAAGAAAAACTTAGTAATGATAAAGAAACACTTTCTCAAATTATTTCTATTGGAAAAAAAATGGAAGATGCAATTAGCATGTATTTTGACAAAGAGAATATAAAGGATCCAACTGCAAACTTTGATTGGGAATATATATTGATTGAAAATAAGAAAATTAAAAACGCATGGTGTATGCCGGGAGGTAAAATAGCTATATATACTGGTATACTAGATGTTACGAAAAATAAAAATGGTTTAGCTGCAGTTATGGGTCACGAAATTGCCCACGCTGTAGCAAAACATTCAGTTGAACGTGCAAGCAGAGGTGTTTTGCTTCAAACTAGTACATCACTGTTAGATATTTTATCTGGTGGTAAAATATCTCAAGTTAATAGATCTACAGGTATGGATACAGTTGGATTGTTGTCAAAATTAGGAATTATGAACCCATTTAGTAGAAAACAAGAAACAGAGGCTGATTATCTAGGAATGATATTTTCATCACTATCCGGATACGATATTAGGGAAACACCCAAAATATGGGAACGTATGAAAGAAGCGAACAAAGGAAAAGAGCCACCAGAATTCATGAGTACTCATCCATCATCTAGTAACAGAATAGTTCAATTAAATGAATGGATGAATGAAGTTATTTTAAAGTATCCGCCGATTGTGTAGTAAAATTGTGGTGAGCCCTGATGGACTCGAACCATCGACCCATTCCTTAAAAGGGAATTGCTCTACCAACTGAGCTAAGGGCCCCAACGATGATGTTTATATTGATTTTAATTCATTTATCAACTTGTAAAATAATTATAATTTTCCAAAATACTTGTTATAGAACTGCTGAAATGTGCCATTTTTAATATTTTTTCTTATAGCTGACATAAATTCTTGATAGAAATTTATATTATTTATAGTAAGCAACATTGACGCAAGCATTTCGTTTGTATTAAAAAGATGATTAAGATAGTTCTTAGAATAGTTATTTAAACTAAAGTTTTTCACATTTTCATCTAAAGGAGAATTGTCATTTTGATATTTAGAGTTTCTAATTTGAACCCTGCCATTCCAAGTAAATGCAAGTCCCGTTCTACCAGATCTTGTTGGCATTACACAATCAAACATATCAACACCTCTCATAACAGCTCCTAATATATCCGATGGTGTGCCTACACCCATTAGGTATCTAGGTTTATCTTTTGGTAGAAGATCCTTTAAAAAGTCTAGAGTATTAAACATTTCTATTTGTGTTTCACCAACCGCTAATCCTCCAATAGCATATCCATCAAAATCTATCTCTATTAACTTCTGTAGAGATTTAATTCTAAGGTCCTCAAATAAACCACCTTGAACAATCCCAAATAAAGCCTTTTCCTTATTTAAACCAAATTCTTTCTTCGATCTTTCTGCCCAGTAAATAGAAAGTTCCATAGATTTCTTTATTTCATCGTAATTTAAAGTTTTTTTTGGACATTCGTCCATAATCATTACAATATCTGAATTAAGTTCTTTTTGAATTTTTATACTTTCCTCGGGACTAAGAATAAATTTCTTACCATCAATATGTGATTGAAATATAGCGCCCTTTTCTCTATCGATTACATTTAATTTGGATAATGACATAACTTGAAATCCACCAGAGTCTGTTAGAATTGGTAACTTACAATTCATGAATTGATGTAAACCACCAGCTAATTTTATTCTGTCTACTCCAGGCCTTATCATTAAATGATAAGTATTTGAAAGTATAATTTGAGAACCTGTCTTAACGACATCTTCTATAAACGCACCCTTTATAGTAGCCTGTGTACCAACTGGCATAAAAGCAGGAGTATCAATACTGCCTCTTTTTGTAATGATTTTACCTAGTCTAGAATAACGATCGTTTTCAATTAAGTTAAATTTAAAATTACTTAATTCCATATAGTATTGAACTACATAGATTTAAAACTGAGGATTTTATCAGGATCCGAAACCGCTCCATTTCCTCCATCGCCCCTTTTTATTTGGTCAACTAACTCCATTCCTTCTATAACCTTTCCAAATACAGTATAGTTTCTATCGAGATGGGGTGCAGGTTCGAAACATATAAAAAATTGACTATTTGCACTATCAGGATCAGATGACCTTGCCATAGACAAGGTTCCCCTTAGATGTGGTACATCACTAAATTCAGCTTTAAGATTAGGTAAATCAGAACCACCGGTTCCTGCCATTGATAAATTGAAATTATTCGACGACGAATTACCAAACTTAACATCACCTGTCTGAGCCATAAATCCGTCAATAACTCTATGGAAAACAACGTTGTCATATTTGCCTTCATTAGCTAATTTTTTTATTCTTTCAACATGATTTGGGGCTGTATCAGGGTACAACTCAATTTTGACTTCACCATTTTTTAATTTAAGTATCATATAATTTTCCTTTGCGTTAATGTTTGTTATTAGTAGTAAAAAAAGAATAATAGCAAAATTTAATATTTTATTCATATTTGTTTTTCAATGCTTTTATTGTATTTTTTGTAGTAAATTTTTTTAAATCACCATTTAGTTCAGCTATTTCTTTTACAAATTTAGATGATATTATTTGATTTTCAATATCAGACATAAGAAAAATTGTCTCAACTTTATTATATAATTTTCTATTCATTCCAGCTAATTGATACTCATATTCAAAATCTGAAACCGCTCTTAATCCTCTCAATATAATATTTGATTTATATTTCTTACAAAGATCAGTTGTTAAACTTTCAAACTCAATAACTTCAATTTTATTTTTTGGAAGTTTTAAATCGTTAAACAATGCTGTTTTTACAAGTTTAATTCTTTCATCTTTGCTAAATAGATATTTTTTCTCTCTACCATTAGATATAGCTACAATTAATTTATCTATGAACTTTAACGACTTTTTTATGACATCTATATGTCCAAAAGTGATAGGATCAAATGTGCCTGGATAGATTGCGCTATTTTTCATCAAACAAGATTATCATCAATTTTAATCGCAGAAACTACTTTTTCATCTGATTTAAGTTTTTTAATTCTAACACCTTGAGTATTTCTTCCTGCTTTTCTTATTTCCTTTACAGATGTTCTCATTACATTTCCTTTATTTGTTGAAATTAATATTTCATCTCCTTCATATACAGGAAATGATGATGCTACGTTTCCATTTCTTTCAGATGTATTAATACCAATAATACCTTTTCCACCTCTGTTGGTTGTTCTATAATCGTAATTCGATGTTCTTTTACCGTATCCATTTTCAGTTATTGATAGAATAAATTTTTCTTTTGCTGAGATTTCTGACTTTTGGTCTTTTGTAGAGTTACCTTTTTTCTTCACAATATCATGGTCTATTATTGACAAGGAGACAATTGCATCATTATTGGGTAGATTTATTCCTCTTATACCTTTTGACGATCTACCTTTAAAAACTCTTAATTTTTTTGACTCAAATCTTATGCACTTTCCTAATTTTGAACTTAAAATTATATCTTGATCTTCTCTGCATATCTTTACACCAATAATTTTATCATCAGAGTCTAATTTCATGGCAATTTTTCCTGTTGTATTAATCGAGGTAAAATCTTCAAGATTATTTTTTCTAATTTTACCTTTGCTTGTTGCAAAAATGAGAGACAGATTATCTGAAATATTTTTAGTATCAGGAAATGGCATGATTGAACTTATAGATTGGTGATTTTTAAGAGGTAAAATATTAAACAAAGATTTACCTCTTGATGACAATGTTCCCTCTGGAATTTTCCACGCTTTGATTTTATAGACCAAACCTTCGGTTGAGAAAAACAATACTGATGTATGAGTGTTTACCGACAGTGTTTGAACAACTGAGTCTTCGTCTCTAGTTTTTATACCAGTTTTACCTTTCCCGCCTCTTTTTTGTTGTTTTACTCCACTTAAAGCTCCTCTTTTAATATAACCTTGTAATGTAACAGTTATAATTACAGCTTCTTTTTGAATTGTTTCTTCAATATCATAATTTAGTATAGCATCAATTATTTTGGTTCTTCTCGGCACTGCAAATTTATCCTTAATAAGTTTAAGATCATCGCTAATTACATTTAACAGTTCTTTTTTTGAGTTAATAATCTTTTTGTATAAAATAATCATTTTAGACAGTTTGTTAATTTCTTCTTCAATTTCATTAATTCCTAAAGATGTTAGTTTTTGTAATCTTAATTCTAAAATTGAAACAACTTGCTTTTCAGTTAATTGATATGAATTTAATGTTTTAGTCTCAATTAGTTTAATTAATTTTTGAGACTTATTAATTTTCCATTTAATTTGTAATAATTTAATTTTTGCTTCTTCAGGAGTTTTGGATGATCTTATAATTTTAATAACTTTGTCTAAATTTTCAACACTTACCATCAGTCCTATTAGCGTATGTGCCTTTTCTTCTGCTTTATTTAGATCAAATTTTGTTTTTTTAATTACTACATCTTCTCTAAATTTTAAAAAATTTTCTAAAAAATCTTTAAGATTACAATTTTTTGGTTTTTTATCTACAATAGCTAATGTATTAAAACCAAAAGAACTTTCTATAGATGTATACTTAAATAATTGTCTTTTAACCGTCTCAGGTTCAACATTTCTTCTTAAATCTATTGAAACTCTAATGCCCTCTCTATTTGATTCATCTCTAATGTCACTAATACCTTCAATTTTCTTCTCTCTTACAAGTTCAGCAATTCTTTCATTTAAATTAGATTTATTAACTTGATAAGGGATTGATGTAATAACTAATCTATCTTTTCCATTTTTTAAAGACTCAACCTCAATTTCTCCTCTAATTTTAAATGATCCTCTGCCACTTTTATAACCTTGTTTAATTATATCCTTGCCAATTATTATTCCACCAGTTGGAAAATCAGGTCCTGGTATATGTTTCATAAGCTCGTTAATTTTGATATCTTTGTTTCCTATTAACGCTAAAGTTCCATCTATAACTTCACCTAAATTATGAGGAGGTATACTTGTTGCCATACCTACTGCAATACCACCTGCGCCATTGACAAGTAAATTTGGATATTGGGCTGGTAAAACTTCTGGTTCTTTTTCAGTTTCATCATAATTACTTTTAAATGAGACTGTATTTTTTTCTATGTCGTCTATAATAAATTGAGATATTTTTGCTAATCTAGTTTCAGTATATCTCATTGCTGCAGGTGGATCACCATCTATAGAGCCAAAATTTCCTTGACCATCTATTAAAGGCAAGCTCATAGAAAATTCCTGAACCATTCTAACTAATGCATCATAAACAGCTTGATCACCATGAGGATGATATTTACCAATAACATCACCAACAACTCTAGCGGATTTTCTAAATTGTTTAGACCAATCGAACCCCCCTTTATACATCGCAAATAAAATTCGTCTATGAACAGGCTTAAGTCCGTCTCTAATATCTGGAAGCGCCCTACTAACTATAACGCTCATTGCGTATGATAAATACGATGAACTCATTTCATCATACATAGATATAGATTTTATATTTTTATCTTTAGAAATTTCAGTCTTTTGCATTATTACTAAAATGGAATATCGTCGTCTAATTCGTTAGTTGATGATTGACTTGCATCATCCATAGTTTTGTTATTTTCTTGAGTTGGAATACCGCTTGAGCCTCCGCCTCCTAACATGGTTAATGATGAATTATAACCTTGTATTACAACTTCAGTTGAATATTTGTCTTGTCCGGATTGTTCATCTTTCCATTTTCTTGTTGTAATTTGACCTTCAACGTATACTTGTGCACCTTTTTTTAAATACTGCTGAACAACATTAACAAGCCCTTCGTTAAAAACAACAATTCGATGCCATTCTGTTTTTTCTTTTTTTTCACCAGTATTTTTATCTTTCCAACTCTGGCTTGTTGCTAAACTTAATCTAGCAACGCTTTTACCATTAACCATTTGTTTGATTTCTGGGTCTGCGCCTAATCGCCCGATTAAAAGTACTTTATTTAAACTTCCTGCCATATTATTTTAAAAATGTTATGATTTTTAATATATCACAATATAAAATGAATATTAATTTTATTTAATTAAAGCAACACAAATTATGCTTAAAAAGATAGTTATAAAGGGTGCAAAAGAACACAATTTAAAGAATGTGTCATTGGAAATACCCAAAGATAAATTTGTAGTAATTACTGGTCTTTCAGGATCAGGTAAATCATCTCTTGCTTTTGATACTATTTATGCCGAAGGACAAAGAAGATACGTCGAGAGTTTATCAGCATATGCTAGACAATTTTTAGATAAGATGAAGAAACCGAATGTTGATCTTATTGAGGGTTTAAGTCCAGCAATATCAATTGAACAAAAAAATACTTCTAAAAATCCAAGGTCTACTGTTGCTACTGTTACAGAAATTTATGATTATATGAGAGTGTTATTTGCTAGAGCGGGAATACCTTATTCTCCATTTACTGGTAAACCAATTAAATCACAAACAATAACTCAAATAGTAGATAGAATTAAAGAAATACCAAAAAAATCGACAATATATTTATACGCTCCAGTAGTTCGTGGCCGTAAAGGTGAATATAAAAAAGATATTTTAAATTATAAAAAAAGAGGATTTAGAAAAATTAAAATTGATAACGTTTTATACGATATTGATAAGGTTCCAGAAATAAATAAGAAAGTGAAACATGATATATCTATATTAGTTGATAGAATAGTATTAAACAACGAATTAGGAAATCGTTTAGCTGAGTCGGTTGAGACATCGGTTAATTTATCAAATGGATTAGTATATATTGAGTATGAAAACGAAACACTGCCGAAGAAATTTCGAAAAAATGAAAGTATTTTATTTTCAACTAAATTTGCTTGTCCGGAAAGTGGTTTTACAATAGAAGAAATTGAGCCTAGGTTGTTTTCATTTAACAGTCCATACGGTGCTTGTGAAGAGTGCGAAGGTATAGGTATTAAGCTAAATGTTGATCCAAAATTAGTTATACCAGATGAGAAAAAAACAATAGCCGAAGGAGCAATAGAGCCTTGGGCCAAATCAAGCTCATT
>CAZGVS010000008.1:21022-26565 GCA_964529275.1 uncultured Candidatus Pelagibacter sp.
AACGGTCAAAGACTTAAAGAAGAGGCATTATGCGTTAAGATTAATCAGTTAAATATTAGCGAGGTTACTGAAAAGTCAATTCTTGATGCAAAAGAATGGTTTGAAGATTTAAAAATAAATCTAGACAGCAGACAATTGAAGATTGCACAGCACATTTTAAAGGAAATAAATGAAAGATTAGATTTTTTGCTAAATGTTGGACTCGATTATCTAACCTTATCAAGAGAGTCTGGGACGCTTTCAGGTGGAGAGTCGCAAAGAATTAGACTTGCCTCACAAATTGGATCAGGATTGACAGGTGTTTTATATGTTTTAGACGAACCTTCTATAGGACTTCATCAAAAGGATAACGTTAAGTTAATTGATGCATTAAAACGTTTAAGAGACTTAGGAAATACAGTAATTGTCGTTGAGCATGATACGGAAACAATTGAAAACGCAGATCATATAATTGATTTGGGACCAGAGGCTGGAAGTAAAGGTGGTGAAATTATTGCTGAAGGTAGTTACAAAGATATTACAAAGAATAATAATAGTATTACCGGAAAGTATCTCTCTTTCAAAAATTTTATTCCAATACCAAAAAAAAGACGTATTGCAAAAAACGGTAGATTTTTACAAGTGAATGGTGCAACTGGAAATAATCTTAACAAAGTTGACTTAAAAATTCCATTTGGATGTTTTACATGTGTAACAGGAGTATCTGGAAGTGGTAAATCTACTTTAATACTTCAAACTTTGTATAATGCTTTAAATTTAAGCTTGAATAATAATAAGAGTAGAAAAATTCCTAAACCTTTTAGAGGTTTTAAAGGAGTTGAATTAATTGATAAAGTCATAAATATAGATCAATCACCAATAGGTAGGACACCAAGATCAAATCCAGCAACTTACACAGGTGCATTTGGACCAATCAGAGATTGGTTTACGAATTTACCTGAGTCAAAAAGTAGAGGATATAAGCCGGGAAGATTTTCATTTAATGTCAAAGGTGGAAGATGTGAGGCATGTGAGGGAGATGGTGTTATAACCTACGAAATGCACTTTTTACCAGATGTTTATATAACATGTGATGACTGTAAAGGTAGTAGATATAATAGAGAAACATTGGAGATAAAATTTAAGGAAAAAAGTATAGCAGACGTTTTAGATATGACGGTTGATGAAGGTTGTGAATACTTTGAAAATATATCTAATATAAGATCAAAACTTCTTACGCTAAAAAAAGTGGGGTTAGGATACATAAAAATAGGTCAGCAAGCGACAACATTATCTGGAGGAGAAGCGCAGCGTATTAAATTAGCTAAAGAACTTTCTAAAAGATCTACAGGAAGAACTGTTTATATATTGGATGAACCTACCACAGGCTTACATCAGCATGATATTAAAAAACTTTTAGAAATACTGCATACTTTTGTCGCTACTGGTAATACTGTAGTAGTAATAGAGCATAACCTAGATGTTATTAAAACCGCGGATCATATAGTCGATATGGGACCAGATGGTGGTGTAAAAGGAGGCAATATTATAGCAGAAGGTAAACCTGAAGAAGTTTGTGAAATTAAAAATAGTTATACTGCAAAATATTTAAAACCAATGCTGGATAATAAATTTAAAAAAATTGCATAATCCTTCTATGTAGTGTAAATTAAGCACATGTCTAAAATTTTACAATCACTTTCAAAAACAATTCATGCATCCTTAGCATTATCTATATTGCTGTATGTGTTTTTATTTTTCAATAATAGTGGTTTTGAATTTGATCAATTATTCTGGAGCTGGTTATTTAGATTTATACATGTTGTAGTAGCTATAATGTGGATTGGATTATTATGGTATTTCAACTTTGTTCAAATTCCTAACATGCCAAAAATACCTGATGAACAAAAACCTGCTATCGGCAAGGTTATCGCCCCTGCTGCATTATTTTATTTTAGATGGGCAGCATTTGCTACAGTTTTATCAGGTTTAATCTTAGCATACCTTAATGGGTATGTTCATGATGCCATGGCATTAGGAATAACAAGTGGTGGTGGTAGGAATACTGCAATAGGTATTGGTATGTGGTTAGGTTTAATAATGGCTTTTAATGTTTGGTTTGTAATATGGCCTAATCAAAAAAAAGCATTAGGCATAGTAGAATGTGATGCGGAGCAAAAAGCTAAATCTGCTAAAACCGCAATGCTTTTTTCAAGAACAAATACATTGTTATCTCTACCAATGCTTTTATCAATGGTAGCTGCTCAAAATCTTTATTAATTAATTATCTTTATCTTTTTCCAAAGTTTTTGAACTTACTTTTAAATAAACAAGTATAGGATTAGCAATATAAATTGAAGAATAAGTTCCAAGTATTACTCCTAAAATCATTGCAAATGAAAAACCTCTTAAGATTTCACCACCAAAAATGTAGATTGATAATAAAGCAAGCAACGTAGTAACTGAAGTTATTATAGTTCTTGATAGCGTCTCATTAATTGATTGGTTTGTTAAATCAAAAATCTTTCTATCAAAATATTTTTTTAAATTTTCTCTAACTCTATCAAAAATTACAACAGTATCATTCATAGAATATCCAACAATTGTGAGAACAGCAGCGACTATAGATAAATTAATTTCAAGAGAAAACAGCGAGAATATACCTAAGGTTAAAATCACATCATGAAATAAAGCAACAATTGCACCTAAGCTAAATTGCCATTCGAATCTAATCCAAATATAAAATAACATGGCGAATAAAGATGCTATAATGGCAATAACTCCAGAATTTAATAATTCTTTACTAACTTTAGGACCTACATTTTCAACCCTCCTAAATGTAAAGTTATTTCCAATTGAATTACTTAATTTTTTTTTGATATTTTCGATAAATTCTGGATCTGAGGAATTTTTCATCTCAAATTTAACAATGAAATCAGTATTGTTTCCAAAATTTTTAACTGTAACATCTCCAAGATTCATTTGATTAAAAGAGTCTCTTATAACTGTTATATTCGCTTTATCCTCAGTGGTACGAACTTCTATTAAAGTACCACCTTTAAAATCAACACCAAAATTTAAACCTTTAAAAATTAATAATAAAATTGATATTAAAATTAGTGCAGATGAAACATAGCTTAGCGACTTGTATAGGTTGTTAAATTTTATATCCCTCATATGATATTCTCTTTTTCTTTATTTTTAAGTAGATATAAAACTGTTAAAGTTCTGGATATAAAATAAACAGATATTAAAGAGGTAATTATTCCAACACCTAATGTTACAGAAAATCCTTTTATTGGCCCACTACCCATAAAAAAAAGTATAATTGCTGCTATTAAAGTTGTTACGTTTGCATCTATTATGGTAGTCCTTGATTTTGTATAACCTCTATCAAAGGCTATAATTTTATTTTTTTCTTGTTTAATTTCTTCTTTTATTCTTTCATAAATTAATACATTGGCATCTACAGCCATTCCAACTGTAAGAATTATTCCAGCAATACCAGGCAAGGTTAAGGTTGCTTCAAAGAGTGTTAATATTCCTATTAGAAAAAATAAATTAGTAATTAAAGCAATATTAGCTATGAAACCAAATATTTTATATTTATAAAGCATAAATAATATGACCATTGAAAATCCAATTATTAACGATAAAATTCCTGCATCAATTGAGTCTTGTCCTAAATCTGGCCCAACAGTTCTCTCCTCAACAATTTCTAAAGGTGCTGGTAAAGCGCCTGATCTCAATAATAAAGCAAGGTCCGTAGCCGACTGAAAGTCGAATCCTCCGGTTATTTGACCGGAACCGCCTATAATAGGCTCTCTTATACTGGGAGCACTAATTATTTTACCGTCTAATACTATTGCCAATCTTTTTCCAACACCTGTGGTTGTGGCTTTACCAAACTTTTTTGCACCCACCCTATCTAAAGAGAAGGAAACAACGGCTTGATTACTTTCGTTATCCATAACTGGTTTTGCATCAATTAAATTTTCACCACTTAAAACAATTCTTTTGCTTACTATTTCCTCAGTTCCGTCTTCAAAATACATTTTTGATGAACCAAATGTTTCTTCTTTAGATGACGATATAAATTGAAAAGTTAAATTAGCTGTTTTTCCCAGTAAAACTTTAATTCTACCAGGATCATCTAAACCTGGTAGCTCTACAAGTATTCTATTACTTCCTCTCTTCATAATATTGGGTTCGTTTGTGCCAAGTTCATCGATACGTCTTCTAACTATTTCTATTGCTTGTTCTTGTGATGCACTTTTTAATAATACCAAACCATAATCAGAAATTTGAAGATCAATTAAATTTTCATTTTTACTTACATTGAATTGATTTGTTTTATATTTTGGATAATACGGATTAATCGTATTCTCTTTATCTGTTAAAGTTTTATATACTTTATCAGCAAATAAGTCTTTATTAATGATTTGAATTTTGTCATTAATAATTTTTATATTTTTTATTTCAATACCTTGATCTTTAAAAAATTTTTTTAACTCAACAAACTTATTTTGAACTGTCTGTATTATTAGGGGGGAATTATCTATCTCTAACAATAAGTACGAACCACCCTGAAGATCTAAACCAAGTTTTATTTTTTTATTAAAATAATTATTCTCATCACTTAGAAAATTAGAAAAAGTAATTAATGCAAGTAAAATTGTAAATATAGATATTATAATGACTCTTATTTTTGAAAAATGTAACACAATCTAAATAAAGAATTTACTTTTTTTTATCTGGATTATTACTTACTAATGCTTGAATTCCAGATATTCTTATAATTTCTACTTTAACATTTTCAGAGATTTCTACTTCAACTTTTTCATTATCAATTATTCTATCGATAGTCCCAACTATTCCCCCAGTGGTGATTACCTTGTCTCCTCTTTTTAAATTTTCAACCATGATCTTATGATCTTTTACTTTTTTTTGCTGAGGTCTTATTAAAAAGAAATAAAAAATAACAAAAATTAGTATTAGCGGTATAAATTGTCCGATTCCTGCATCCATTTTGTAATAAAATATGTTAAGCGAGTGTTATACTAAATAACGATTTAAAACAACTCTTAATTAGATGCTATTTTATCCAAACCATTCATGTATGGTTTTAAGACATCAGGTACGGTTATTGACCCATCACGATTTTGATAGTTCTCAACAATAGCAATTAACGTTCTACCTATCGCTAATCCGCTACCGTTTAATGTTCCAACATAATTTATTTTATTATTTTTATCTTTATATCTTGCTTTCATTCTTCGAGCTTGAAAAGTTCCACATGAAGAACAACTAGATATTTCTCTATACTTATTTTCAGATGGTATCCACACTTCTATATCGTAGGTTTTTTCTGCACTAAATCCCATATCACCCGAACATAAAACAATTTTCCTGTATGGTAATTTTAACTTATCTAATATTTCTGTTGCACAATTAGTCATTCTTTCTAATTCCTCAATACATTTAGAATTATCTGTAATACTTACCATTTCAACTTTATAAAATTGATGCTGTCTGATCATACCTTTTGTATCTTTGCCATAACT
>CAZGVS010000009.1:0-24620 GCA_964529275.1 uncultured Candidatus Pelagibacter sp.
GCAATTTCATGCGGAAATACTTTTATATTAAAACCTTCCGAAAAAGATCCTTCATGTTCAATTATGTTAGCTCAGCTGTTAAAGGATGCTGGTCTACCTGATGGTGTATTTAATGTTGTAAATGGATCAAAAGAGGCGGTAGATGCAATTTTAGAAAACCAAGATGTAAAGGCAATTAGTTTTGTTGGATCAACACCTGTTGCAAAATATATTTACGAAAATGCTGCAAAAAACGAAAAAAGAGTTCAAGCATTAGGTGGAGCTAAAAATCATTTAGTTGTTATGCCTGATTGTGATTTAGATAGTGCTGTTGATGGGCTGATGGGTGCTGCATATGGATCTGCAGGAGAAAGATGTATGGCGCAATCTGTAGCTGTTGCAGTAGGAAATATTGGAGACGAACTAGTTTCTAGATTATCAAAGAAAGTTGAAACATTAAAAGTTGGACCTGGAATGGACAAAAATTCTGAAATGGGTCCACTTATTACAAAAGAACACCTTGAAAAAGTAAGTGGATATGTAGACTTAGGAGTTAAAGAAGGAGCTAAACTATTGGTGGATGGAAGAAATCTTAAATTACAAGGCTATGAAAATGGTTTTTTCATAGGAGGCTGTCTATTCGATAATGTTAAAAAAGACATGAGAATATACAAAGAGGAAATTTTTGGTCCAGTTTTATCTGTTGTAAGAGTAAAAAATTTTGATGAGGCTACTAAATTAGTAAACGATCATGAATTTGGAAACGGAGTAAGCATTTATACTAAAGATGGAGACGCAGGTAGGACATTCACAAACAAGATTCAGGTTGGAATGGTTGGTATTAATGTACCTATACCTGTACCTATGGCATTTCACAGTTTTGGTGGATGGAAAAGATCTTTGTTTGGAGATAGTGCCATGCATGGAGTAGAAGGAGTAAGATTTTATACAAAGCTAAAAACAATTACATCTAGGTGGCCCTCAGGAGTAAGGTCAAATCCTGAATTTGTAATGCCAACTATGAAATAAAATTAAAATGAAAAAAATATCATTAATTGGATCTGGTCAAATTGGAGGAACCCTTGCTCATTTAATTGGTCTTAAAAATTTTGTTGATGAGATTGTGCTTTTTGATGTTGTAGCTGGAATTGCTAAAGGAAAAGCTTTGGATATTGCTCAATCATCATCCGTTGATGGTTTTGGTTCAAAATTAGTTGGAACCGACAATTATAAAGATATTAAAAATTCTGATGTTATTATTATTACAGCTGGTGTTCCAAGAAAACCTGGTATGAGTAGAGATGATCTTTTAGGTATAAATTTGAATATAATAAAACAAGTAGCTTTAGGAATTAAAGATAATTCTCCAGATGCATTTGTTATATGTATTACAAATCCCCTTGATGTAATGGTAATGGCTTTTCAAAAATATTCAGGCTTATCCCCAAATAAAGTTGTAGGTATGGCAGGTATACTTGATAGTTCAAGATTTAAACTATTTCTATCATTGGAGTTAAATGTCCCCGTTAAAGAAATAGAGGCCATGGTCATGGGGGGTCATGGAGATACTATGGTGCCACTACCAAGGTTTACAAAAGTTTCAGGAAGACCGCTTCTTGAAATTGTTAAAGAAGGAAAAATAAGTATTGAAAAACTTGAAGAAATAAATCAAAGAACTAGGGATGGTGGCGCTGAAATAGTAAAATTTTTAGAAAAAGGATCAGCCTATTATGCTCCCGCTGCATCAGGGGTGCAAATGGCTGAAGCATATTTAAAAGATCAGAAAAAACTTTTACCTTGCGCTGTATACCTAAAGGGTGAATATGGTGTAAGTAATATTTATGCGGGAGTTCCTGTTATAATTGGAAAAAATGGTGTTGAAAAAATTAAAGAAATTAGTTTAGATCCAAAAGAAAAAAAGCAATTTTTGCATTCAATTGATTCAGTTAAAAAGCTATGGGATGCTGCAAAAAATATTGATATAAGTTTATCTAAATAAATGAATATTCACGAGTACCAAGCTAAAAACTTACTCAAAAAATATGGAATTAAAGTACCAGACGGTGTTTTTTCAGACAAAGTTAATGATTTGTTAGAAAAAGCCAAATCACTTAAAACCGATAAATTTGTTCTTAAGGCTCAAATTCATTCTGGAGGAAGAGGCAAGGCTGGTGGTGTTAAAATTTTCGATAATTTTAAGGAATTGCAAAATGGGGCTATGAACTTAATGGGAAAGATTTTGATTACTAACCAAACTGGTCCCGAGGGAAGAAAGGTGAATAAATTGTATGTTGAAGAGATTTCCAAGATAGATAAAGAACTTTATTTAGCATGTTTGATTGATAGATCTTCATCAAAAATAATATTTATATCAAGTGATCAAGGTGGAATGGATATTGAGGAAGTAGCAAAAAAAAATCCAAAAAAAATCCATACTACAAAAATAAATTCTTTTAATATGATCAAAGATGATGAATGCGAAAATATTGTTGAAATATTTAAACTTGAAAAAAGTGAAAAAACTAAAGCAAAAGATTTGATAAAGAAAATTTATAGAGTTTTCATTGATAATGATTGTAGTATGATAGAAATAAATCCTTTAATTTTGACAAAAGAAAAGGATTTAGTTTGTTTAGACGCAAAAATAAATTTTGACGATAATGCTTTATTTAAGCATCCACAAATTAAATTACTTAGAGATCTGAGTGAAGAAAATCATACAGAGATTGAAGCAAGTAAATTCGGATTATCTTATGTAAAATTAGATGGAAATATCGGCTGCATGGTTAACGGCGCAGGCTTAGCAATGGCAACAATGGATATAATTAAATTATATGGTGCAGAGCCTGCTAACTTTTTAGATGTTGGTGGAGGAGCTTCCAAAGATCAGGTATCATCTGCATTTAAAATAATCTTATCTGATAAAAATGTTAAAGGAATATTGATAAATATTTTTGGTGGAATTATGAGATGTGATGTGCTTGCAAATGGAATAATTTCAGCAGCGATGGAAACCCAAATTAATATTCCACTAGTTGTTAGGTTAGAGGGTACAAATTCCAATCAAGGTAAAAAAATATTAGAAAACTCAAAACTTAAAATAGTTTCTGCTTCAGATTTATCTGATGCCGCAAAAAAAATAGTAAGTTTAGTAAAGTAGATTAATGTCAATTCTAATTGATAAAAATACAAAAGTTATCTGTCAGGGTTTTACAGGCTCTCATGGAACTTTTCATTCAGCAGAGTCAATAAAATATGGCACGAATTTAGTAGGAGGTGTTACACCAAAAAAAGGAGGCCAAACTCACCTAGATAGACCTGTTTTTAATACTGTAAAAGAGGCAAAAAAAGCCACAGGTGCTAATGCAAGCATGATTTACGTTCCAGCAAAATTTGCCTCATCAGCAATAATAGAAGCAATTGAAGCTGAAATTGAGTTAATTGTTTGTATTACAGAAGGTATTCCTGTTTTAGAAATGATTAATGTAAAAAATATCCTAAAAAATTCTAAATCAAAACTAATAGGACCAAACTGTCCAGGTATAATATCACCAGAAGAATGTAAAATTGGAATAATGCCTGGAAATATTCATAAAAAAGGTTCAGTTGGAATAGTATCAAGATCTGGAACTTTGACCTATGAGGCTGTTTATCAAACAACAAAAAATGATCTTGGACAATCAACTTGTGTTGGTATCGGAGGCGATCCTGTTAATGGTACAAATTTTATAGATTGTTTAGATTTGTTTCTTAAAGATGAACAAACTAAATCAATACTATTAATTGGAGAAATTGGAGGTTCTGCTGAGGAAGAGGCTTCTGAATTTATTAAACACAATAAAATAAAAAAACCAATCGTAGGCTTTATAGCTGGATTAACTGCTCCAAAAGGTAAAAGGATGGGGCATGCAGGGGCGATAATATCTGGAGGCAAAGGTGGTGCTAAGGAAAAAATTAAAACAATGGAGGATGCAGGCATAACTATTGCTGACTCTCCAGGTGAAATAGGAAATACTCTAAAAGATAAATTGTCTCTTTTAAAATAAAAAGCATACATTATAATAAATAATAATGGGTATCTCTAAAAATTTAAATTATCAAAAGACATCATTTCTCGATAAGGCAAATAGTGGATTTATAGAAAGTATGTATTTAAAATTTGTCGAAAATGATCCCTCACTTCCTGAAAGTTGGAAACAATATTTTAGTGGATTAGATGAGAATACCGATGATGTTCTAAAAGAGATAAGTGGTCCTTCATGGGGAAAAGAAAAATCTATAAATAAAAATAATAATAAAAAAGATTTAGATACTAATAATATCGATTCAGTCAAAGCTATAGCCCTTATACGGGCATATAGAATTAGAGGACATTTGATAGCAAAATTAGATCCATTAGAATTAATGAACAGAGATTATGTTCATGAATTACACCCCTCTGATCATGGATTTGAAAAAAAAGATTATAAAAGAAAAATTTATTTAGATAATTATATGGATTTAGGTTATGCAAACATAAGTGAAATATTATCGAAACTTAGAAGGATTTATTGTTCAACTATTGGTGCACAATATATGCATATATCTGATCCAAAAGAAAAAGTTTGGATTAGAGAAAGATTTGAAAAAGAAGAAAATAAAATAAATTTTACAAATAATGGAAAAAAAGCAATTTTAAATAAAATAATTCAAGCTGAAGGATTTGAAAAGTTTTTAGCTACAAAGTATGTTGGAACAAAGAGATTTGGATTAGATGGGGCAGAGTCGTTAATCCCAGCATTAGAACAAATTATAAAAAGAGGTGGTCAACTAGGAGTAAAAGAGGTTAAAATTGGAATGTCTCATAGAGGCAGGCTTAATGTGTTAGCTAATGTACTTCAAAAATCTTACAAAAGAATATTTAATGAATTTGCTGGCGAGATATCAAATATTGAGGAAGAATCAGCCGGTGATGTTAAATATCATTTAGGAGCATCATCTAACAGAGAGTTTGATGGAAATTCTGTTCATGTGAGCCTAACCGACAATCCTTCACATCTTGAAGCAGTTGATCCAGTAGTTCTTGGACAAACAAGGGCAAAACAATTTTATCATAATGATATAAAAAGAAATCAAGTAATTCCAATTTTAATTCATGGTGATGCAGCTTTTGCTGGGCAAGGAATTGTAGCAGAATGTTTTGCAATGTCAGGTCTTCCAGGACACAATACTGGAGGTGCAATACACATTATAGTAAATAATCAAATTGGTTTTACAACAAGCCCAAGATATGCAAGGTCTAGTCCTTATCCATCTGATTTAGGAAAAGTAGTTGATGCACCTATATTACATTGTAACGGAGATGATCCAGAAGCAGTGGTTTATTGCGCAAAGGTAGCTATCGAATTTCGTCAAAAATTTAACAAGGATGTAGTGATTGATATGATTTGTTATCGTAGATTTGGACATAATGAAGGTGATGAACCATCATTTACTCAACCATTAATGTATAAAAAAATTAAAAATCACCCAACAACATTAAATGTATATGGAAAAAAATTAATAGATGATGATGTAATATCTGAGAATGAATTTAGTAGTCAAAAAAATGAATTTAGAAGTTTATTAAATGATCAATATAAAACTGCTAAAGATTACAAACCAAAAATTGAGTGGTATGAAGGTACATGGTCGAGGTATAAGCCTGAAAAAGGGAAAGATAAAAGAGGAAATAGTGGAGTACAAATTGATCAAATTAAATCTATTTCAAACAAAATTAATACTATACCAGAGGAAATTAATATTCATAAAACTATAAAAAAAATTTTTCAAACTAGAAAACAATCTGTTGATAATTCGAAAGGTATTGACTGGTCTACAGCAGAAGCGCTTGCTTTTGGAACACTTCTAGAAGAAGGTTTTCCAGTAAGATTAGTTGGTCAAGACTCAGGTAGAGGTACTTTTAGTCAACGGCACTCAGTATTAAGAAATCAGGAAGATAACTCGAGATATATCCCTTTAAATCATATTTCAAATAAACAGAAAAAATTTGAGATTGTAGATAGTTTGTTGTCTGAACTAGCAGTCGTAGGTTTTGAATATGGTTACAGTTTAGTAGAGCCAAGTACATTAACAATTTGGGAAGCGCAATTTGGAGACTTTGCGAATGGAGCGCAAATAATAATTGATCAATTTATATCATCTGGTGAGAGAAAATGGTCTAGAGCAAGTGGATTAGTACTGTTGCTACCCCATGGATACGAGGGTCAAGGACCAGAGCACTCATCTGCAAGATTAGAAAGATTTTTACAATTGTGTGCTCAAGATAATTTACAAGTTATGAATTGCACTACTCCAGCTAATTATTTTCATGCTTTAAGGAGACAAATACATAGGGATTTTAGAAAACCTTTGGTGATAATGACTCCAAAATCATTATTAAGAAATAAATTATGTGTCTCAAAACTTGAAGATTTTAGTAAAAATCATTCTTTTCATAGAGTTTTATGGGATCATGCAATAGACCCAAATGAAAAAGGCTTTGTTAAGCTCAAAAGTAGTGAAAAAATAAGAAAGGTAATCTTATGTTCTGGAAAAATTTATTTTGATCTACTAGAAGCTAGACAGAAAGCTAAAATTGATGATGTAATCCTTTTTAGGATTGAGCAGCTTTATCCATTTCCAGTTAAGCCTCTTGTGAAGGAATTTAAAAAGTATGCTAAAAGTGCAAAGTTTTATTGGTGCCAAGAAGAACCAAAAAACATGGGTGCATGGTTTTCGGTGAGAGATTATATACAGTGGACTTTAAATTACATTAGAGCTAAGAATAGTAAAATTAAATATGTTGGTAGAAATCCAGCTGCGTCACCAGCTACTGGCTATGCAAAAAGGCATATAAACCAACAAAAAAAAATAATTGAAGAGGTTTTTAAATAGTGAGTGAAAAAATATTAGTTCCAGCTTTAGGAGAGAGTATTACTGAAGCTACAGTTGCGAAATGGCTGAAATCAGCTGGGGATAAAGTATCAGCTGACGAGCCAGTAGTAGAGCTTGAGACCGATAAAGTAAACCTTGAAGTACCTTCGCCGATAAGCGGATATCTTGATAAAGTAAACTCAAACGAAGGAGACACAGTTGAGATTGGCTCAGTCCTTGGAGTGATAAAGAATAGTCAAACAGAAAAACTTGATCATGAAAGTTCCTCTAAAAATCAAAATAATTTAAAAGAAACTCTTGATGAGCCAGTAGATGATAGAAAAATTCTAAATAACGTTACAGAAAAAGAAACTGAAGACAATGTAATTAAACTTGAAGTAGAAAACGATGAAGAAGATAATGAGGTAAATGAAAAAATAGATGAAATACAAGAAGATGAGCCCTTAGTTTTAAATGAGGAAATTAATGATCACAAAAGTAGTGAAAACGAAAATTTATCTCCAGCTGTTAGAAAATTAGTTTCTGAAAAAAAAATTAATATTCAAGAAGTCAAAGGAACTGGTAAAAATGGAGCAGTTCTCAAGGGAGACATTATAAAGCTAATGGGAACAACTCCTAAGCTAAATCAAAGAAAGATTAAATTTGGTCATGAAGAAAGAATTAAAATGACTAGATTAAGGCAGACTATTGCTAAAAGGTTAAAAGAGGCACAGGATAATGCTGCGATGTTAACTACTTTTAATGAAGTAGACATGACAAATGTATTATCTTCAAGAAAAATGCATCAAGAAAGTTTTCAAAACAAGTTTGGAGTTAAGCTTGGCATTATGTCATTTTTTGTAAAGGCTTGTATAATTGGACTTAAAAATTTTCCATCCATAAATGCTGAAGTGGAAGGTCAAGAAATAATTTATAAAAATTACTATAATATTAGTTTTGCAGTTGGAACAGATAAAGGACTTGTGGTTCCAGTTCTAAAAAATGCTGATGAAATGACATTTGCAGATATTGAAAAAAATATTAAAAATCTATCTGATAAAGCTAAAAATGGAAGCCTTATCATAGAAGATCTGCAAGGTGGAACATTTACTATTAGTAATGGAGGCGTTTATGGTTCAATGATGTCTACACCAATCCTTAATCCCCCTCAATCAGGCGTGCTCGGCATGCACAATATTATTGAAAGACCAATAGCTATAGATGGCGAAATAAATATAAGACCAATGATGTATTTGGCTCTTTCATACGACCATAGAATTATAGATGGAAAAGATTCTGTTTCATTTTTAAAAAATGTTAAAGAAATTTTAGAAAATCCAAATAATTTGTTTAAAGATATCTAAATGTCTAACGAGTTTGATGCTACAGTAATTGGTGGAGGGCCAGCAGGTTATGTTTGTGCAATAAGACTTGCACAGCTTGGATTCAAGACTGCATGCGTTGAGTTTAGGTCTTCTTTAGGTGGAACTTGTTTAAATGTTGGCTGTATTCCTTCTAAGAGCTTACTCAATCTCTCGGAAAATTTCCAAAAAGCAAAAAAATTTTCAGACATGGGAATAGAAATTGGAAAACTAGAGCTTAACCTTAATAAAATGATGGAAAATAAAGATAAAGCAGTATCTACCCTAACTAAAGGTATTGAATTCCTATTTAAAAAAAACAAAGTATCTTACATCAAAGGTAAAGGTAAATTGATTTCCGAAAGTGAAATTGAGATACAGTCTGAAAAAGGCGAAATTGATAGAATTATCTCAAAAAGTATTATTTTAAGCACTGGATCCGAACCATCTTCACTTCCTGGAATAGGTTTTGATGAAGATAAAATAATTTCTTCTACAGGAGCTCTCTCTTTGAAAAAGGTTCCTCAAAAAATGCTAATAATTGGTGGCGGATATATTGGGCTTGAGCTAGGATCTGTCTGGTCAAGACTTGGATCTGAAGTTCATGTTGTTGAATTACTGGATCATATAACACCTGGAATGGATAGAGAAATTTCTAACGAATTTCTAAAAATTTTAAAAAAACAAGGAATAAATTTCCACTTAAATACAAAAGTTGAAAAAATAATTAAAAAGAGAGATGGTTTAGTTGTTGAAATTAAAAATAAAGAAAAAAAAATTTCTAAATTAGATTGTGATAAAATCTTAGTTTCAGTTGGAAGGAAACCATATACAAAAAATCTTAATCTAGAAGAAATTGGTATAAAATTGGACGAAAAAAAAAGGATTATTGTGAACAAAAAATTTCAAACAAATAAGAAAAATATTTATGCAATAGGAGATGTTATAAGTGGTCCAATGTTAGCTCATAAAGCAGAAGAAGAGGGAATTGCAGTAGCAGAAATAATTTCCGGTCAAGCGGGTCATGTAAATTACAATGTAATACCTGGTGTAATTTATACCCATCCTGAGGTAGCGTATGTAGGTAAAACTGAAGAGCAATTAAAAAAAAATAATATAAACTATAAAGTTGGAAAGTTTCCATTTTTTGCTAATTCAAGAGCTAAAGCAATAAATGAATCAGAGGGATTTGTAAAAATCTTAGCAGATTCAACTACAGATAAGGTATTAGGTGTTCACTTAATCGGACCTCATGCAGGTGAGCTAATAGCAGAAATGTCTGTAGCAATGGAATTTGGTGCTAGTTCTGAAGATATTGCAAGAACCTGTCACGCTCATCCAACATTTAGTGAAGCTGTTAAAGAAGCTGCTTTATCTGTAGATAAAAGACAAATTCACTCTTAATATATTTTCATAATATAATTATGAAAGTACCTGTTTTATTACCAAACATATTTAACCATCCTTTTACATATGAGTCAGGAAATTTAAAATTAAGCACTGGCGATTATGTAAACATTCCTTTTGGAAAAAGTACAAAAATTGGCGTTGTTTGGAATGAGTTTGAACAAACAAAAAAAAAATTTACTGAAAAGAAAGTTTTGAAGAAATTGGATTTGCCATCTTTAAATATTCAAACTATTAATTTTATAAAATGGTTTAGCGAGTATAATATTGTTCCACTTGGAATGGCACTAAAGTTACATTTACTTAATAACCAAGTAATTGAAAAGGTACAACCTGAGGATCTGGAAAAATACAAAGTAATAAAAAAAGTTAAAGAATTTTACTTATCAAAAGAGCAAAATAATTCATTACAAGATATTATTAAAAATGATCAAAAATTTAGAGTTCATGTTGTTCAAGGTACTACTGGATCAGGAAAAACAATTGTATATTTCAAAAGTTTAGAAAAAAAATTAAAAGAGGGTTATCAGGCCCTTATATTATTACCAGAGATCGGATTAACAAATGAATTTCAAAAAAAATTTACTGAATTCTTTGGTTTTATGCCAGCACTATGGCACTCGGGAGTTTCAAAAAAAAATAAAAAAATTATATGGAATGGATTAGCAAACGGTGAGATCAAAGTATTATTGGGTGCTAGATCATCGTTATTTTTACCATTTGCCAATCTTGGAATTATTATTATAGACGAAGAACATGACCAATCATACAAACAAGATGAGGGAGTGATTTATAATGCTAGAGATATGGCAATATCTAGAGCATCATTTCAAAATATTCCAATTAACTTAATAACTGCTGTTCCATCCTTGGAAACTTTTCAGAACATAAAAACAGGAAAATATAAAGTATCAAGAATTTTTGAAAGATATTTAGGCGCCAAACATCCAAAACATGAAATAATAAAATTAAAAAAAAATAAAAAAAATTGGATTTCTGAAGAAATTATCGAAAGAGTAAACTATCATCTAAAACAAAATGATCAGGTCCTATTTTTTGTGAATAGAAGAGGTTTTGCACCATATGTTCTATGTAAAAAATGCTTAAAAGTACATAATTGCCCAAATTGTTCTGTAAATCTTGTTTATCACAAAATTAAAAAAAAATTAATTTGTCATTATTGTGGTTTGACAAAAAGTATTGAGAGAAATTGCTCAAATAATTTAAAATGTGAATATACTTTTAGTGGACCTGGTGTAGAAAAAATTTTTGAGGAGGCGAAAACGATGTTTCCTGATAAAAAAATTACAATTTTATCAAGTGATACAATGAAAAAAAAAAATTCATCAAATATATTAAATGATATTAAAAAAAATAATCTACAAATATTAGTTGGAACTCAATTAATTTCAAAAGGTTTTCATTTTCCACATTTAAATTGTATTGTTGTTGTAGATCTAGATTTAACATTACACAGTTATGATTTAAGAGCTTCAGAAAAAAATTTACAGTTATTCCATCAATTATCTGGAAGAGCTGGTAGAACTGGCAAACCATCTAAAGTTTATTTTCAATCTTTTGGTTCAAGTGAGAATTTTATTAATAAGCTTACTGATATTAATCCAGATATTTTTTTAGAAAATGAGTTAAATATTAGAAAAAAAAACAATTTACCTCCTTACGAAAGATTCATATCAATAATAATATCTGGAAGAAATAATAATAGTACTAAGATTTTTTCAGATAAAGTAAAAAATAAAGTAGAAGAAAACTTAAACTGCAAAGTTATGGGTCCAGTTATTGCACCTGTATTTAAGATAAAAAATAAATTCAGGTATAGAATTCTCATTAGATCAAAAAAAAACCAGCAAATCCAAAAAAAATTGTCAAAAATTTTGCTTAATTTTACAAATCAAAAAGAAATAAAACTAGTGGTTGATGTTGATCCAATAACCTTTAATTAACGCTGAAAAAATTGATCTTTTCAGTAATGTGTCTCTTGAAGAGATTAGATTGTTATGCTAATTAATTTCAAATTTTTAAATTTCATTAATAACAAGGATTATAAAGTGAGCAATAAAAATGTGTTTTCTGATGCATCAGCAAAAAGTTATTCTAGAGCGCTTTATGAACTAGCTAGTGAAGAAAAAAATCTTGATGAAGTTGAAAAAGAAACAAAAAGTTTATTAAATTTGTTTTCTAGTGCTCAGGAATTTAATACACTAATTAAAGATCCAACTCTTAAACAACAGGATCAAGTAAAGGTTATAAACTTAATTACCGAGAAATATAATATACAAATAGTATTAAGAAAATTTTTAAATTTTTTAATTATAAAACGGAGATTTTTTTTTGTAGAAAAAATTTTAATTACTTTTTTAAAAATGTGTTCAAAAAATAGAGGAGAAATTTCAGCGAGCTTGATTGTAGCTAAAAAACTAAATGATGATGAACTAGAAAGTATCAAAAAAGATCTATCAATTAAATTTGGATCAAATATAAATCTTAATTATAGACATGACCCAGAACTAATTGGTGGTTTAATTATGCAGGTAGAGAGTACAATGATTGATACGTCAATTAAAAATAAATTACAGCAGATAGAAAATAAAATGGTAGAGGCATAGATGGAAATAAATCCTTCAGAAGTAACAAAAATATTAAAAGAACAGATTAAAAAAATTGGAGATAAAGCAGAAGTTTCAGAGGTTGGTCAGGTACTTTCCGTTGGCGATGGTATAGCAAGAATTTATGGACTAGACAATGTTCAGGCAGGAGAAATGGTTGAATTTGCAGATGGATCAAAAGGTATGGCACTTAACCTGGAAAGCGACAATGTAGGAGTAGTAATTTTTGGAGATGATAGATCAGTCAAAGAAGGAGATACAGTAAAAAGAACAGGTGCAATCGTAGATAGTCCAGTTGGAAAAGAGCTATTAGGTAGAGTTGTTGATGGATTAGGAAATCCAATAGATGGAAAAGGTGCACTAGATAAGAGTATAAAAAGAAATAGGGTAGAGGTAAAAGCCCCTGGAATTATTCCAAGAAAATCCGTAAACGAACCGATGCAAACAGGTTTAAAATCTGTTGATAGTTTAGTTCCAATAGGTAGAGGTCAAAGAGAACTTATAATTGGTGATAGACAAACTGGCAAAACAGCAGTTGCAATAGACACTATTATCAATCAAAAAAAAATAAACGAATCTGACGACGAAAAACAAAAATTATACTGTATATATGTTGCAATTGGTCAAAAAAGATCAACAGTTAGACAAATCGAAAAGACTTTAGAAGAAGCTGGTGCAATGGAATACACAACCATAGTTGCGGCAACAGCATCGGATGCAGCACCACTTCAATTCTTAGCGCCATACACAGGTTGTACTATGGGGGAATATTTTAGAGACAATGGAATGCATGCATTAATAATATACGATGATTTATCTAAACAAGCTGTAGCTTATAGACAAATGTCTTTATTGCTAAGAAGGCCTCCTGGTAGGGAAGCTTATCCAGGTGATGTATTTTACTTGCATAGTAGACTTTTAGAAAGAGCAGCAAAATTAGGGGATGACCATGGAGGCGGTTCATTAACAGCTTTACCGATTATTGAAACACAAGGTGGAGATGTTTCGGCATTTATACCCACAAATGTAATCTCTATTACAGATGGTCAGATATTTCTAGAAACCAATCTTTTTAATCAGGGTATAAGACCAGCGATAAATGTGGGTTTATCAGTTTCAAGAGTGGGATCATCAGCTCAAACAAAAGCAATGAAGAAAGTTTCAGGATCGATGAAACTAGAACTGGCTCAATATAGAGAAATGGCGGCATTTGCACAATTTGGTTCTGATTTGGACGCATCTACTCAAAAGTTACTAAATAGAGGTTCAAAACTAACTGAGCTACTTAAGCAACAACAATATGCACCTATGACTGTAGCTGAGCAAGTTATTTCAGTTTTTTGCGGAGTAAAGGGTTATTTAGATGATATTGAACAAAAAGACATATCTTTGTTTGAGAAAAAAATATTAGAAAAATGCAAAAATGAAAAACCTCAAATTATTGAAGCAATATCAAAATCAGGTAAGCTAGAAGAAGAAACAGAAAATTCTTTGGTTGATGTTATAAAAGAATTTAAGCAAAACTTTAAATCATAAAAAAATGGCAAGCTTAGACGATTTAAAAAAAAGAATATCAAGCGTAAAATCAACGCAAAAAATTACCAAAGCAATGAAAATGGTAGCTGCTGCAAAACTTAGAAAAGCGCAAGAAAGTGCTGAGAAAGGCAGACCTTATTCAGATAAAATGAATAACATTATTCTTAACCTTTCAGGCAGTATAACAGATAAAGAAAATGCATCAAAACTGCTTGTTGGAACTGGTGAAGAAAAAATTTATTTATGCGTAGTTTTGACATCAGATAGAGGTTTGTGTGGAGGTTTTAATTCAAATATAATTAAAAAAGCAAAAACATATTTTAACAAAATTCAAGCTGAAAATAAAAAATTAAAAATCATAACAGTAGGTTCCAAGGGCTATGACCAGTTAAAAAGGTTGTATAGAGAAAATATAATTGAGAAAATTTCATTTAAAGAATCTAAAAATGCAAATTATTTTGATGCAGAGAAAGTTGGAAAAATAATAATTGATAGATTTGAAAAAAAAGAATTTGATGTATGTACTATTTTTTATAATAAATTTAAAAATGTAATTACGCAAATACCTCAAGAACAACAAATTATTCCATTAAAATCTCAGAATGAAAATAAAGATGGGACTATCGACTCGTATGAGTTTGAACCAGAGGAAGATGAAATATTAAGTAATTTACTTCCTAAAAATATATCTACACAGATTTTTAAGGCTATGTTAGAGAATTCTGCTAGTGAGCAAGGTTCAAGAATGAGCGCAATGGATAATGCAACCAGAAATGCTGGTGAAATGGTTGACAAATTAACTATTGAATACAATAGAAGTCGTCAAGCAGCTATCACTAAGGAGTTAATTGAAATAATATCAGGAGCGGAGAGTTTATAATTATGAGAAAAGGAAAAATAACACAAGTTATTGGAGCAGTAGTTGATGTAAAGTTTGAAGGTGAACTACCAGAGATACTAACGGCACTAGAGTGTAATAATGCAGGAAATAGGCTTGTTTTAGAAGTTGCCCAACATCTTGGAGAGTCAAGTGTAAGAACAATAGCGATGGATGCAACAGAGGGATTAAAAAGAGGTGATGATGTTTCAGATACAGGAGCACCAATAAAAGTACCTGTAGGGCCTGAAACACTTGGAAGAATTATTAATGTTATTGGTGAACCGATAGATGAAAAAGGAAAAGTTCAAAACAAAGAAAATTGGCCAATTCATAGATCTGCTCCAGAGTTTAATGATCAATCGACTGAAACTGAAATATTGGTCACAGGAATTAAGGTTATAGATCTTTTAGCCCCTTATGCAAAGGGTGGAAAAATTGGATTATTTGGCGGCGCAGGTGTTGGAAAGACAGTTTTAATTATGGAATTAATCAATAACGTAGCTAAAGCCCATGGCGGCTTCTCAGTTTTTGCGGGTGTTGGAGAAAGAACAAGAGAAGGAAACGATCTCTATCATGAGATGATAGACTCTGGAGTTATAAAAACTGACGGACCAGGTTCAAAAGCTGCATTAGTTTATGGACAAATGAACGAACCTCCTGGTGCTCGTGCAAGAGTAGCATTAACAGGTCTTACAGTAGCAGAGTATTTTAGAGATCAAGAGGGACAAGATGTTTTGTTTTTTGTAGATAATATTTTTAGATTTACTCAGGCAGGTTCAGAAGTATCTGCACTTTTAGGAAGAATACCATCAGCTGTTGGATATCAACCAACATTAGCTACAGACATGGGAAATTTACAGGAAAGAATTACCACGACTAACAAAGGATCAATAACTTCAGTACAGGCAATTTATGTTCCTGCAGATGATTTAACAGATCCTGCACCAGCAACTTCTTTTGCTCACTTAGATGCAACAACGGTATTATCAAGACAAATTGCGGAATTAGGTATTTACCCCGCTGTAGATCCGTTGGATTCTACATCAAGAATATTAGACCCCAGGATTGTAGGTGACGAGCATTATCGTGTCGCTAGAGAAGTTCAAAAAGTTCTACAAACTTATAAATCTTTACAAGATATTATTGCAATATTGGGTATGGACGAACTTTCAGAGGAAGATAAACTTATTGTAGCAAGAGCTAGAAAAATACAAAGATTTTTATCCCAACCATTTTTTGTAGCTGAAGTCTTTACAGGCTCACCAGGAAAACTTGTAGATTTAGAATCTACCATCAAAGGTTTTGATGCTATATGCAAAGGTGAATATGACAACTTGCCAGAGGCGGCATTTTATATGGTTGGAACAATAGAAGAAGCAATAGAGAAGGCTGAAAAATTAGCTAAGGATGCAGCTTAATGAGTGGACAATTTAAAATCGATATAGTAAATCCGGAAAAATCTTTTTTAACTAGCGAAGAAGCCATCGAAGTAATAATACCCGCATATGAAGGAGAAATGGGTATTCTGAGCGATCATATATCTACAATATCTTTTTTAAAACCTGGAATTCTAAAAGTAATAAACAAATCAAGTGACGATACATTTTTTATAGAGGATGGAATAGCTGAATTTAAAGATAACTGCTTATCAATATTGACAAGTTCAATCTATAACTTAAATGAATTAACCAGAGTAAAAGCTGAAGAAATAATTAAAGCAGCAGAAAAAGAATTAAATGAAGATACTATAAGCGATCAAAATAAATATTTGTTAGATCAAAAAATCGAAACACTAAATTCTTTAAATCTTAACTAATAAAATTTTTTACAACTAATTGAATCTTTTTATAAACTTCTAATTTAAAATTAACAGAAACATTTGCAATATCATCTATATCAATCCATTTCCAATCAAGGAATTCTGGGTGCTTGGTTTTTAAATTAATCTCAGTATCATTGCCTTTAAATCTCATTATAAACCATTTTTGTTTTTGACCTTTAAATTTACCTTTCCATATAATTCCTAGCAGATGATCTGGTAGCTCATAGGTGGTCATTTCATTTACCTCTTTAATCAATTCTACATTTTTAATACTAGTTTCTTCCTCAAGTTCTCTAAAAGCAGCGCTTCTATAATCTTCATCCCTATCCACTCCACCTTGAGGCATTTGCCAAAAATTTTTAGGATTATCTATTCTTTTTGCTACAAATACTTTATTATCTTTATTTAGTAAAACAATGCCAACTCCAATTCTAAGTGGCAATTTTTTAAATTGGTCAAGCAAGTTTATTATCCCTTTAAAAGCTTAAGGGCATAGTCAAGCTGATTATCTGTATCTGTATTGATCCTAAAATCATCACTATCTTCAAATATCTCAATATCAGGAACTACACCAACTTCTGAAATAGATTTTCCAGAGGGGAGATAATATTTTGAAACAGTTAATCTTATAGCACCTTTGTTTTTTAATGGTAAAATTGATTGTACAGAACCTTTACCGTAAGTATTTTCACCAATCAAAATTGCCCTTTTGTGATCCTTTAAGGCCCCAGCAACAATTTCTGATGCAGAGGCAGATCCGTAATTTATTAATACTACCAATGTTGTTCCATCGGTTATGTCACCTTCTTTTGCGAACCATTTTCTATTTTCATAAACCTTTCTACTTTTTGTTGAAACAATTTCTCCATTATCTAAAAAAAAATCAGAAATTTCAATTGCTTGAGACAATAGTCCTCCAGGATTATTTCTCAAATCTAAAATATAACTATTTATTTTTCCTTCTTGTTTAAACTTTTGAATACTTTTTTTAATTTGGTCACTACTATTTTCGTTAAATGCAGTTAATCTTATATATCCAATATTTCCTTCCATTGTCTCAGATTTAACTGATGCAATTTTAATTATTTCCCTTGTAATATTAAAAGTTAAAGATTTTTTTTCTCCTATTCTTCTAACAGTTATTTCAATATCCGAACCGACTGGACCTCGCATTAGATCGACAGCTTCATTCAACGATTTACCTTGAACCTGCTCTCCATCAATTTTAATAATATAATCTCCAGCCTTAACACCCTCACGTGTTGCAGGTGAATTATCCAAAGGTGAGATTACTTTAACAACTCCTGCTTCCATTCCCACCTCGATACCGAGACCTCCAAATTCACCACTAGTCTCCGTTTGCATATTATCGAATAATTCAGGAGACATATAAGCAGAATATGGATCAAGAGATTGAAGAACGCCATTAATCGCCGAGTCCATTGCATCAGACTGATTAATATCTTCTACATACTCCTTGTTTATTTTATCTAAAACTTCACTAAATAAATCAATTTTTTCATAAATAGTTTCTTCACCGGCTGCTTTAAGATCATAATGATCGATCAGTAAAAAAAAAATAATTGCAAAAAAATAATTTTTTTTCATATTAATACCTTTTCTTTTGGAATTAATTCAGACCATATTTTTTCCAGCTCATAAAACTTTCTTTTTTCAGGATTAAAAATATGCACTATAAGGTCAATGCCATCAATTAGTTTCCAATCACTACTATCTTTTCCCTCAATTTTACAATTTATAATTCCGTTTTTTTTAAATTGATTTAGAACTTGCTCTGATAAAGCTTGTATATGTCTAGAAGAAGTCCCACTTGCAATAATCATATAGTCAGCTATTGAGGTTTTGCCATCAAGATCTATTGAAATAATATCTAATGCCTTATTATTATTCAAAGTTGTGATGATTAAATTTTTTAAGTTTTGTTTTTTTTCCATTAAATTTAAACTTTATCAAATTTTTCTCAATTTTGAAGATGAAATATTGACCCTCTTGTAATTTACGAATTTAATACCTTTATTTTTAAATCCTTTGAAAGCTGGAGATCTTAAAGATTTAGATTTATATTTGTAACGATCAAAAACGATTACATTACATTTTTCTAATATTTTTTTCCACTTATACCATTTATGAAAATCTATCAAACAATCAGCACCCATTAAAAAATATAACTCGATATCTCTATTTTTTTTCAAATAGTAACTTATTAATTCATAAGCTCTACTTGATTTAACTAAATCATCAAAATATTTTACTTTTATAAATTTAGTTTGTTTGGAAAATTTTTCTGAAAATTTAATTCTCTGATTTAGAGAATTACTTGACTTTTTTTTAAAAGGATTTTTTTTTGTTATAGCCCAAATAATTCTTTTTAATTTAAATTTTTTTTTTGCTTCTATGGATATTCTTAAATGACCTAAGTGAGCAGGATCAAATGTGCCTCCAAGTATACCAATTTTTTTTTTTTTTAATTTTACCAATTTATTTTCTTATTTGCCCTTTTCCTAATACCTCGTATTTATAGCTTACAAGCTGATTTAATCCAATTGGACCTCTAGGTGGTAATTTGTTTGTAGAAATTCCAACTTCACCACCAAATCCAAATTCACCACCATCTGCAAATTGGGTTGATGTGTTATGCATTGCTATAGAGCTTTTTACGTTTTTAATAAAAATTTTTGCACTATTTTTATTTTCAGTAATTATGGCGTCTGTGTGCATTGTTCCATATTTATTTACATGGTTTATTGCTTCATAAATATTTTTTACTGATTTTATAGATATACACGCTGATAAATATTCGGTCCTCCAATTTTTTTCTTTGGCAGTTTTTGTTTTTCCTTTATAGATGGTTCTTATTTTTTTATCTGCAAATACTTTGCAATTATTATTTTCCAGAAGCTCAATTATTGGTCTTGCAAACTTTTTAATTCTTTTTTCATGTATTAAAATAGTTTCGGTAGCACCACAAATTGCTGTATTTCGTAACTTTGCATTGATAACTATTTTTAGTGTCATTCTAATGTCTGCATCTTTATCAATATATGTATGACAAATACCTTCTAGGTGACCTATGGTGGGTACAACAGACAGTTTTTGAACTTTGTTTACCAAGTTTTTCCCACCTCTAGGTATAATAACATCTATATAATCTTTCATTTTTGAAAGTAAATAATCAACTGCTTTTCTATTTTTTGTTTTAATAATTTGTACATAATTTTCATCAATATTGAAATTTTTTAAACTTCTTCTAAATAAATTTGATAAAATTTTATTTGTATTAAATGCTTCAGATCCACCCCTAAGTATTACAGGGTTTCCAGATTTAAAACACAAGCTAGATACATCTGCTGTAACGTTAGGTCTACTTTCGTAAATGACTCCAATAATACCTAATGGTATAGATACTTTTTTAATAATCAAACCATTAGGTCTTTTCCATTTTTCTAATTCTATATTAACTGGGTCCTTAATTTTAATAATTGAAAGTATTGATTTTCTTATATGTAGGATTTTTTTTTTATCTAACGAAAGTCTTTTAAGAAGATTTTCTTTAAGGCCTTTTTTTATTGCAATTTTAAGATCTTTTTCATTTTCTTTTAATATATTATTTTCATTTAATGAAATAAGTTTTTGGTATTTAAATAAAACTTTATTTTTATTTTTAGAGTCTATTTTTTTTAAAAATGCTTTTTGAGATCTAGATCCTATAATTTTAAAATAATTTTTCATTAAACTTCAACCATATCATCTTTATGAACAACCTCTGATTTTGAGACATATCCTAATAAATTTTCAATTTTATTTGAGTGATGCCCCATAATAACTGATATCTCCATTGAGTTGAATGAACTAAGACCTCTTGCATGTTCATTCTTGTTTTTATCTAATATCTTAACATGATCTCCCTTGTTAAATTTGCCGTTAACCTTTTTAATTCCAGCAGCAAGGAGGCTTTTACCTTTTTTTAATGCAATTACCGCACCCTCGTCAATAATAATTTCCCCTTTTGGTGACACTGAGCTAATTATCCATTTTTTCCTAGCATCTAGTTTTGAAACTTTAGTTAAAAACCATGTACAATCATTTTTTTTAATTATTTTTTTAATTGGTCTGTTAGATAGGCCGTTTGCGATGGCCATTGAACAACCAGATAGTTGACAAATTTTTGCAGCATCAATCTTAGTTTTCATACCACCTGACCCATAAAACCCTGTACTTTTATTTGCTATATTTTCAATTTTTTTATTAATATTTTTTATTGTTTTTATAAGTATTCCATCATTAAATATTTTAGGATTTTTTGTATAAAGACCATTTACATCTGATAAAAGAATTAAACAATCAGCACCTGAAATTTGAGCAACTCTAGATGCCAATCTATCGTTATCACCATATTTAATTTCTGATGTAGCTATACTGTCGTTTTCATTTACAATTGGTACGAAATTAAGTTCAAATAAATTGTTAATGGTTCTTTTCGCATTAATTGCTCTTCTTCTTTGTTCAGTATCTTCTAAGGTTAGTAAAATTTGAGACAAATTTATTTTTTTTTCATTGAATGTTTTTTTAAATAAGTTCATTAGCTCTATTTGTCCAATTGATGCAATAGCTTGACTTTTATCTAATTTAAGTTTTTTCTTATTTAATTTAAGTTTTCTACATCCTAGTGCAATAGCCCCAGAACTTACGATAATTATTTTTTTATTTTTATTTATTAATTCTTTAATATCTTTAGCAAACTCTGAAAGCCATTTTTGTCTTATTTTCATATTGTTATCTATCAAAAGAGAAGATCCTATTTTAATAACAACTATTTTGGAATTTTTAATATACATAATTAATTAATTTTGATTTAAAATCTGATATAAGTGATTTATTAAAAGTCGACAAAAGTACTGTTTTTTTTTTAATATTTCTCTCAAAATAATTTTTTTTGTCTTTCAAAGTTTTTTTATCAATTAAATCGATTTTATTCAAAACAACAATCTCTTTTTTATATATCAAATCTTTACTATACTTTTTTAACTCATTCCTGACCTGTTTATACGCCTCACTTAAATCCTCTTCATTAATATCAATTAAGTGAACTAAAGATTTGCATCTTTCTATGTGTTTTAAAAATTTAATACCAAGGCCAACTCCTTGGTGTGCTCCTTCAATTAATCCAGGAATATCTGCTAAAGTAACTTCTTTATCATCATAACGAACAACCCCCAAGTTAGGGTTAATAGTTGTGAATTTATAATTGGCTATTTTTGGATTTGCTCTTGTAATTGATGCGAGTAAACTTGATTTGCCAGCATTGGGAAGTCCGATAATTCCAATATCTGCAATTGTTTTAAGTTGAAGCCATATCCAAAACTCTTCTCCTTTTCTACCTTTAGTAAATTTTTTTGGAGCTCTATTAGTTGATGACTTAAATCTTGTATTACCAAATCCACCTTTGCCACCACTTGCAACTAGAAACTCTTCTTTTTCTTCTTTAAAATCAAAAATTAAAGTCTTATTATCTTCCTCTAAAATTTGTGTACCCACTGGTACTTTTAAATATAAATCTTCTCCTCCTTTTCCTGTTTTGTTTTTTCCTAAACCGTCTCCTCCTCTTCCTGCTTTAAAATGTTGTTTGTATCTATAATCAATTAAAGTATTTAAATTTCTTTCTGATGTAAGAATAATAGATCCTCCTTTTCCACCATCCCCACCATCAGGCCCTCCAAATTCAATAAATTTTTCTCTCCTAAAACTTGGTGAACCAGATCCACCATCTCCAGCTTTAATAAATATTTTTACTTGATCTAAGAATTTCATTATACAACACTTTCTTTTTTATTAATGTTGTATGATTAATTGGGTTTTACAGAAACAAAAGTTCTATCTGATTTGCTTTTTTTAAATTCTACTGTTCCTTCGATTTTAGAAAATATCGAATGATCTTTACCCATACCTACGTGGTTACCAGGAAATATTTTAGTTCCTCTTTGTCTAATTATAATGTTGCCAGGATTAACTTTTTGACCACCATATTTTTTAACACCAAGTCTTCGACCTGCGCTATCCCTTCCATTTCTAGACGATCCACCTGCTTTTTTTGTTGCCATAATTGACCTTATTTTTTTGTCTCTGTTTCTTTTTTGTTATCTATTTTTTTTTCTATTTTAGGTATTTCCTTTGCCTCAGATAGTATTTTTCCGTCTTTCGAAAAAATTTTTTTTATTCTAATAAGAGAAAATTGCTGTCTATGACCATTTTTTCTTCTAGAGTTTTGTCTTCTTCTCTTTTTGAAAATTAAAACAGTTTTGTTTTTGCCATTTTTAACTAGATCTGCTTCAACCTTTGCACCTTCAATATTTGGGTTTCCTAATTCAGTTTTTTTTTCATCTCCATAAGCAAGTATATTATCAAATTCAACTCTATTAGAGTCTTTCTTTAATTCTAATTTTTCAATTTTAAGAATTTCCCCAGCCTTTACCCTGTATTGTTTTCCACCTGTTTGTATTACTGCAAATGACATAAAATTTAATTTAAATAATGCTGCAATATAAATCTAACGTATTTATAGTCAAGAAATATCAATTAAAAATTATCCTTTAAATCCCTTAGTTTTGAAAATTCTTTTAGGTTTTTCGCTCTCAAAAAAATATTACAATCTAATTCATCTTTTATTGAAGATGGAACAGTTGGAAGCTTATTATTTAATTTTTTTTTAATATCAATAATTTTTCTATCTAATTCAGGATTATTTTTATCAAATTTATCGCAAAAAATAGAATTATTTAAAGTATATTCGTGACCAAAATATATTTTTGTTACTGGGGGTAAACTTTTTAATTTTAATAATGAATTATACATATCCTTATAACTTCCCTCAAAAACTCTTCCGCATCCTAAAGAAAATAGTGTGTCACCAGTAAAGACTATCTTTTCATTAAAAAAGTAAAAACAGATATGCCCTAACGTGTGTCCTGGAACATGAATAACTTTAAACTCAAATATATCGTCTTTCCAAATTTGATCGTCATTTAAAAATACATCAATCATGGGAATTCTGCCTCTATCTTTTTCAAAAGCAAGAATTTTCGCATTAAACTTATCTTTTAAAATCTTATTACCGCCAATATGATCTCCGTGATGATGGGTGTTTAGAATATATCTTAAATTTATTTTATTTTCCTCAATATATTTCAAAACTGGTTTGGCCTCACCAGGATCAACTACGCACGCATCGGAATTCTTTTCGTTAATCAACAAATATGAAAAATTATCTTCAAGACATTTGATTATTTCAATTTTCATTCTATTTCTCCAATACAAAAATTCCTAATTCAGAAAAAAAATTATGAAACCTCAAATTTTTTAAATTAATTTTAATATCTCTTCCTTTACAATAATTCTCAAAATCTTTAATTGTGCACATGTGTAGGTTTGGGGTATTATACCACTCATTTGGTAAATTTTCAGTTACTGGCATTGTACCTTTTAATAGTAAATGCAATCTAACTTTCCAATGTCCAAAATTAGGAATTGATACAATTGCTTTTTTTCCAATCCTAAGTAATTCATTCAGTACGTTTTCGGGATTTAGGAAAGCCTGCAAAGTTTGACTAAGAATTACAAAATCGAAAGAATTATCTGGAAATTGCTTTAAATCTTTTTCTGCGTTACCTTCAATAACTGTTAAGCCTTTTTCAACACATTTTTGTACATTTGATTTTGATAACTCAATTCCTCTAATATCTTTACTTATATTTTCGGTAATATATTTCATAAGCTCACCATTTCCACATCCTACATCTAAAATCTTTGAATTTTGGGTTACTAATTTTGCAATATTATAAAATTCTTTTTTCATCTAATGTGCTTATAAGAGTTATTTAAAAAATTTTTGACTGTGTTTAAAAAGTCTGGAACGTCAAGTAAAAAAGAGTCATGACCTTTATCAGAGGAAATTTCGACGAATCCGACATTTTTACCAATAGCATTAAGTGCAATTACAATATCTCTATTTTCAGATGTTGGGTAAAGCCAATCTGAAGTAAACGATATAATAAAAAACTTAGTATCACTTTTCTCAAAAGCTTTTGATAAGTTTCCAC
>CAZGVS010000010.1:0-24191 GCA_964529275.1 uncultured Candidatus Pelagibacter sp.
TTTCGATTTCTTTTTTAATTACTTTAAACATTTATTTCCTTAGGTTTAATTTTGATATTACGTCTTTGTAAATTTCTAATTTATTTTTTTTTAAATAGTCTAACAATTTTTTTCTTCTATTTACGGCTTTTAATAAACCAACGGAAGAATGTTTGTCCTTTTTAAATTTTTTAATATGTTTGGATAAATTTTCAATTTTATTAGTCAATTGAGATATTTGTACCCCAGAGGATCCAGTATCTTTATCATGTATTTTTAATTCCTTTGTTTTGCCTGTCATTATTTTCCTTATTTATAAGTTTGTTTTATTAAGCTTTCAATTTTTTCTGCATAATCAAAAGATTCATCCTTTACAAAATAAATTTTTGGCAAAAATTTCATTGTAATTTTCTTAGACAAAACTTTTCTTATTATGAAAGAGTACTCTTTTAATTTATCAATTGACTCTTCTGCTTGCACGCCTCCCAAAGGAAGGACAAAAGTTTTTGCACTTTTTAAGTCTGGACTCATTCTAACTTCTGTAACAGTAATTTGTGTAGTATCTAAGTTAGGTATTTTAGCTTCATCTCTGATAAATATCATTCCTAGAGCTTGTTTCACCATCTCTCCCACTCTTAATTGTCTTTGGGATGCTGATTTATTTAATTTATTCATTAAACACTTCGCTCCATAATTTTTGAATTATAAACTTCTATAATGTCTTTTTTTTGAAAGTCACTGAAATCTTTTAATGTTATACCACATTCTAGACCTGCAGATACTTGTTTTGCTTGATTTTTTTCTCTAAATATAGACCCGATCTTACCACTAAAGATGATAACACCATCTCTAATTATTCTTACACTTGAATCTTGAGTTATCTCGCCTTCTAATACTTTTGAACCAGCCACTTTTCCAATTTTTGATACTTTAAATATTTCTAATATTTCTGCAGATCCTATAATTTTTTCTTCAATATCAGGTGACAAAAGACCTGACATTTTTTGTTTAATATGATCAAGAACTTCATAAATTATATTGAATGAAGCAATCTTAATCTTATCCTTTTCAGCAAGATTTTTTGCTTCTTTTGTTGGTTTAACATTAAAAGCAATCAACGTTGCATTTGAAGCTTTGGTTAATGATACATCGGTTTCTGTTATCATGCCTATATCAGATAGTATAATTTTTGGCTTAACTTCGTCATGTTTAATATTTGTTATTGCACTTTTAATAGCTTCAGACGATCCATGAACATCTGATTTAATTATTATATTAAGTTCTTCAGATTTTTTATCTTTAAAAGCAGAGTCTTGTGTAACGAAAGTTAAATTTTTTTTTTCTAATTTTAATTTTTGCGCTCTACCTTCGGCTAAATTTTTCGCCTCTTTCTCTGACTCTAATACTATAAAATCATCACCTGACTTAGAAGCTCCATTAATTCCCAATATCTCTACTGGAGTTGAAGGTTCCGCCTCATTTATATTTTTTCCTTGATCATTAATAATAGCTCTTACTTTCCCCCATTTCGAACCGCTTACGAAATAATCTCCTTTTTTAAGAGTTCCTGCTGTTATAATTATATTAGCTATTGGTCCTCTGCCAATATCAATTCTTGACTCTAAGACTATTGCTTTCGCATTTGTTTCAAAATCAGTTTTTAGATCTAACAACTCTGACTGGAGAATTACAGACTCAATTAACTTATCTAAATTTTTTTTTGTTTTTGTTGATATTTCGACCATTAGTGTGTCTCCAGAAAGATCTTCCGCTATTAGCTCATGTTCAAGAAGTTGGTTTTTAATTTTTTGTGGATCTGATTCTGGTAAATCACATTTATTAATAGCTACAACAATTGGGACTTTAGCAGCTTTAGCGTGCTTTATCGACTCGACTGTTTGTGGTTTTACACCATCATCAGCCGCAACCACTAATATTACTACATCAGTAAGCTTAGAGCCTCTTGCTCTCATTTCTGTAAATGCAGCATGACCGGGAGTGTCAATAAAAGTAATTTTATTTTTTCCATTATTGATCTGATATGCTCCAATATGTTGAGTTATTCCTCCAAATTCTCCAGCAACAACATTTGATTTTCTCAAGGTGTCTAAAACTGAGGTTTTTCCATGATCCACATGTCCCATAACTGTAACAATTGGAGCTCTACTCTTTAAATTTTCTGTTTTTACTTCTTTGATTTTCTCAATTATTTCTTCTGTCTTCTCTTCTTTAATTGGATTGTGACCAAATTCCTTGACTAAATATTCAGCAGTATCACTGTCAATAGTATGATTTATTGTAACCGTAACCCCCATCCCTAAAAGGTGCTTTATAATGCTGCTAGATTGCTCAGCCATTTTATTTGCCAACTCTCTAATAGTTATAAATTCTGGTATATTAACATCCCTCTTAACAGGTTTTAAATTTTCTTGAGAACTAGTCTTCAGTTGTTCTCTATTTTCTTTTAACTTTGCCCTTTTATAAGATGCTAAACTTCTAGATCTAGTTTCGTTATCCTCATCACTCAATGCTCTTGATATTGTTAGTTTTAGCTCTCTTCTTTTATTTCCTAACTTATTTTTATTATCCTTATTAATTTCCTCACCCTTTACTCTCTTAGTTGCTCTTTGTTCAGCCAACTTTCTTTTTTCATAATCAGTTGTAAATCCTGGTGCTTTTGAGGGGGTAAAGTTGTTTTTAATTTTTAAATTGTCAACTTTATTAATAGATTTTGTAAAAGTTCTCTTTTTGGAAAAACCAACATTCTTTTTTTCAATTATAATTGAATTTTTTGGCTGATATTTGGCTCTTTCGATATTAGAAATAGTTTTTTTTGTGTTTCCAGAAATTGAAAGTTTTAATTTTTTTTTTTCCATTTTTCATCTCTTAATCTTTATAAATCTTGTCTCTAGCTGACATAATTAAATTATCTGCTTCGCTTTTCGATAAAGCAAAATCCTCTAAATATCCTTTAATTTTAATCTTCTCACCTTTGACAATATCATAACTTCCCGTGAGTTCATCCGAAGCTAGATCTGCGAAGTCTGATAAATTTAATATTTTTTGCTCTCCCAAAGTTACGAGCATGCCTGGAGTTAAACCCTCGTGATTAATTAAGTCATTATTCATACCTAAATCTTTTATTTTTTTTGAGATTTCCTCTTGCTCTCTTTGATAAGATTCTTTTGCCCTATTAATTAATTCTTTTGCAGTATCTTCCTCTATGCCTTCTATTTTAGTTAATGACTCAATTGAGCTATCTTTAATTTCATCTATGGATGTAAATCCCTCGGCAACAAGTAATTGACCTAATGTTTCCTCCACTTCTAAATTTTTAATAAAGTTATCTGTTTTTTCTTTAAACTCAATTTGTCTTCTCTCAGAATCTTCTTCATCTGTCATTATATTTATCTCATAATTAAGAAGTTTAGTAGCTAATCTTACATTTTGACCTCTACGTCCAATAGCCTTACTAAGGTTTTCTTCATTCAAAATCACATCAAGTTTTCTTCCCTCATTATCTACATTTACTCTTTGAATTTCAGCTGGTGACAATGCATTTGAAACAACTACAGCAGGGTCATCAGACCAATTAACAATATCAATCTTTTCCCCTTGTAATTCGTTAACTACTGCTTGAACTCTACTCCCCCTCATTCCTACACACGCTCCAACTGGATCTAGAGATGTATCAATAGCTTTGACACAAATTTTAGCTCTGCTTCCTGGATCTCTTGCTGAAGATTTAATTTCTATTAAACCATCATAAATTTCTGGAACCTCTTGAATAAAGAGTTTTTCCATAAATTTGGGATGGGCTCTTGATAAAAATATTTGTTGACCTCTTGGCTCCCTTCTTACATCTAAACAATATGCTTTTACTCTGTCGCCAGCTTTTATATTTTCTCTGGGGATCATTTCGTTTTTTTGAATTATTGACTCTGTTCTTCCTAAGTCTACAATTACATTTCCATATTCCATTCTTTTAACTATGCCACTTAATATTGTATCTTTCTTTTCTATAAAATCATTATATTGTCTTTCTCTTTCTGCCTCTCTGACATTAAAAGAGATAACTTGTTTTGCAGTTTGAGCGGCAATTCTTCCAAAATCGAACGAAGGTAGTGGTTGTAATATCTCATCTCCAACTTTTTTATTTTTATTTTCTTCATTTAGAGACTGTGCTTGCTGTAAGCTAATCTCAACATTTTGATTTTGAGGATTTTCGACAATTGTTAGTTGTCTGAAAATTCCAATCTCTCCATTTTCTCTATTAATTTCAACCTTTATAACATTATCAGAACCAAATTTAGATTTTGCAGCTTTTGCAATCCCACTTTCCATTGAGTCGATAATTAGTTCTTTATCAATTGATTTTTCTAAAGCTACCGCTTCCGCTATTCTAAGTAATTCTAGTTTGTCTGATCTTCTATTTAACATTTTACCCTAAAAAAAAATGGGCCGAAGCCCATTTTGAAATTTCAATAATGTATGTTGAATATATTTACTTTTTTTAAATTTTCAACTTTTTTTACTTTTTAAAAACTCCAGATTTATCAGTTTTTTCCCATGAAAAAGATCCATCTGAACCAGGATCTCTACCAAAATGACCATAAGCTGCTGTTTTTTGATAAATTGGCTTATTCAAACCTAACATTTCTCTTATTCCTCTCGGGCTTAAATCAAAGTTTTCGCTTATTAATTTTTCAACGTGTCTATTTTTTTCCTCATCATTATCAAATAAATCCACATATATTGAGAGTGGCTTAGAAACACCAATTGCATAAGCTAGTTGAATTAAACATTTATCAGCAACACCTGAAGCTACAACATTTTTTGCAAGATATCGTGAAGCATACGCGGCTGATCTATCAACTTTGGTTGGATCTTTTCCAGAAAAAGCACCCCCACCATGTGGAGCTGCTCCTCCATAAGTATCTACAATAATTTTTCTTCCTGTTAATCCGCTATCTCCATCAGGACCTCCAATAACAAAATTTCCTGTAGGATTTATATAAATTTCCTTTTCATCAAGGTTTCCTAATAAATTTTTCGGAATAGATTTTTCAATGTATGGCATACAGAGTTCTTTAACTTTAGCTAAATCAACATCTTTAGAATGTTGTGTGGAAATAACAACCGACTTTACTGCATTAGGCACACCATCTTTATATTCTATTGTAATTTGACTTTTCGAATCAGGCTCGATTCCTTTCAAATTTCCAGATTTTCTATCCTCTGCCATTAATCTCAAGATCCTATGTGAGTAGTGAATTGGAGCTGGCATTAAAACATCAGTTTCATTACATGCGTAACCAAACATAATTCCCTGATCTCCAGCACCTTCATCTTTATTTCCAGAAGAGTCAACTCCCATAGCTATATCAGCTGACTGTGAGTGTAAATGAGTCTCAATCTTTGTAGTATCTTTCCAACTAAAACCATCTTGGTCATAGCCAATATCTTTAATACAATCTCTAACTTTAGAAATTAAATCATCTTTATTAATTTCCGGACCTCTGGTCTCTCCAGCTAACACAACTTTATTAGTTGTTGTTAGAGTTTCACATGCTACTCTTGATTGAGGCTCTTTGCTTAAATAAGTATCAACGACCATGTCTGAAATTCTATCACATACCTTATCTGGGTGTCCTTCTGAAACTGACTCACTTGTAAATAAAAAATTTTTTTTCATTTCATCTCCCTTTAAATTTTAAAAAAAAAATTAACGTAATATAAAAAAAGACAAAATAAAAGTATAACTTGTTACCAAACATACTAAATATAGTTTTATCTGTTTTAACAAAACTATTTACTTCAAATACTCCCTTATTAGTTGATTTAATCTTTTTAATTATCCTACCAGACGGATTTATTAAAGCAGAGGTTCCGTTATTAGCTACTCTAATTAGATTTTTTCCCTCTTCAATAGCTCTGAATTTTGAATGGACAAAATGTTGATTTAAACCTATTGAGTTTTTGAACCATCCATCCTCAGAAATATTTAATATAAAATCATATTCTTCTTTTTTTTCATTTAATTCTCCCGAATAAATTATTTCATAACAGATTAATGGTAAAAATTTAATTTCATCTAGCTTAATAACTTGCCTTTCTTTTCCTGGGCTGAAGGATTGATAACCTTGAGTGATTTTTTTAAAACCAAGTTTGGAGATTAATTCTTCAAATGGTAAAAATTCACCAAATGGAACTAATTTTTTCTTGTTATAAATCGATAATACATCGATCTTGTTATTCAGAACCGCCAATGAATTAAAAATATCTGAATCTTCTGTATTATTAATTCCTAAAATTATTTTATGATTTTCTGAAAATTTTTTATTTATCAATGATTTAAATTGTCTCAAATCGTTTAGGGTAGAACCTGTCAATGTTCCCTCTGGAAATATAAAGATTGTTTTTTCGTTTTGATTTGGATTACTTAGATCAACTAATTCCTCTACTGTTTGATATGAATCGTTTAAGTATAAATATCTTTCTATTTCAATTTTTGGAGCAATAACTTTTATTTTGGTACTCATCTTTTGGCGTTCTTTGAGCAAAATTTTATTTATATGATAGGATCCAAATATATGATTAATAATAATCAATATAAAAGTAGTAAATATTATTAAGTGTTTTTTATTTTTAGTTTCCTTAAGTAAATATATTGATGGAATTAAAAAAATTATAATTACAAATAAATTTAATAAGTGTGTACCAAAAAGCGACAAAATCTGTAAAAATTCTTTATAACCTGAAAAACTATAAACAAATAAGTTCCAAGGGAAACCCCCAAATATAAATCCTCTCAAATACTCAATTAACGAAAATACTAAAGAAAATATTAAAATAGAAATAAACTTTTTTTCTAATTTAAAAAAATAACAAATAAATGTAACTATACCAAAAAATAATCCTAAAAACGATGGAATCGAGATAATAGCTAAGGGAATTAAATTTTTGTAACTTTGATCGAAAGTTAAAGAGTTTGTTAACCAATATAAATTTGAAATAAAATATCCAAAACCAAAAAACCATCCAATTAAAAATGAACTTATTTTTCCATTACGATAGTTCCCTAAGTAAAAATAAAAAAAAATTGGAAATGATATAAAATTTATAAAAAAAAAATTATAAGGTGGTAAGCTATAGGAAGTAATAATACCAAGAAGCATTGGTATACTGTAAAATATAAAATTTTTCTTAATTAACTTTTTCAATGTTTATTGATTAAGCTTAAAATTAATTTTTCTTTCCTACGCATTTTATTAAATTCTTTATTATTTTTATGATCATAGCCTACTAAATGTAAATATCCATGTACCCACATTTTATTGATTTCATCTTCAAAATTAGACGTCAAAGATCTGGATTTTATAAATTCAAAACATATTGCGATATCTCCTATGTAATTTTTATTTCCAAAATATCCTCTTAATGGAAATGAGAGAACATCTGTTATTTTGTTTTTTTTTCTAAAACTATTATTTAATTTTTTCATCTTATTTTTTTCTGTTAAAAAAATTGTAAACTCTTGTTTTTTATTTTTAAAGAATGGTATATTTTTTATTTTTTTAATTTTTGAATTAATAAACTGTTGTGGATTTCTTATCTCTCTTTTCCATGCCTGATTATCGATAACAACTGTGGCTTTTATCATTCATCACTAATTTTGACTGCATATGCTTTGACTATTTTTGAAACAAGTGGATGCCTTATGACATCTTTATGATCAAAATCTACAACAGATATCTCATTTAAATGACTTAAGATTTTTTTAGAGCTTATTAAGCCCGAAAGTTTTTTATTAGGTAGATCCACTTGGGAAGGGTCTCCATTAATTACTATTTTTGAATTTTCACCAATCCTGGTTAAAAACATTTTAATTTGTGTATCTGTAGCGTTTTGAGCTTCATCTAAAATTGCAAAAGAATTTTTAAGAGTTCTTCCTCTCATAAATGCCAAAGGCGCAATCTCTATATCTCCTACTTCAATTTTTTTTTGGATTTTTTCAAAGTCTAATAAGTCATATAAAGAGTCATATAAAGGCCTTAGGTATGGGTCTACTTTTTCTCTCATATCTCCTGGTAAAAATCCCAATCTTTCACCAGCTTCAACAGCTGGCCGAGAAAGGATTATTCTTTCAATTTTTTTATCTAGCAACATTGTCAAAGCAACAGCAACTGCTAAAAAAGTTTTACCTGTTCCAGCTGGACCAGCTGAAATTATAATGTCTTTTTCCCTTAATGCTTTGACATAATTTTTTTGTCCTTCAGATCTTGGAATTACTGATTTTTTTGGGGTCTTAATAATATAATCTATATTTTTTTTATTTGGGTTTAATTTTTCATTAATCATAAATTTGTTTACCGATGAAATTATATCTTTTTTTTCAATTGATCCATTAATTAAAAACTGTTGCAGTAGAAAATTAATTGCATTTTTAACTAATTCATTTTTTTTTGAGTCACTCTTAACCAAGATAGAATTGCCACGCGTAAATATTTTAGTATCAGTGATTTTTTCTAATTCTTTAATGTTATTATTAAACTCACCAGAAACACCTAATAAGTGCTCATTGTTATTAAATATTATACTAAGACTGTTATTTTCAGAGTAAAGAAACTTGAGCTGGTTGACTTGATTTTTTTGAGCTATATTTCTCAAATTAAGCTGCTTTCATTTTATTCTTTTTATCGATAATTCCAAATAATGTAAGTTGATTTGCTTCCTCTACTTTTATTTTCATAATTTTCCCAATATCATTTTCATTTCCTTCAAATACTACTGGGCTTAAAAATTTGTTTCTGCCAAACATTTTACTACCTTTTTTCGTTTTATTTTCTACCAGTACATCAATCGTTTTTCCAATTAAATTTCTGTTAAAATTTAATTGATGATCAAATAGCACTTTTTGTATTTCTATTAATCTCCTTTGTGTTATTTTTTCATCCGTTAATTTTAAATTAGATGCTTTTGTGCCAGGCCTAGGGCTAAATATAAATGAAAAAGAGTTAATAAACTTAATTTTTTCAATAAAATTTAAAGTTTCTTTAAAATCGTTTTCCTCTTCACCAGGATAGCCAATTATAAAATCACTAGAAAATTGTATTTGTGGGTTTATTTTTTTTATCTTTTCATAGATTGAATAGTAATAATCAACAGTATGTTTTCTATTCATTAATTTCAGAATTTTGTTTGATCCACTTTGTATAGGTAAATGAACAAATGGCATAAGTTTCTTACTAAAAGAGTATAAGTTTATTAGATCGTCAGACATATCTGTGGGATGAGATGTTGTATATCTAATACGTTTTAATTCTTTAATTTTTTCTAACTCAATAATTAAATCACTTAATTTATAATATTTTGATTTATTTTGGTATAAATAAGCGTTAACATTTTGACCTAAGAGAATTATCTCTTTTGTTCCAAACTTTACAAGTTGCTCTGCTTCTTTTAAAATTTCACTAAAAGATCTAGAGAGTTCGGGTCCCCTTGTATAAGGAACAACACAAAAGTGACAGAACTTGTCACAGCCTTCTTGTATAGTTAAAAATGAAGATATTTTCTTTTCATTATTTTCAATTTTATCAAAGTACGAAAATTTTTTAAGGGTATCAAACTCTGTTTCTTCAAATTTTTCTTTTTTTTCAAAATATTTTTTCAGTGTATCATTTATTTTATGATAAGATTGTGGACCCATAACAATATCAACATAAGGTTCCCTTTTTGTAATTTCCTCATTTTCAGCTTGAGCCACACATCCAGCAACAACTACAATTGGTTTTTTTTTATTTCTAAAAGCTTTTTTTAATCTTCCAATTTCATGAAAAACTTTTTCTTTTGCTTTATCTCTAATATGGCAAGTATTTAATATAAAACAATCAGCCATTATGTAGTCTTTGGTCTTCTCAAATCCAATTTTCTTAACGGCATCATATATTCGATTTGAGTCATACTCATTCATTTGACAACCAAATGTTTTAATAAATACTTTTCTGTTCATTAATCTTTTTTTTTAGTGCAATACAGTTCCAATTTATGATCTACAAGATTATAGCCATATTTCTCAGCTACTTTTTTTTGAAGTTTCTCAATTTCCTCATCTACGAATTCAATTATATCTCCTGATTTTATGTCAATTAGGTGATCATGATGACTTTCGCTTAAAGCCTCATATCTAGCTTTACCACCTTTAAAATCATGTTTAACTAATATTCCAGCTTCTTCAAAAAGTTTAACTGTTCTATATACTGTTGCTATACTTATTTTTGGGTCAATCTTAATAACTCTTTTATAAAGTTCATCCACATCAGGGTGATCCGCTTCTCCATAATTTTCTTTCGACTCTCCTAAAACTCTTGCAATGATCTTTCTTTGATCGGTAAGTTTAACTCCTTTTTCCAGGCACATATCTACTATTTTTTCAGACATAGTTATATTTTAACTCGAATAATTGGGATTAATCAAATTTTTTTTTAATTTATTATTTTTGGCTAAAACTATTAACTTTTGGTGATTTTGATGAAGATATTGACTTGAATTAAATGCATATAAATCAATATTATTTACTAAACAAATTGATTTTGCAACCGACAATGACGTTCTTATACCTGAAAATTTTCCAGGTCCTTGATTTACAAATATTTTACTTAAATTTTTTATATTTAAATTATTCTTTTTAATAAAGTTAAATAATAAAGTAACAAAATTATCAAAATTTTTTTTATTGTTTAAATGTTCAACAGTATATGATTTATTGTTGACTATGATCTTGAAAAAAATTTTATCTTTCGCTGCATCAATTATTAAAATTTTCATAATTTTTTATTTTATAGCAAATAACCATGTTGTGGCAAATATTAAGAAGATTTATCAAGCGGATAGTGGAATTCTATCTATAATGTATCATAGATTCGACGAAAACAAATATCCATCGACAAATATTCGCATGGAAGTTTTTAAAGAACAAATCACTTTAATAAAAAAAAATAATATTGAATTTATAAATCCTATAGAATTTGACCAAAATTTTAATGTTCCTAAAAAAGAGAAAAAAATTTTAATAACTATTGACGATGGATTTACATCATTTTATGAAAGCGCTTGGCCCTTTTTGAAAAAAAATAAAATTCCATTTTTACTTTTTATTTCAACAAAACAAATTGGGAAAAATGGATACATGAACTGGGAGCAAATTAAGGAGGTTGAAAAAGAAAATTTTGCCTTTATAGGAAACCATTCATATTCGCACGATTATTTAACAAAATATAATTATAATGATTTCATAATAGATATAAATAAGTCGATAAAGGATTTTAAGGTAAATTTAAATTATAATCCAATATATTTTTCTTATCCCTTCGGAGAGTATAGTCTTGAACAAAAAAAATTTATAGAAAAAAATTTTAAATATGGTTTTGGACAACATTCGGGAGTTATAGATATTAATAAAGATAAATATGAACTTCCACGATTTCCAATTAACGAAAAATATGGTGATTTAGAAAGATTTAAATTTTTAATCAAACTTAAACCCCTACAGTATAAATCTTTAACTCCAGAACAGAAATTGATAAAAGTAAACAATCCACCAAATATATATGTTGAGTTTTTTAAAGATCAAATAAACATAAATAATATTAATTGTTTTTCTAATGAAGGTGGAAATTGGAAAAACTCAGAGATAGAAGTGAAAAATAATATTTTAAATATAAAGTTGAAAGATAAGTTTACGCCAAGGCGTGGACGAGTTAATTGTTCATTAAAAGATAATTCAGATTGGAGATGGTTTGGTACCCAATTTACAATCGAAAATTAAATAATATTTTTTATTTTTTTACTTCCAGGTAAAATTTTTGCATCATCAAAATCTGTTAGAGAATTTTGTTGAATTATTTTTTTTAATATTTTTGTATATTCTTTACCAGTTTCAGCATATTGATCTAAAAACTCTACTAATTCTAAACTTTTTAAGCTAGTGTAATTATCTCTTTGTATTGCTCGTTCTTTCCTAAAAAATCTATAACTTGAATGAGTATTGAGATTTCTAATATATGCTCTTACCGATGCTCTCAAAACTTTAAATTTCATTACCTTATGTTTGCTATCGTTATCCGCTGCTGCTGGCTTTATCCCCTCACCTGACCAAGTCCATTGTCCAAACAGTGCATTTCCTTGAATTGCAAATCTTGATGTACCCCATCCCGTTTCTTTTGCAGCTTGCGCAATCGCTATGGAAACTGGAACAATATCCATTCTAATTTTTAAAGTTGATAAGTCATTATCAACAACCCCATATTGTTTAAATTTTTTTTTAAGCCATAATTTTTCTTTAGAGGTATTGTTATTTTTATTAAGGATTGAAAAAAGCATCTTCCTATCAATTCTAACACTATTATTTTCCTCTAGAATTAGGGGTAAAACGATCTTAATAAATAGTTCTTTTTTTTTTTTTGAATTTTCAATTTTTTTTAATTCTGCAGGTAACAAATTTATCTCTATTGGTTTAACAATCTTTTTATCTCTAATAGACTTAAGATTATAGTTTGTATCTTTGAACAATTGATCTAAAGTTGCAGCGTTTAATCTAACAACGTCTGTTGGGCTTTTTTCATTAATATCAAAAATATCGTCAAATAAATTTTTAATATTTAGTTGGGTGTCTAAATTATCACTTAGTTGAGTGTCTTTTCCTTCTAGAGTATCTTTAAAAATTTTTTTTGAATTATTTTCAACAACTTGGCTTTTAATAAAAAGAGACCCGCCTATATTTGCTATTATAGGAATAGAATAAAAAAAAATAATTAATAAAAATCCTGATAATATTGTACCATAAATACTTTTAAATTCCCGGTTAACATTTATTTTTGAAAAGATATTTTTTTTTTTTAAAATTTTTTTGTAGTTTTTAATTTTAAGCATGTTTTAATTTATATCAATTTTTAAATTTTATTTATATAGCTGTAACCTCTTTTACTTCAGGTATATAATGACAAAGCAAGTTTTTAACTCCTTGTTTTAAAGTCATTGTTGAACTTGGACAACCTGAACAACTTCCTTGGAGTTGGACTTTTACAACTCCATTACTAAATTCTTTAAATTTTATATCCCCACCATCACGTGCTACTGCAGGTTTTATTTTTGTTTCAAGTATCTTTATAATTTTTTTTTCTATTTCACCTAAATTATTTTCTGTTACATCAATCTTATTTTCTCCTAAAACATGCTCATTACCATCTGAATAAAAATCATTAATGAAAGAAATTATTATATGTTTTAAATCCTCCCAGTTGATATCATTTTTTTTATTAACTGATAAAAAATCATCTGAGAGATATATTCCTGTTACGCCATTAATCGAAAAAATATTTCTAATTAGCTCGTTATTAGATTGGTTTATATTAGTTACTTCTAATGATCCTACTAAAGATACCTTCTTACCAGGTATAAACTTTAAAGAATTTGGATTTGGTGTATTTTGAATTTGTACAAACATATTAATAACATACTACCAGAATTTTATAAAAAAAGTTAAAATTAAAAACCTAAAATTTCTTTTATTTCTTTAACTTTTTTTGATGCAATTAAATCTGCTTTTTCTGAGCCTTCTTTCAGGATCTTATCAATATAGTCTGTATCTTTTTTTAATTTATTAATTTCTTTTGAAATTGGTTCAATCTTAGATATTATTAATTCTGCCAGCTTTATTTTAAAATAGGAAAAATTTTTGTTTGAAAACTCAGTAATGGTTTTGGCCTCTGTCTGATCATTTAAGCTTGAGTATATATTGTAAAGATTTTTTAATTCGTACCTATTTTCCATGTGTTCTTTATTATCAGGCATAGAATCATTGTCTGTTTTAGCTTTTTTAATTTTATTAAAAATATTATCATTATTATCATTTAGATTTATTCGGCTAAGATCAGATAGGTCAGATTTGCTCATTTTTTTTGTTCCATCTTTTAAACTCATTATTCTTGAAAATTTTTTTTGTATGAGTGGTTCTGGAACCTTCAAAAAATTTGGGGTTTTAAATTCTAAATTAAATTTTTGAGCTATGTCTCTTGCTAACTCTAAATGCTGTTTTTGGTCTTCGCCTACTGGAACATGGGTAGTATCATAAAGAATAATGTCAGCTGCCATTAAAATGGGATATATATAAAGACCAATGCTTGCTTTCTCTCTATCTTTTCCTGCTTTTTCCTTAAATTGAGTCATTCTATTAAGCCATCCTATTCTAGCTGTACAACTAAAGATCCATGAACATTCAGCATGTGCTGGTACAGATGATTGATTAAATATAATGCTGTTTTTAGGATCAATACCGCTAGCAATAAATACTGCAGCAGTTTCTCTTATATTATTTTTTAAGACTTTTGGTTCAATTTTATTAGTTACGGCATGAAGATCAACTACGCAATAAACACAATCATTTGTTACATCGTTTTGCAGTTTAACAAAGTTATGTATTGCTCCAATATAGTTTCCTAAATGAAGATTTCCAGTTGGTTGGACTCCTGAAAATATTTTTTTTTTCATTTTAATATCTTTGTTTTAAATCAGATATTCTAAACGCTTTAGTTAAAATTGAAAGAATTATATAAATTATAAAAGTAAATATTACAATTAAAACAATAGTTATAAGTTTATATTCACTTTCATAACTTAGAAAGTTTTTAAAATAACTTATTAACTCAGAATATGTTAATATAACTATAATATTTGTGAACAAGATTCTAAGCATATTAATTATAAATGATTCATTAATTGTAAAATAATTACTATATTTAACATAAACTAATAACAAAAAAGTATTTATCCATGCAGAGATTGTGGTTGCAATTGGAATTATAATAAAACCATAATCATTAAAAAAATAAACGCTCAAAAAAATATTTACAATTACAGATATTAAAGAAAAATAAAATGGTATTTTGGTATTATCTCTTGCGAATAAAAAACTAGAAAAAATTTTTGTTAAAGAATAAGCAGGAAGGCCTAGGGAGAAATAAAATAAAGCCTTGGCAGATTTTTTTACTCCTTCAAAATCAAAAGACCCATAACCAAAAAGTGCAGAGGTAATTTCTTCAGATGAAATCAATAAAGCTAAAGTTGCAGGAATGCTCAAAAATAAGCTGAGTTCAAGTGCTTTATTTTGAATAAATTTTATTTTATTTTTGTCGTTTTTTTTAATGTATTCTGATAATTTAGGTAAAATCACAGCTCCAATTGCGATCCCGGCAATAGCTAAGTTTATTTGATAAATCCTATCAGCATAATAAAGATACGAAACTGCACTTGCCTGAAAAGATGCAATTATTGTACCAACCAGGATATTTATTTGGGTAACACCTGATGCAAAAATACTAGGAAGTAACTTTCTAAAAAATTCTTTTATTTTATTATCAATTTTTATATTTAAAGAAATTTTTGGGAAATAGAAATTTCTGGTAAAAAAAATCAAAATTAATAATTGCACAACCCCAGATAAAGATATTATATATGAAATACTTACAACAAGTTTATTTTCCAGATTGTCAAAAAAAAGAAGACCAAATATTAAGAATATATTTAATATTATAGGTGAAGCTGCAGCAACAGCAAATTTATTATGAGAGTTTAATATTGCTGAAAAGAATGAGGACAAACTTACAAATAAAAGAAATGGGAAGGTTATTCTAGTCAACTTTACGGTTAAATCAAATTTATCAGAACTTTCACTAAAACCTGGTGCGATTAAATAAACAAAATTTGGCATAAATATCTCAGCAAAAATTGTTAGAATAAGTAATGAAAACAGTAAAAGATTAAAAATTTTTCCAGCAAATTTTTTGGAATTATTCTTCCCAACTACTTTTTCAGAGGTATAGCTCGGTACAAAAGCTGCATTAAAAGTTCCTTCAGAGAATAGTCTTCGGAATGTATTTGGTAACCTAAATGCAACAAAAAAAGCATCTGCCATTGGACCAGACCCAAGAAAAATAGCTATTAGAACATCCCTAACATAACCCAACACCCTACTTATTAAGGTAAAAAAACCAAAAGCCCCAGTTGACTTAATTAAGTTCATAAATCATATTAGTCTTAATTTTGATCTATTTGTATATCTAAATATTAAAAATGAAAAAATCTAAGATACACCATTATTCTGATAAGGAGGCTTTAGAATTTCATAATTCTAGTAAACCTGGCAAGATTGAGATTAATTCATCAAAACCGATGACTACAAAAAGAGATTTGGCATTAGCTTATTCCCCAGGAGTAGCTGCACCAGTTAAGGCAATTTCAAAGAATCCAGATTTAGCCTATGACTATACTACAAAAGGAAACCTTGTGGCAGTTATTAGTAATGGTTCCGCTATTTTAGGACTAGGAAACCTTGGAGCATTAGCTTCAAAACCTGTAATGGAGGGAAAAGCAATTTTATTTAAAAGATTTGCAGATATCGATTCAATTGACTTAGAAATTGATTCTAAAAATATTGATGAAATTGTAAATAGTATTAAAAATTTTTCATCTAGCTTTGGAGGAATAAATTTAGAGGATATAGCCGCACCAGACTGTTTTGTAATTGAAGAGAGATTAAAAAAATTATTAAAAATTCCTGTATTTCATGATGATCAACATGGAACAGCAATTATTACGTCTGCAGCTTTAATCAATGCTTTAGATTTAGCAAAAAAAGAAATTAAGAAAGTAAAAATAGTAATTAATGGAGCTGGCGCATCTGCTATGGCATGCTCTAATTTATTTAAAAAAAATGGAGTGCCACAAAAAAATATCACAATGCTTGATAGAAAGGGAGTTATCTACAAAGGTAGAAAGAGTTTGAATATTTGGAAATCTGCTCATGCAACACACACCAAACATAGAAACCTGAAAGACGCAATAGAAGGTGCTGATGTTTTTCTAGGATTGTCTTCGGCAGGAGCTCTTAAAAAAGAAATGATTAAAGTAATGGCAAAAAATCCTATAATTTTTGCATGTGCAAATCCTGATCCTGAAATAACTCCAGAAGAAATTGAAGAAGTAAGAGATGACGCAATTGTAGCTACTGGAAGATCAGATTATCCTAACCAGGTAAATAATCTACTGGGCTTTCCGTATATTTTCAGGGGTGCATTAGATGTAAGGGCGAAAACAATTAATGAAGAAATGAAATTGGCTGCTGTTCATGCAATAGCAAGCTTAGCAAGAGAGAGGGTTCCTGATGAAGTTGCTGCTGCCATGGGAGGAGAGAGACCAGTATATGGAAAAAATTATATAATACCCTCTACTTTTGACCCAAGATTAATTAATGTGATCTCAATTGCAGTTGCAAAAGCAGCTATAAAAAGTGGTGTAGCAAGAAAAAAAATTGAGAATTTTGATTTGTATTCTGAACAACTCAAGCAAAGATTAGACCCTTCTGTAACAATAATGCAAGGTATAAATAACCAAATAAAAAAAAATCAAAAAAAAGTTGTATTTGCAGATGGTGAGGACGAAAATACATTGAAGGCTGCAATTGCATTTAAAAATGGAGGCTTAGGAACTCCTATAATAATAGCTAAAGAAAAAGTAATAAAAAAAAGATTAAAAGAAATTGGCTACAGTCAAAACTTTAACATTGAAATAATAAATTCGACAAAAAAAAATATGAGAGAAAAGTATGTCCAATATATTTTTAAAAAATTACATAGAGAACGAGGTCTTTTAGAAAGGGATTGTGATAGGATGATTAGAAACGACAGAGTTGTGTGGGGCTCTTGTATGGTTGCTTGTGGAGACGCTGATGCCATGGTTACTGGAAATACTAGAAGATATGGACAATCGCTTGATAAAATAACAAAGATTATAGATCCAAGACCAGGTGAAATAATGTTTGGTTTAAACATGGTTGTTAACAAGGGCAGAACAGTTTTCATAGGAGACACAAATGTTCATGAATATCCTACTTCTGAGCAATTGGCACAAATTGCAATTTCCACGGCGAGAGTAGTAAGATTATTTGGATTTGATCCAAAAATCGCCTTTCTTTCACATTCAACTTTTGGACAACCATTAACAAGCAGAACGAAACATATAAGAGATGCTGTATCTATATTGAAAGAGAAAAAAGTGAACTTTAAATTTGATGGTGATATGCAGCCTGATGTTGCATTAAATGAAGAATATAAAGAGCTTTATCCTTTTTCAGATATTGTTGGTAACGCCAACGTACTGATAATGCCTGGTCAACATAGTGCAGCAATATCACACAAAATTATGAAAACACTTGGTGGAGCAAAAGTAATTGGCCCTCTTCTTATTGGTTTAGGAGGTGCAATAGAAATTGCCCCTCTAAGATCTTCTACATCAGATATTCTAAATCTCGCCTCTATTGCTGCGTATTCTGCTGCTGTTATTGATTACAATAGCAAAAATTAATCTTTTTTAATTCTTAAATTTTTAACTAGTAAAATACTAGCAATCACATCTTCTACATCTAAAATTAACTCTGCCTCCTTAATTACATCGTCTCGTTCGTTTTTAGTATAGGAAATACCGTAAATATAAATTTTTTTTTTATAGGTGTCTATGTTGTAATTAGCTGATTTAATATTTTTATTCAGTATTAAGGCTGATCTTAATTGGGAAGTTATTAATATATCTTTTGCTGATTGTTTGAAGTTAAAATCTTTTTTTATTTTTAAATCATTTCTAACAGAACGAGTTCCCTTTAATTCCCAGGCCATCTTGGTTATATGCAATTTTTCCTCTGGTGTATTTATTTTACCAGTAATAAAAATTCTACCATCTAGTACTTTTGTTTTTATATTAAAAATATAATCTTTGTTTTCTAATAATAATTTGGCAGTTAGGTTTTTTTGCATAATAGAATCGTCTATTTGAGTACCCAATGATCTTGGATCCACAGCTATACTTACACCGCTCCCAAAAACTCCAGCAGATCCAACTCCAACACAATTATTTAAAGTAACTAATAATAAAATAATTAAAATATTTTTATTTTTCATTTTTTAGTTTTATACAATATTCATAAACTTTTTTTTTGGAAATTTTTTTATTTTCACAAACTAAATTCACAATATCTTTTACTCTAAGTTTTCTAATTAATTGCTTGATTTTAGTTTTATCTGATTCGTCTAAAATATTTAAATTTTTTTCTAAGCTTAATTTCTGAGATACTACAAGGGTTATTTCACCTTTCAGAGAAATATTAAATTTTTTAAAATCTTTAATTTTAAATCTGAAAAATTGTTCATACATTTTTGTTATTTCCTTACATATAACAATTTCTCTATCAGAAAAATAATCTAAAAAAGGACTAATTATTTTATTTATTTTTTTTGCAGATATAAAAAAAATTATTGAATTTTCGAAGCTAGATAAAAATTTTAATTCTTTTAAAATTTGATTTTTTTTTTCCGGCAAAAATCCATAAAAATAATATTTATCAGAAAATCCGCTTATCGAAATCGCTGCCGATGCAGCAGATGCTCCAGGAACTGGAATAATATCAATATTATTCTTTATACATTCATTTATAAGTATTTTTCCAGGGTCAGAAATTGCTGGGGTTCCTGCATCAGAAATCAAAGAAATAATTTTATCCATCTTTAACTCTTTGATTATTCTACTTAAATTTTTAACCTCATTGAACTTATGATATGAAACTAAAACTGAGCTTATTTCAAACTTACTAAGTATTTTTTTTGAAACCCTAGTGTCTTCACATAATATTAAATCTGAATTATTTAAAATATTAATTGCTCTTAAGGTTATATCCTCTAAATTTCCAATTGGTGTAGAAACTATATATAAACCGTTTTTTAACTTATTTTTGACTTCTTTAGATTGCATCTAATCAAATAAATATAGTAATACTAGAAAAATGAAAACTTTAATTAAATTATTTTTTTTATGTTTCACTATTTCTGTATGTTTAATTGGAAAAAGCATATCTGAAGATAAAATAAAAATTGGTTTAATCGTTCCGCTCACAGGGGAGTATAAAGAAATAGGTGATTCAATAGTTAAATCTGTAATTATGGCAGCTAACAAAATCGATGATGATAATATTGAAATACATATAAAGGATAACTCATCAAGACCAAGAGATACATTTTTAGCTGCCAAAGAGTTAAATGAAGCTGGAATTAAAATTGTTATAGGACCAATTTTTCAGAAAAACTTAAAACTGTTATCTAGTTTCAGTGATATGACCTTTTTGTCTTTAACTAACAAAATAGAAAGTAATCCAAAAAATGTAATAAGTGTAGGTGTAAATGCAATTTCACAAATTAATACAATTAAAAAATTTTTAAAAAAAGAAAATCTTGAAAGATCTTTATTTTTAATTCCTAATACTTCATTTAAAAATGAAATTGAATTGGCTATTAAAAAAACTAAATTAAATCTAAAAAATAAATTTGTTTACGATACGGATCCAACTATACTAACAGATCAAATTGAAAAAATAACTAGGTATCCTCAAAGAAAACAAAATTTATTGAATGAGATTAAAAGACTTGAGGCTTTTGAAGATAATAAATATGAGAAACAAATTGAAAATCTTAAAAAAAAAGACACATTAGGAGGTATAAATTTTGACTCAGCAATTATTGGTGATTTTGATGAAGGTCTTAAAAGCGTTGCAACATCACTGCTATATACAGATATTTCATCAAGTCGAATTAAATATATAACTTTGAACCAATGGTTTGATCAAAGCCTATTGAGAGAAACTAATCTTCAACCAATTTATTTTCCATCAGTTAATAAAAAAAATTTCGAAAATTTCAATAAAGAATACCTTAAAAAATTTGGAGAAAATAGTAATCAAGTTTCATTCCTAAGTTATGACGCTGTGGGTTTAGTTTACTTTCTGATTTTAAAAAATAATTTTTTAATAAATGAGGATATTTTTTTAAAAGAAAACAAATTCAAAGGTAAAGTTGGAATTTTTGAAATCAAAAATAATATCATAACGCACCAACTTAATTTTTATATGATAGATAAGAAAGAAATTACAAAAATTTTTTAATTTTTTTAAATGCTTTAAATCTATGATCGATTTTTTTTTTTTGTGAAAATTTCATTTGACCAAATGTTTTATTGTATCCATCAGGTATAAATATTGGATCATAGCCAAATCCATTTTTCCCCAGTTTCTTATTTGAAATATATCCATAAACAAAACCAATTTTTGTTTTAAATTTTTTCTCAGATGAAAAAATTGTGAGTGCACAAATAAATCTTGCCCTGATTTTTTTTAGTTTCCAAAATTTATCTTTTTTATTAAGCTTGCGATAAACCTTTTCTATGGCAAGATTAAAATCGTTTTTTTTTCCGCCCCATCTTGCTGAAAATATTCCAGGTTCTTTGTTTAAAAAATTAATTTCAAGTCCAGAGTCATCAGCTAAACATCTAATTTTCGTTTTTTTGGAATAATATCTGGCTTTTATTAATGAATTTTCAGAAAAAGTTTTCCCATTTTCAATTGGGCTTTTAAGATTTTTGAAATCGTTAGTTGAATAAATCTTAACTTTTTTCGGCAATAAATCTCTTATTTCCTTTATTTTACCTTGGTTATTTGACCCAATTAATAGGGATTTAATATTTTTTTTTGGCATCTAGAAATTTTTTTTTTCCTTACCATATACTATTATATGACTAATGAAAAAACTTTAGACAAAAACCCTGATGATAATTTAGATCAAACTAATATTTCAGATAAAGAAATCAAAGAGTCTGAAGAAAAATCATCGCCAGAAGAAGTTATTCTTAATTTAGAGGATAAACTTACAAGATCTTTTGCTGAAATGGAAAATCAGAGAAGAAGATTCGAAAAAGAAAAAGAGGATGCTTTTGATTACGGTGGTTTCACTTTTGCAAGAGAAGCTTTGAACTTATTAGATAATCTTGAAAGATCAAAAGAGTCTTTACAAAATGATGAGACTTTAAAAAATACAGACGCTCTTAAAAAAATATCTGAACACTTGAATATAATTCATAATGATATGATAAATATATTTAAAAAAAACGGAATTGAACCCATAATAGCTCTTAATAAGAAACTAGATCCTAATATCCACCAGGCAATGATAGAAATAGAAGATGATAATAAAGACATTGGAACAATTATTAAAGAAATCCAGAAAGGATTTATGATGAAAGATAGATTACTGAGACCATCTTTAGTTGGCGTTTCCAAAAAAGCAAATAAGACAGAAAATGAAAAAAATGATAAAAAACCAGATAAATAGGCAAAATTTAGAGGGTATAAATGCTTGTAGATTAAGAATTAACCCCTATATGCAATTTAGGAATTAAAATATGAGCAAAGTAATAGGTATAGATTTAGGAACAACAAATTCTTGTGTTGCAATAATGGAAGGTACACAAGCTAAGGTATTGGAAAATGCTGAGGGTGCCAGAACAACTCCTTCCGTAGTAGCTTTTACAGAAAATGATGAAAAATTAATTGGACAACCAGCTAAAAGACAAGCTGTTACAAATCCTCAGAATACTATATTTGCAGTAAAAAGATTAATTGGAAGAAATTTTGGTGATAATACTGTTAAGAAGGATATTGAAACTTCTCCATTTAAAATTGTAAACTCAGATAAAGGTGATGCATGGATTGAAGCATCAGGTAATAAATATTCTCCTTCTCAGATTTCTGCATTTATTTTACAGAAAATGAAGGAGACAGCAGAAAAGTATCTTGGACAAGAAGTTTCAAAGGCTGTTATTACTGTTCCAGCTTACTTCAATGATGCTCAAAGACAAGCAACCAAAGATGCTGGTAAAATTGCTGGATTAGAAGTCCTAAGAATTATAAATGAACCAACTGCTGCATCATTAGCTTATGGTCTGGATAAAAAAACAAACAAAAAAATTGCTGTTTATGATCTTGGTGGTGGAACTTTTGATGTTTCAATTTTAGAGTTGGGTGATGGTGTATTTGAAGTTAAGTCAACAAATGGTGATACATTTTTAGGTGGTGAAGATTTTGATAATACAATTGTTGATTATTTATTATCTGAATTTAAAAAAGATAATGGTATAGACTTAAAATCAGATAAGCTTGCATTACAAAGATTAAAAGAAGCTGCAGAAAAAGCTAAAATAGAATTGTCTTCAGCAGCGCAAACTGAAATTAATTTGCCATTTATAACCGCGGACAAAACTGGGCCTAAACACATTAATTTAAAAATGACTAGGGCAAAGCTTGAGGCGCTTGTAGAAGATTTAATAACGAGAACTATACCTCCTTGTAAAACTGCTTTGAAAGATGCTGGACTTTCGGCTAGTGAAATTCATGAGGTAATATTGGTTGGTGGCATGACTAGAATGCCAAAAGTTATCGAAGAAGTTAAAAATTTCTTTGGCAAGGAGCCAAATAAATCTGTCAATCCTGATGAAGTTGTGGCTATGGGTGCAGCTATACAAGCTGGTGTATTACAAGGTGACGTAAAAGATGTTTTGTTGCTTGATGTTACTCCGTTATCTTTAGGCATTGAAACTTTAGGCGGTGTATCAACCAAACTAATAGACAAAAATACAACAATACCAACAAAAAAAAGTCAAGTTTTTTCCACAGCTGAAGATAATCAGCCAGCAGTCTCAATAAGAGTTCTTCAAGGTGAAAGAGAAATGGCAGCTGACAATAAAGTTCTTGGCAATTTTGAACTGATAGGAATAGCTCCTGCTCCAAGAGGAGTTCCACAAATTGAGGTTACTTTTGATATCGACGCAAATGGAATTGTTAATGTTTCAGCCAAAGATAAAGGGACTGGAAAAGAACAAAAAATACAAATCCAAGCATCTGGTGGCTTATCTGAGGAGGAAATTAATAAAATGGTTAAAGATGCCGAGACGAACAAAGAATCGGATAAGAAAAAAAGAGATTCAATAGAAGCAAGAAATCAAGCTGATACTCTTTTGCATTCAACTGAAAAAAATTTAAAAGAACATGGGAGCAAGGTCTCAGATGCAGACAAAAAATCTATAGAAGAATCGTCTGCTAATTTAAGAAATTCTTTAAAAGGAACCGATATAGAAGACATAAAGAAGAAAACTCAAGATTTAGTTCAAGCATCAATGAAACTTGGGGAGGCCATTTATAAATCACAACAAAGTGCTAAATCAGAAGATGCACCTAAAGATGCAAAAAAAGAAGAAGGAAAGAAAGACGAAAACGTTGTTGATGCAGA
>CAZGVS010000011.1:0-24187 GCA_964529275.1 uncultured Candidatus Pelagibacter sp.
GTGTTGATCTATTAGGTACATCTGGAATTATTGGATTATCTGATTATTGGATCCCGAGATATGCAGCTGAAGAGTTTGGTATCAAAACTTGGAAGGATTTAAATAAGCATAAAGCAAAATTTGCAACTATTGAGACAGGTAGCAGAGGAAGATTAATTGCATGCCCAGTTGCTGGTTGGAACTGTCATGACCAAAAAAGACTTGATCTTTTAGGAATTGATTTTCAAGCAGATGAACTTGGTACAGAAGCCGCTGCTATTGCAGAAGCAAAAGCTGCTTACATGAGAAAAGAGCCTTTTATGTTATACCTATGGTCACCTCACTGGTTTTTTGGTGAATTTGACATGGTAGGAGTTCAGCTTCCAGAACACAAAGTTTGTGATCCTGATACTTTTACTGAAGCGGGTAACTGGAAAGACTGTGGAACTAAAGGTTGGCCAGCAACTGGTTGGGCAAAAGACTATACTATGAATTATGGTAACCCAGCTGTGTTTGCAAAATCAGAGCATTCTGATGCTAAAAAGTTCTTTGAAAAAATGTCTTTACAAAATATCGATCAAGCTAAAATGTTAGTTGAAGTTGATATTAAGAAAAGAGATGTCAAAGAAGTTGTTAATGAGTGGTTAGACAAAAATCCAGGTAAATGGAAAAGTTGGCTTCCGTAAGCATTAATAAATAAAAATTAATTAAGGGCCTTGTTTTTACAGGGCCCTTTTTTTTATGCATATAATTCACAGAGGAATTATAAACAAAAAATTCAAAGAAAATAATTTAAATTCATTTAAAGCATCTTTTAAAAAAAAATTTGGTATCGAAACAGATATCCATGCAACAAAAGATGGCGAATTTATCTGTCACCATGATTTTACATTAAAAAGGATATTTAATATCAACAAAAGTATTAAAAAAATAAATTATAAAACTTTAAGAGAAATCGTTAAAAATAAAAATGATATACCACTTTTAGATGATGTATTAAAATCTTCTAAAAACAAATATCGTTTATTTATTGAAATAAAACCTATTTTTAACAAAAGCTTATTAGTAAAATTAATTAATAAAACCACAAAATTTAAAAACTGTGTCTTTATATCTTTTAATGAAAAAAATATTTTCAATCTTTTAAAACTAAAAAAAAATATAAGTGTAGGTTTATCTTTTTCTTATAAAACAAACATTAAAAATATTTTAAATGGATCGTCAAATAAAAGAGTAGAATACTTAATTTTGGACAAAAAATTTTTAAATAATAAAAAAATCGGAAAAATAAAAAAAAAAAAGTATTTTTATACAATTAAAAACAAGAGGGATTTTATAAGATATAGTAAAAAAAATAATCTTATATTTGAAAATTTATAATTTATGTTTTTTAAGATATTTTAATCTTCCAATTATTTCATCTCTATCAATATAATACCCTTGCAAGTGTCTATGACCAGAATTTGGATCAAATTCTGTTCTGCCATGCAAAACTCTTCTATTATTAAAAGAATAAATATCGCCGGGTTCTAACCTGAATTTTATTTGGAATCTATCATCGTGCAATAAATTTCCAAAAATATGGTGTGCGTTATACACTTTTTCCATTAAATCTGGATGACAGTCTAAAGTGTCCATAGTGGCAACGCTAAATCTAACGTCATTATAATCACCATCTTTGGTCAAACTTAATGCTGGTGCATAGAAACCTCTATGTGATTGTTGAGTATAATCTTTGTCTCTAAATTTAAGTGGAACCTTTACTAATGTATCAAATACATCTTTATTATTGTTTTTGAGATACTCCGCTACAGCAAATGCGTCTACCGCGGACGAGTCTCCTCCTTTTGCAGAATTAATTAAGCAATGCAAAAATTGATAACCTGGAGGATTTTCAAACCAAGGTAGATCCATATGGTTTCTTAATGCATGTGCTGTGTATGCTGAATTATTCGGTTTTGGGATATTAACAACCTCAAATGGTGTTTTGAAAAAAGTTTCTCTTGTGTGACTTATTCTGTTTAAAACTTCAAAACCAGATTCTTTTTCCGTAGGACTATTTTTTACTATTGCAATACCTTTATAATGTAACAGCTCAAGCCATTTTACAAGTCCATCATCTGACGATATTATCTCTTCATGCTCAATGCTAATACTTTTAATGTCTTTTTGAAGACTATTGTCCCACAACTTGTACGGTGAAACATATTTTTTTTTGTTTTTAATTGTATAACAATTTTTTCTTAACCATTCAGTATCGTAGTAACTGGTATGATTTCCTTCGCTCCACTCTATTTCTAGTTTTCCATTTTTAATATTATATTTTTTTGGGTTAATTCTTTTGGATACATTTAAAATATTAAACATCCTATGATTTGAATCCTTATCATGCGCTGTGGGACAATTATCTCTTAACCACATATAATTGAACTTACTTTCTTCTCCATCATCCCATTGTATTTTTAAGTAGCTATTATTTTTCTCAAGTTTTAAGATTTCACTCATATTTTCAATATTTATTCAAAATAGATTAATTTGCAAGTAATTCGATCTCCTGTTAAAAATATTAAATAAATGGCAAAAATTGAAATAAATAATTGTTACAAAATTTTTGGACCCAATCCGAATAAAATTTTACCAATGGTGAAAGATGGGGCTTCAAAAGATGAAATTTTAGAAAAAACTGGACACACAGTTGGTTTGGATAACGTTTCTTTAAAAATTGAGGAAGGCGAAACATTTGTTTGTATGGGTTTATCAGGTTCGGGTAAATCTACTTTAATAAGACATTTAAATAGACTTATTGATCCTACGGATGGTGAAATCCTTATAGAAGGAACCAATGTAATGTCCTTAAACAAAGAAAAGTTAATAGAGTTTAGACGACACAAAATGAGTATGGTCTTTCAAAGATTTGGGTTGTTCCCTCATAAAACCGTAATTCAAAACGTTGGATATGGTCTAGAAATGCAGGGAAAATCAGAAGATGAACGAAAGAAAATTTCAATGGAGAAAATAGAGTCTGTGGGATTAAGTGGGTTTGAAAATCAATATCCAAATCAACTTTCAGGTGGAATGCAACAAAGAGTTGGTCTCGCAAGAGCTTTGGCAACTAATACAGATATTATGTTAATGGATGAAGCTTTTTCAGCACTAGACCCATTAATTAGAAGTGATATGCAAAAACAATTATTAGACTTACAGTCAGAATTAAAAAAAACGATAGTTTTTATAACTCACGATTTAGATGAGTCTTTAAGACTAGGAGATCATATAGGAATATTAAATGCCGGAAAATTAGTCCAAGTTGGTACCCCGGTAGATATAATCATGAACCCCGCAGATGATTACGTTGAAGCATTTGTTAAGGATGTAAATAGGGCAAAAGTAATTAAAGCTAAAACAATTATGAAACCAGCAAATGAAATGAATGGAATTGACAAGTCAAACTTAATCAAAATTGAGGAGGATCAATTTATTGAAGAGTTTTTACCCCAAGTTGTTTGTTCTAATTCAAATTGTGAAGTTGTTGATAAAAAAGGAAATATTAAAGGTTATATAACAAATAAAGAATTACAGAATTCATTAACAAAGTCATAATTAATGACTATTCAGCCATTAAAAAATAAAAAAATTATAATATCTGCAGGTGCCGCTGGTATAGGTCTTGCGATTGCAAAAATCTGCATTTCGAAAGGAGCGGTTGTTTATTTATGTGATATTAATGAAAAAGCGATTAACAAGCTAAAAAAACATAAACAATTTAAAAAAAAACTTTTTCTTTATAAATTAGATGCTTCAAATGAATATGAAGTAAAAACTTTTTTTAGCGATATTAATAAAAAAACAAAAAGGATAGATTGCTTAATTAATAATGTAGGCGTGTCAGGTCCTACTGGACCAATAGAAAAATTAAATTCAAAGGATTGGGAAAGCACTTTAAAAATAAATGTTTTAAGTCATTTTTATTTTACTAGATTAGCAATACCCTTGCTAAAAAAGAACAAAGGAGGATCTATTATTAACTTGTCATCCGGAGCGGGAATAATGGGTTTTCCATTAAGATCGCCATATGCGGCTAGTAAATGGGCTGTGATAGGTATTACAAAAACTTTGGCAATGGAGCTAGGAAAATACAAAATTAGAGTTAATGCAATTTGTCCCGGCACTATCAAAGGAGATAGAATGGTAAGAGTTATTAGAGATAAAGCAAAATTTTTAAAAGTGACAAAAAAATCTGTTGAGAAAGAATTTATATCAATGGCATCTATGAATTGTTGGGTACATGGAGAAGATATTGGTAATATGTGCTCCTTCCTTATTTCTAAAGAAGGAGAGAAAATTTCTGGTCAGTCAATTCCAATTGACGGAAATGCTACAAGATTAGATTAACGTCTACTATAAAGAATTAATTAAATCAGGTGCAATCTTTTTAGATTTTGCTGAATATCTAATTTTCTTAATTGCTTCAATGTTAGATTTATCGTCTCCAACTACTACAAATCCGATCATTCCCATATTTTTATGGGGCGTACACCAATAAGCGTAAATACCAGGTACTTCAAAAGTGAATTGTGCATCTACATTGTACTTAGTTTTGAATTTACCAACACCTTCTGGAACACCACCTTTTATAAATTCAACATTATGACCTTTGGTTGTTGCTTTCCAAAATACAGTATCTCCAGTATTTATTTTTACAACTTTTTGAGAATACACCATACTCTCTTTGTCCAGCTTATTAAGCATTTCAATAGTTACGTCAGCTGCAAGAGCATTGGTAAACGTAAAAGCTAAACTTAAAAAAGTTAATATTTTAAACATTTTTATCATTTCGATCCTTTCAATAAGATCCAACATAAATCTTAGATTATTTTTTAATTTATAAAACAAATAGTAATTAAAATATTTTATTCAATCTTTTTTTTTGTATCAAGTTGACACACAATAAAAAATAATTACTTATGTTTTGTAAGTTTTAATTTTTCTCTTGTTTCAGCAGGTGACATTATTGAAGATCCGAGATCTTCGACTATTCTAATTGCTTTTTCAACTAATTGAGGGTTGGTGGCAAGTTTTCCTTTTGACAAATATAGGTTATCTTCTAAACCTACTCTTGGATTACCCCCCATTATAACCGTTTGGGCCACATAAGGCATTTCTTGTTTTGAAATTGCAAAGCCAGACCAAACTGCTTCCTTTGGCATTATATCTTTCATAGCTTGCATCGCCATCGGTGTTGCTGGAGCACCCCAAGGAATTCCTAAGCACATTTGAAACATTGGGGGATCACTTAATAAGCCTTCTTTATAAAGTTGAGAACCAAACCACATATTCCCCAAATCAAAAGCTTCTATCTCTGGTTTCACTTTAATTTCTTGTAATCTTTTTGCAGCTTTTCTCAGATCTCTAGGAGTGTTAATTGTTATAACTGATCCATCACCAAAATTTAAAGTACCCGCATCTAGAGTACAAATCTCAGGAAGAAACTCCTCAACGTTGGCTATTCTTTCCATTACATTTGCCATATCTGTTAAAGGACCAAATTGTAAAGGACTCTGCTCTCCAATATCTAAATCACCTCCCATTCCTGTTGTTAAATTAAGCACAACATCGGTATCACTAGATCTAATTCTATCAACAACTTCTTTATACAATTCTAATCTTCTACTTGGTGTTCCATCTTCTTCTCTTACATGAATATGAGCTATAGCAGCACCTGCCTTTGCTGCCTCAATTGCTGATTTTGCTATTTGCTCTGGTGTTTTTGGTAAATCAGGATGTTTGCTTGCTGTATCACCTGATCCAGTCACTGCACAAGAGATAAAAACTTTATTGTTCATAAATTATAAATGAATATAATCTAATTTAGTTAAAATGGAAATAACTGAATTACAAAAAGATCTTGCTGCTACATTTAGATGGACTGCTAGACTTAATATGCACGAAGGGGTCTCCAATCATTTTAGTGCCTGTGTTCCAGGTTCGACCACAGATTTTTATGTAAATAAATCTGGTGTTCACTTTAGTAGAGTCAAGGCTAGTGACCTTATTTTAGTAACCAAAGATAATATTAACGAATTAAAAAACAAACCTGAGATAGTAGATTCAACGGCAATAAATATTCATGGAACAATTCATAACAAAGTACCTCATGCAAAATGTATTTTTCATGTGCATTCAAAATATGCTACTGCACTCTCTGCACTTAAAGATCCTACTCTCCCTCCAATTGATCAGAACACAATGAGATTTTATAACAGGGTATCAAATTATAATGAATATGGTGGTATGGGATTCGAGGATGAGTCTAAAAAAATGGCAAATGCTTTAGGCAATAAACATCATTTGTTGTTAGCTAATCATGGTATATTAACTACAGGGGAAACTGTTTCAGACGGGTTTGATGCACTTTATTATTTTGAAAAATCTGCAGAAACATATTTAACTGCACTATCAACAAATAAACAATTAAATATTGCGAGTAATGAAGTTGCGGAAAAAACTGCACAGGAATGGGCAAACTATCCTACAGATTTAGCAAGAGCACATTTAGATCAAATTAGACTAATTTTAGACAAAGAAGAGCCAGATTATAAATCTTGACACTTATACATGATGACAAATTGTATATATGGATATAAATTATTAAAATGGAAATAAATTTAATATCAGGTGCGTTAGGTGCTGAAGTTTCGGGTATGAATTTAAAAGACTCTTCTTTAGAGAATTGGGAAAAAATTAATAAACTTTTATTAGAACATAAGGTTTTATTTTTTAGGAATCAAAACATCACAGCCGAGGAGCAGATAAATCTTGCAAAACGGTTTGGGCCGTTGGAAAGACATGTTTATGTAAAAGGAAGAGAGGAGTACCCAGAGATTATTAGAATTATAAAAAAACCAGATGAAAAACATCAGTGGGGGGAGACTTGGCATACTGATGTAAGTTACAATCCAAAACCAACCAAGGTAATTATACTAAGATCTATCAAAATACCTCCTGTTGGAGGAGATACAATGTTTTCAAACATGGAATTAGCATATGAAACACTTGATGAAGAATTAAAAGAAAAAATTAACGATAAAAAAGCAGTTCATAGCTCGTTAGGTGCAGCAGCATTCGTGGATGCTTATAAAGCAATGAAAGGTAATGGTAATTTGGATGAATACTCTAATTTACATTCTATTGTGAGAACTCATCCAGAGACAGGAAAAAAAATTCTTTACGTAAACTCGATGTACACAAAGAGAATTGTAGATATGGAGGAAAAAGAAAGCGATGAAATCTTAAAAAAACTTTTTCTTCACCAAGAAAGATTAGATTTTACTTGTAGATTCAAATGGACTGAAAACGCTGTAGCCATTTGGGATAATAGAAGTACTCAGCATCAAGGTTTAACTGATTTCTTTCCTGGAAGAGGACTGGGTTACGAGAGAGTGATGGATAGAATTGCAATTGAAGGCGACAAACCTAATTAAACTTCAATGAATTTTGAATATATAATTATTGGCGGAGGCTCCGCCGGGTGCGTACTAGCAAATAGATTATCAGCAAAAAGTAATAACAATGTTGCACTAATAGAGGCAGGGAGACCAAGTGATATATGGAAAGTAAACATGCCTCTTGCCATTTTGTATACAATGCATGATCCAAAATATAATTATAAATATTATTCAGAACCAGAGCCTTATTTAAATAATAGAAAGATATTTTGTCCCCGAGGTAAAATGATGGGAGGATGCTCAGGCCATAATGGAATGGTCTATGTTAGAGGAAATCCAAATGATTATGATAGATGGTCAAGCTATGGACTAAAAAATTGGTCTTATGAAAAAGTTTTACCCTACTTTAAGAAGTTAGAAACTTGGTCAGAGGGTGAAAATGAGTATAGAGGGGGTAGTGGAATTCTGCCAATAAACCAATCAAAAAATAAAAATCCACTTTTTAGAGCATTTATAAATTCGGCAGTAGAGGCAGGATACAAAGAGAATAATGATATGAATGGCAAGGAGCAAGAAGGCTTTGGAATGTACGACGTGACTATACACAAAGGTCAAAGAGCAAGCGTATCAAAATATTATTTAAATCCTGCGAAAAATAGAAAAAATTTAAAGATATTTTCACAATCTTTTGTTGAAAGAATTATATTTGATGGAACCAAAGCTATAGGTATTGAGGTAAATATAAAAAATAAAATACATAAAATTTATGCAAATAAAGAAATCATCTTAAGTGGTGGAGCTATCAACTCACCACAGCTTCTTATGTTGTCGGGTATAGGTCCTGAAAATCATTTAAAAGATCATGGTATTAAAGTTCTCAAAAAATCCGAGGGTGTTGGGAAAAATCTTCAGGATCATCTAGAGACATACATTCAGCAAGAATGTAAAACACCCGATACTTTATTCTCATATATTAACAAAATAAATATGATACGTGTAGGAATTCAATGGTTTTTGTCAAAATCTGGTCCCTGTTCATATTCATTTTTAGAAGCGGGAGGATTTTGCAAAACTTCTCCAGATCAAAATTATCCAAATATTCAATTTCATTTTTTCCCATCTTTTGTAATTGATCATGGACTAGTTGATCCAGATAGACATGGTTTCCAATTGCATGCAAGTCCTAACCATCCAAAAAGTAGAGGTTCTATAACTTTAAATAATACTAACCCTTATTCTGCTCCAAAAATTTTATTCAATTATTTGGAACACCAGGAGGATCTCAAACAAACTATAGATTGTGTAAAAATTGCAAGAAATATATTGGCACAAAATTCAATGAAACCCTATGCTGGCAAAGAGATTGGTCCTGGAAATGAATCGCAATCTGATAAATTGATTGAGGAATATATTAGAGCAAAAGCTGAAACTGCATATCATCCATCTTGTACTCTTAAAATGGGTGATGATAAGATGTCAGTTGTAAATCAAGAGCTTAAGGTACATGGGATTGAAAATTTAAGAGTAGTAGACGCCTCAGTTATGCCTGAAATAACTAGTGGGAATCTTAACGCCCCTGTAATAATGATCGCAGAAAAAGCCTCTGACTTAATATTAAATTAAACCTCATATTCAAATATCAAATATGCCTTATTTTTGATATAGGTGCGAAATGGTAAGTCGAAATAATAATCCAAAAGGTATTGTTTTTATACTTTTTGGAATGGCATTATTTTCAATTCAAGACTCATTAATAAAATTTATTTTCAATGATGTTGCTTTATATGAATTATATTTTGGAAGAACTTTAGTAGCAGCCTTGCTCTTAATTGTTTTCTTAATTTATAAAAAAGAGAAAATTATTTTAAAAACTCACTATCCTATTCTTACAGTATTAAGAGTTACTCTATTTTTCTTTGGATTTAGTTTTTTTTATATTTCGTTGACTTTCATGACGATGGCAATGGCAAATGCTTTATTTTTTTCCAGTCCTTTTTTTATGTCTATTTTTGCTAAATTTTTTTTAAAAGAACAAATTGGCGTAAGACGTTGGTCAGCAATAATAGTTGGCTTTATAGGTGTTTACATTGTTTTAAATCCAAATTTTAATGAATTTAATTATTTTAAATTGGCTCCTGTTGCTTGCGCATTGTGTTATGCATCATCAATGACTATAACAAAATTTACTTCTGACAAGGACAGCGTTTTTACTCAAATGATGTGGCTTTATATAATTGCAACAATATTTAGTATAATAATTTATGTTTTTACAGGAGATGGTAGTTTAAATAATTATTCAAATCCAACCATGCAATTTATAACAAGGGAATGGTTCATTAACCCTTCATATGCCTGGCCTTACGTATGTGCTATGGGATTAGTTGGTGGAATAGCTTTTTATTGTGTTTTCTCTGCATACAGTGTGGCTTCACCATCTGTGGTTTCACTATTTGAATACTCATTAATTATATGGGCGATGATAGCTGGCTACTTGCTTTTTAAAGATGTTCCTACTTTTAGAACATTTATTGGAGTTGCATTAATTATTGGAGCTGGCATATATATTTATATTAGAGAAAAAGCTAGAGATCAAATGATTGCTACGGACACTCCTAACAGATGACGAAAAATATAATTCCAACAATTAACGTCTCATGTTTATTAAATAGCCGACTTAGCACAATAAAATCTTATAATGTTATTAAAAAAATCGAAAAGGCATGTATTGAAGTAGGGTTTTTTCAAATCATTGGTCATGGTATAAATCAAAAAAAAATTAATGAACTATGTAGAATTGGAAATGAATTTTTTAATTCAACAAATCAAAATAAAATTAGATTAGCTCCAAAAAAATGGAATAAAAAAAATAAAAATATTTATAGAGGTTATTTCCCAAATGACGTAAACGGTAAAGAAGGGCTTGATTTAGGAGATCTTAAAATCTCAAAGGCTTATGCCAAAAAAGTGAAAAATCAATATATAGAATATTTGGATTTAAAAAAATCTCTTAATAAGAAATCAATTAAAGTTTTATCAAACTATTTTGACTCTATATTTGATTTAAGCGAAACCCTGTTTAAAAGTGTAATTAAAATATATAAAAAAAATCCTGATATTTCAAAAAAAGCTTTTTCTAGATTAAAAACACTAAGCACTCTTAGGTTTAATTATTATTCAAAACAGTCTAAACCTGTAGAAATATCAAAACAAGATGGAGTGGCTTTAGGATGTGAGACTCATGTTGATAGCGGTATATTTACTGTTCTTTACCAAGATAAAAGAGGTGGATTACAAGTTCAAAATAGAAAAAATAAGAAATGGCACAGTGTTCCCTTTAATAGAAAAGCATTGGTTGTTAATACGGGAAGAGCTCTTGAATTTTTAACTAAAGGAAAATTCAAAGCAACTAACCATAGGGTGCTATGGAATAAAAAAGAAAGGATGTCGGTGCCTTTCTTTTTTGAGCCATCGTTTGATTTCAAAATGAGTGATTCTTTTTTAATTAAGTCTGGGGCTAATAATAAAGGAATAATTTATGAAAAATTCCTCAACAAATCCTTAAAAAAATTTATTGAATATAATAGATAACAATAATAGTATGGGTGTTTAAAGCGATACATAACTCGTCGTTATTTCTTATACGAAAGTGGGATCGGTCGTCTTTTTTAAATATTATTTAAAGGAGGCATAATGAAATTTGGATATTTCTGCAACACTACTAATTGGACACACAAACCTTATGATAAACTTTTGGATGAAACGAGAGAAATAACAAAGTATTGCGATAACAACAAGTGGAATTCTATTTGGTACACAGAGCACCATTTTAATCATGAAGGAATGGAGTCTTTAACAAATCCATTAATGATGGGAGTAGATGCTGCGGCCAGAACTAGTAATATAAGGATTGGACAAGCTTGTAATGTAATCACTTTTCACAACCCTATTAGAATGGCAGAAGACATTGCTCTCTTGGATCAGTTATCAAAAGGCAGGGTTGAAGTTGGTATAGGTAGAGGAATTTACGGTAGGGAAGCAATTAACTTAAATAAAGAAGCTGACATGAAGGACCAAGCAAAAAATTTTAGATTATTTGATGAAACGCTTTCAATATTGAAAAAAGCATGGAAAGAAGAATTTTTTAATCATAAGGGAGAGTTTTATACTTATCCTGCTCCAGATTATATATGGCAACATGACATGAGTCCTCCAAATAAAAATTTGGTAAACCTTGATACTAATGTCATGGAAAATATTAGTGTTGTTCCTAAACCTTTTCAAAAGCCATTTCCTCCAATTCATCAAGTTGTTGATGGTATTAGATCAATAGAGTGGGCAGCAAAGCAGGGATTAAATATTATAATGTGGATTCCAACGGTAAAAGCTTTGAAAATTAAATTTGAAGCATTTAAAAATGCAAAATCAGAAGCCGAAAAAAGAAATGTACCATTAGGAGAAGGTATTTCATTAGTAAGAGATATGTTTGTTGCGAACACAATGGAAGAGGCTAAAGAAAAAGCTGGAGAACATATGGTAAATTATATGAGATGGGTTTGTCACTGGAGGGGGCTAGGCAACCATATGGACCCAGATGAGGAGTTACCAGTAACTAAGGGTAAACTTGATTTGTTAAATTATGATTTCTTACATAAACGTAATATGTTATTTGGAACCCCTGAATATGTTATTGATAAAATTCATGAACTTAAGTCTGAATTAAACTTGCAAAACCTTCAAGTGTGGTCAAACTTCCCGGGTGTAAAACACGAAGACTGTATGAAAAGTATTAAGTTGTTTACCGAAAAAGTAATGCCTCATTTTAATAATGATATAAATACTGAAGTCAAAAAAGTTTCGTGAAAAAACCAAAGTTCTTAACGGGCGGCCAAGCAGCTGTTAAATCTTTAAAAAAAGAAAAAGTCAAACATGTTTTTGGTCTTATAGGATCCGCAACGATGGAAATGTTTGATGCTCTTTATCATGAAAAGAAAATTAATTTTATTGGTGTAAGAGATGAGAGAAGTGGGACTCATATGGCTGACGGCTACGCTAGAGCATCAAATCAACCTGGTGTTATTTTAGCAGGTCAAAATGGTCCAGGAGCAACTAATTTAGTAACGGGCCTTGCTCAAGCAAAAGCAGCGTTTTCACCAGTAGTTTCAATAGCAGGATCTTACTCAACAAAAGATAAAATGGAAGATGCCTTTCAAGGTCTTGACCAGCAATCTTTATTTAAACCTATAACCAAAAAAACCTGGACGATAAAAAATACGAGTAAAATACCACAAATATTTGGAGATGCATTCAATCTTGCTATGTCTCCAAGAAGAGGCCCTGTTTGTATAAATGTACCAAGAAATATTTTAGCTAATAAAGATAGATTTAAAATAAATATTAAAAAAAATTCTTTCGATTACGTTAATTCAACAAAAGGAAAAGATATTAAGATTAAAAAAGCTGTTAAACTTATAAATAAATATGAAAATATAGTTATTATAGCAGGAGCAGGAATAAAATATTTTTCGAAATATAATAATGTATTTAAACTAGCAGAATTATTAAATGTACCAATCGTGACAGCCGCTGGTCACGGAGATGCAATACCTTTTAATCATAAATTAAATGCAGGACAAATGGGTCCTAGAGGAAATCCTGTGGCTACAAAGCTAGTAAAAGAAGCTGAAGTTATAATAGCCTTAGGTACAAGATTGGGATTTAATTCAACTTTTTATTCCTATGACAACATTAACAAAGATGCAAAAATAATACAGGTAGAGTTAGAAAAAAAAATGATAGGAAGGTATTTCCCTGTAACTGTTGGCATATTTGGAGATGCAGCAACAGTAACAGACCAGATTTTTAAGGAGATAAAAAAACAAAAAATTACAACTAATTTAAAGAAATGGACTGAAAACTTTAAGCGCGAAAGGTCAAAGTTTTTATATCAAAGAGATAATCACAAATTTAAAAATTTTCCTATTCAACCAAAAGGATTATTTAAACAACTTAGACAGGTTCTGCCAAAGAATTCAGCTATTACTCTTGATGCAGGAACTCTGTGTTTACAAGCAACAGATGCTTTGGAATATTATGATCCACCTTCTTTGTTTACTCCATTAGACTTTGGATTGGTTGGTTTTTCGTTTGCTTGTGGCTTGGGAATAAAAGTTGCAAAACCTCGAAAGCATGTTGTAAGTTTAATGGGCGATGGAGGTTTTGGAATGACCATTTCTGAACTTAGCACAGCTGTAGAACATAAAATTAATACTATAACAGTAGTTATGAATAATAAAAGTTGGGGAGCAGAAAAAGCATATCAAAAAGATTTTTTTGGTAAAAGATATCTAGGTGCAGATATAGAGAGCCCTCCATTTGATAAAGTTGCAGAATTATACGGAGCTAAGGGTTTTAAAGTTACAAAACTTTCAGAAGTTAACCAAGCAGTAAGAGCTGCATTAAAAATAAATAAACCAGTTGTTATTGATGTTGATGTAGATCCAAAAGCGCTGTACAGTTTTAGAAGAGATAGTTTTAAACATAGAATTAAAAAATGACATTGGAATTAAGAAAGTTTGCTAAGTTCGTTGATAAAACCATTATAGAAGGAGGTAAAAAAGCTAAGGAACCTGTCTTGCTAGTTTCAGTAGCTGCAGTTTTTAAAAATCCTTGGGTAGAAAAAGGTTTTGTTGAAAACTTAAAACCAATTATTTTGGAGTTAGCTCCTAAACTTGGAGATATTCTAGTGCCAGAATTAATTAAAGAGATCGGCTCACCTGAAAAAATTTTAGCTTATGGAAAAGCAGGAATAGTGGGATTAAATGGTGAAATTGAACACGCATCAGCATTTATTCATACTCTAAGATTTGGAAATAAGTTTAGAGATGCTGTTGGTGGGACATCTTATTTAAGTTTTACAAATACCCGGGGACCAGCTGGATCAAAGATTTCTATACCAATGATGCATAAAACAGATTCTGGTCTTAGACCGTATTATCTAACACATGAATTCACAATACATGATGCTCCATTCGATAATGAAATAGTTATTGCAATAGGTGGTGCTTCAAGTGGAAGAGCACATGCACGAACAGGAGATAGATACCAAGATATGAAAGAAATGGGCATAGAGCCAAAATAGTTTTGATGATTGAAGGTATTGATTCAAATGGAACTTACTATAATTATAATAAAAAAAAAGATGTTCCAATAATTTTCATTCACGGGGTTGGACTCAACAACAAAATATGGGAGCCTCAAATTGACTCTTTTGAAAATTCAGTAGTTACCTACGATATATTGGGACATGGAAAGACTCCTTTAAAGTTGCCAAAGATTTCATTTAATGATTTATCATTGCAGTTATTAAATTTAATTGATGAACTAAAAATTGATAAAGTTCATTTAATAGGTTTTTCTATTGGATCTCTAATTGCAAGAAATTTTGCTGTCAATTATAACCATAGACTTCAAACATTAACATTACTTTGCTCTATTTTTAAAAGAAATAATGAGCAGCAACAAATTGTAAAAGATAGATTTGAGTTATCAAAAAAAAGTAGAACTTTATCAAAGCAAGCTTTAAAGAGGTGGTTTTCAGATAAATATATTAAAAATAATAAATATATTTATGATCATATCACTTCAATTCTAAATGCAAACAACATGGAAAATTTTTTGAAAATTTATGAGCTGTTTGTAAATCATCAAGATGACGAAAAATTCGAAAATATAAATACAAAAACGTTAATTATGACAGGAGAATTTGATATTGGATCTACTCCAAAAATGAGTGAAGATTTAAGTAAATGTATAAAAAATTCAAAGGTAAAGATCATCAAAAATGGTAAACATCTATGTAGTATTGAATGCGTAGATGATGTAAATAACGCTATTAAAGAACATATAAAAATATGACAAAACTCAAAAATTATAAGATGTTTATAGACGGTGAGTGGTTAGACTCAGATACAAAAAAAACATTTGAAACTTTAAATCCTGAAAATAATAAACCGTGGGCAATGGTTCCAGAGGCAAGTGCTAAGGATGTGGATAAAGCTGTTCAGGCGGCTCAAAAAGCTTTTGAAGGAGAGTGGCCAAAATTATTACCAAGACAGAGAGGAAAATTTTTAAGAGCTATTGGAGAAAAGCTAAGAGAAAATGCAGAGCTTCTGGGTAAAATAGAAACAATAGATACAGGAAAACTTTTTCGAGAAACAAACAAACAGGCACATTACATAGCTGAGTATTATGATTATTATGCTGGCTTGGCTGATAAAGTCGAGGGTACAGTCTTACCAATAGATAAACCAAATATTCAAGCAGTCACTACAAGAGTACCTATTGGTGTTGTTGCTGCAATCGTCCCTTGGAATTCCCAAATGTTTTTAACTGCAACCAAGTTAGCTCCTGCATTAGCTATGGGAAATACAGTGGTTATAAAAAGCTCAGAACTTGCTCCTGCAGTAATGTTTGAATTTGCTAAACTTATTGAAGAAACTGGAATACCTAAAGGAGTTGTAAACGTAATTACTGGATTTGGGGATCCGTGTGGTAAAGCGTTAACTTCGCATCCATTTGTTGAAAAAGTTGCATTCACTGGCGGCCCAGAAACAGCAAGACATATAATTAGAAATTCTGCAGAGAATTTATCAGAGGTCAGTTTAGAGCTAGGTGGAAAAAGTCCAGTTGCAGTCTTTAATGATGCTCATCAGGAAAATGCAATAAATGGTATTACTGCAGGTATATTCGGTGCATCAGGACAAAGCTGTATTGCTGGATCTAGATTGTATTTACAAAAAGGAATTTATAACGAATTTTTAGATAAACTAGTTGAAAGAGCAAATAAAATCAAAATTGGAGGACCTATGGAGGTTGATACTGAGATGGGTCCACTAAGTAATTTTAAACAGTTAGAAGTAATAGAAAAAAATATCAAACTTACTATTGAGCAAGGAGGTAAAATTAGATGTGGGGGTAAAAGACATTCGTTCTCTAATGATGGGTATTATTTTCCGCCTACGATAATAGAATGCGAAAATCATAGTCTTCCAGCTGCAGAAAATGAATTGTTTGGTCCAATTTTATCTGTAATGAAATTTGAAAATGAAAAAGAAGTAATAAACATGATGAATGATAATCAATATGGTCTTTCATCTGGAGTTTATACTAGTGATTTTTCAAGAGGATTGAGAGTTTCGAATGCTATTAGAGCGGGAATCACATTTGTTAATACGTATAGACTAATTTCACCTTCAGCTCCTTTTGGTGGAATGAAAGATAGCGGGTATGGAAAAGAAGCTGGTATAGACTCTATTAAAGATTACACTCGCGTCAAAACGACTTGGTATTATACGTCAGATGAGCCTACTCTTGACCCTTTCTCTATGAGATAAGCGGTTATTTTCCTATTGAATTTGTTAATTAAAAACATTTAAATTAGATTTTATAAATATAAACAATTAGAGGTAATATGAAAAAAATAGTTTTAGCTATGTTTATTTTAATGACTTGTTTGACTTCAAGATCATTTTCAGATGGACATGCAATAAAAATGGGAGTTATTTTAGGTTTTACTGGTCCTATAGAGTCACTTACACCAGCTATGGCTGCTTCAGCAGAACTAGCATTTAAAGAAGCGTCAGACTCAGGATCCTTATTAGGTGGTAAAAAAATATCTGTTGAAAGAGCAGACTCAACTTGTGTTGATTCCGCAGCTGCAACTTCTGCAGCAGAAGGTTTAATTTCTGGTGGTGTAGCAGCTATTATGGGTGCAGATTGTTCTGGTGTTACTGGTGCTATTGCTACTAATGTGGCTGTGCCAAACGGAGTTGTAATGATATCACCATCGGCAACATCTCCAGGTTTAACTGACTTGAATGACAACGGATATTTTTTTAGAACCGCTCCTTCAGATGCAAGGGGTGGCCAAATACTTGCAGACATAACTAAAGATAGAAAGGTAAAAACTGTTGCAATAACTTATACTAACAACGACTATGGAAAAGGATTGGCAGATGTATATGAAGCTGCTGTTAAAGCCCATGGTATTAAAGTTACAACTGTAATAGCTCATGAGGATGGAAAAGCAGATTACTCCTCAGAAGTTGCTACTTTAGCTTCTGCTGGAGGAGATGCAGTTGCAGTTATCGGTTATTTAGACCAAGGAGGTAAAGGTATAATTCAATCTTCTTTGGACTCTGGTGCATTTGATACTTTTATATTGTCTGATGGTATGATCGGTCAGTCTTTAGTTGATGCATTCGGCAAAGATTTAAAAAAATCTTTTGGTTCAATGCCTGGATCAACTGGCAAAGGTGCAGGTGTTTTTGCGAAAGTAGCTGGCGCTGCAGGAATTGATAGTTCTGGTCCATATACTGGTGAATCATATGATGCTGCTGCTTTAATAGTTCTAGCTATTCAAGCGGGAGGTTCTGCAGATAGAGCATCGATAGCGAAGAATGTTATGGATGTAGCTAATGGTCCAGGAAAAAAAATATATCCCGGTGAGCTTAAGAAAGCTTTAGATTTATTAGCAAGCGGTAAGAAAGTTGACTATGAAGGAGCAACTGGGGTTGCTTTTACAAGTGTTGGAGAAGCAGAAGGATCTTTCTTAGAGCAAGAAATTAAAGGTGGAAAATTTAAGACAAAAAAACAAAGATAATTAGAAAAAACCAAGACCCCTTACATTAAAAATGCAAGGGGTTTTTTTAAAAAAAAATATTTTTTAATACATACAAAGATAAAGAAAACATAAAAATAATTATTAAGTAATTAATTTTTTTCCAAACATCTTGATTTTTAAGAAAATTAGATAAGTAATTTGATAAGTAACCAATTACAAAAAAAAATAAGAAAGACGATGTTCCTGCCCCCATTCCAAATAAAAATTTTTCCTGAATTAAAAAATTTTTTGAAAAGTTCCCTAAAAAAAAAACAGTATCGGAGTAAACATGCGGGTTAAGATATGTAAATCCAAGTGTTTTAAAAATTACATTTTTTAATCTTTCTTTTTTTTTGTTACGTTTAACTTTTACTGATTTTTTTAAATCTTTAACTTTGTTCCAAATAAAGTTTAAGAGAAATAAAAATAAAAGTATATTTAATATTAATTCTACCGTTGAAGAAAAATAATTATCAAAATAACTGAACAAAAATATTCCAATAAAAATTAAAATTAAATCTGAAATTGAGCAAATTAAACAAACTGTAAAAACGAATTGCTTTTTAAGACCTTGTTCAATTACAAAAATATTCTGCGCTCCGATAGCTAATATCAAGCTCAAACCTGACATAAAGCCGAGCAATAGATAGGTCATTAATAAAATTAGAAAAAGTACTTGTCGGCTAGATAAACAAAAATACCAAACGCAAAACCTAAGAGAATATAATACACTTTAAGTAAACAAACCTAATACTTTATAAATTTCGTCTTTAGTTGTTTCTCCTATGCTCCTGTAAACTTCTTTATTATCCTTAAAAATTAAAATTGTACTTTGATATTGAACATCAAATAAATTTGAAATTTCTTTATTTGTGACATCAAACGTAAAATATTCTATATTTTTAAATTCATTTTTTGCTTTTTTTAAAACTTTCATTTGACTTGCGCATGAGTAACAGTATTTAATCCAGGAGCTTACGACAACTACTTTCCCATCTGATTGGGCTTTTTTAAATAACTCCATATCAAATGTAGTCTTTTTCTCTAATGCTATTGTATTAAATGGTACGAGTACAAATATTAAAATTATTATTTTTTTAAACATAATTATTGTTTTATTATTTTTTCTGGCAGAATACCCTGCGGTCTATAGCGCATAATTACCAAAAGAGCAGTGCCAATAATTAAAAACCTAAAATACGGTGCACTATTTACCAAATGTAACTTAATCTGATTTGTTTCTGCTAAATTAGCTGTAAAAAAATTTATCAGAAATAACGCTATTGGAGCTGCCTCGACCCACAAAAACCATACTACAAATCCACCTAGAATAGCACCAAAATTATTTCCGGTTCCACCAACTATAACCATTACCCAAATGACAAAAGTATATCTCATTGGTCTATAGCTTCCCGGTGTAAATAAGCCGTCGTTTGTGACCATCATCGCTCCTGCAATTCCAACAATTGCTGAACCTAAAACAAATATTAAAAGATGCTCTTTAACAACATTTTTACCCATTGCCTCTGCAGCTACTTCATTATCTCTTATTGCTCTCATTTTTCGCCCCCATGGAGAATAAAGTGCTTTTTGTGTAATAATTAAAATAATAATAACAACAGACAAAAGGAAACCAGTCATACATAACTTCACGTAAATTGACGATGCACTAATTACTAGTTCATTTAGCAATTCTTTTTTTTCCTCAAAAGAACTAATCATGTTTAATTTATTAAAATTTATTTTTTCAACTACACTAATAAACCACTCGGATTTTTGTAAATCTACCTCAAACGGGACTGGTCTTTTAAGTCCTATCACATTTTTTACACCTCTGGCTAGCCAGTCTTCGTGTTTTATAATTGAAACGACTATTTCTGCTATTAAAAGTGTAGCGATGGCTAAATAGTCAGCTCTGAGCCCAAGCGCAATTTTTCCAATTACAAAAGCTAATCCTGCCGCAAACAAACCTCCTACAATCCAAGAAAATAAAACTGGCATACCTAATCCACCTAAAAAACCAGTTTTCGCAGGGTTGACCGACTCTATTGCGTCGATACCAGGTGATGCTACGACTCTTATTAAGATTAATCCAAATAAAATTAAAATTGCAATTAAATAATTTCTAGATTTACTTTTTTTATATTTTCTTATTATAAGCTTTGTTACAATTACCATTGCTATTATAATTGCAAGACACGCAATAATATTAATTCCACCAACACTCCAAGCCTCAGGCACGGGGGCTACAGAAACTAATACAACAGCAAGACCTCCTAATGCTGTGTAACCCATTATTCCAAAATTTATTAAACCTGCATAACCCCATTGTATATTAGCACCCATGGTCATAACGGCTGCAATTAAACAGTAATTTAAAATAGATAGAGCTATAGACCATGACTGAAGTATACCTACTAATATGATTAGAAATAGCATAATTGAATAAGCTGTATAAACATTTAAGTATTTTCTCATATTTTTTTTCCCTCAAATATTCCTGATGGTCTAAATAACAAAACAATAACCAAAATTGAAAAAGATACAGCAAATTTATAATCTGTGGAAAGTAATTGTATTAAAGAATCTGGCTCTAGACTTTCTGGTAACAAATAAGTAAAAAATTTTTTATAGGCATATGTTATTAAAATTTCTGCAAAAGCAATCACGTATCCACCTAGAAAAGCTCCAAATGGATTTCCAATTCCACCAACAATTGCTGCTGCAAAAATAGGGAGCATGTTATTAAAATAAACAAAGGGCTTATAACTTTTATCAAGTCCATAAAGAACTCCGCCAATGGTTGCCAAAAAACCAGCTATAACCCAAGTTAACATAACAACTCTTTTAGGATCAATTCCGGATAATAAAGCAAGGTCTTCATTGTCTGAGTATGCTCGCATACTTGTTCCAGTTTTGGTTTTATTTAAAAACCAAAATAATATTGAAACTAAAATAATTGTTACAAAAATAGTGATAACCTGTGTAGACTTAATTGTTAATCCTTCATTCAAGCCTGTAATTTCCTTAAACTCATTTGCCCTAAGAATAAACTTTTCTCCATCCATAAATCTTCGATCAAAAGGTCCAATAATTATTCTAATTATTGCTTGAGTAACAAACATTACTCCAACACTGACCATAGCTAGTTGTACAGGTGGGCTTTTTTTTATTCTGTAATATTTAAAAACGAATTTATCGATAAAAAGCATGTAAAAAATCATTGCTAAAATTGCAAATGGAAGTGTTAATAATGCAGTAGGTAAAACACCAAGTCCAATATTTACAGATTGAAAGTAATAAGTTAATAGTACTGCAAACATGGTACCAAACGACATCATGTCTCCTGTTGCAAAATTTGCAAATCTTAAAACTCCATATATTAAAGTTACAAAAATAGCTCCTAATGCTAATTGCGAACCATAAGTTAAAGCTGGAATGACAGTATAATTTAACAATAAAACTATTGCATTTAAAAAGTCCATTTAAGCTCCTAAAAATGACCTTCTTACTTCTGGATCTTGAAGTAATTCATTTCCTGATCCTTCAAATTTATTTTCTCCAGTAACCAAAACATACCCACGATCAGAAATACTCAATGCTTGTTTGGCATTTTGTTCAACCATAATTATTGCAACATTTCTCTCTTTAACTTTGAGTATATGATCAAATAATTCATCCATGACTATCGGTGATACTCCTGCGGTTGGCTCATCTAGCATTAATACAGATGGTCTAATCATTAAAGCTCTACCAAGGGCAACTTGTTGTCTTTGTCCACCAGATAGTTGACCAACTATTTGAGAGCTTTTTTCTTTTAAGATAGGAAATAAATCATAAATTTCTTCCATAACATTATTTAAATTACTCTCTCTTAGGAAACCCCCTATCTCAAGGTTTTCTTTTACCGTTAGTTCAGAAAAAACATTTTTAGTTTGAGGAACAAATGATATTCCCTTTTTCACTCTATCTTGTGTAGTTAGTTTTGAAATATTTGCTCCATCAATTAAAACCGAACCCGACTTTAAATTTAATAATCCAAGCATTGCCTTCATAGCTGTAGATTTACCCGCGCCATTTGGACCAAGGATTGCAATTATCTCTCCTCTATCTACTTTTATTGTACATGAGTTAATTATGTTTGGACCATCATTGTATCCTGCTGTCATATTTTTACCCTCAAAGTATGCCATTAATTATTTTCCTCATTTGATTTTATTGATCTACCTAGATAACTTTCTATTACTTTATCGTTTCTTTTTACTTGATTTGGTGTTCCTTCAAATAAAACAGAACCTTCAGACATAACTATAACTGGGTCACACATTCGACTAATAAAATCCATATCATGCTCTATCATACAAAACGTATACCCCTTCTCTTTATTTAATTTGAGAATTGCAGTTCCTAAATCTTTAAGCAAAGTTCTATTAACACCTGCCCCAACCTCGTCGAGAAGCACAAGTTTTGCATCTGCCATCATTGTTCTACCAAGTTCAAGTAATTTTTTTTGACCACCAGATAAATTACCTGCAAGTTCGTTTGAAAGATGTTTTAGGTTTAAAAATTCCGCCACTTCATAAGCTTTCGCTCTTAATTGATCTTCTTCTATTGCAATTAATTTTGGTTTTAATAAAGCAGTTAATAAATTTTCACCAGATTGGTTGCCTGGAACCATCATTAAGTTTTCTAAAACAGTTAAGTTTGAAAACTCGTGTGCAATTTGAAATGTTCTCAACAAACCTTTATTAAAAAGCTCATGAGCTGGAATATTGGTAATTTCTTCATTGTTAAATAATACATTTCCATTGTTAGTTTGTAGATTGCCCGCAATTAAATTAAATAACGTTGTTTTTCCTGAGCCGTTTGGTCCAATAATTCCAGTTATGGAACCTCTTCTAATATTTAATGAACAATTTGAAACTGCAGCAAGACCACCAAAATATTTGGATAAGTTTTTTATCTCTAAAATATTTGAAGTAGTTTGCATTAAATTTAGGATTTAAGTCTTCTTAAAATACTACCTAAAGTTATATTTATTGAATTATAAAATTTTATTTTTTTCAAACTTTTAACACCTTGCTCATTTAAACCACCTGGTGTTTGAGATTCTTTCACCAAATACTTGAGATCTTTATTTGATTTAAGTAACGCATCTTCAGATAAAGCCAAAAATAAAGAAGTTACATATTTTTGTGCAGCATTCTTTTTTATACCTTTTTTGATTAACCAATTACACATGGTATTTAAAAATTCATAATAAGGAGCCATCATTCCTGATGTTGACCAAAAATTTAATGATAAAGTTTCATTTTTTAATTCAATCACTGTTCCAAGGTGCTTAAAAAAGTTTTTAATTTTATTATTAGGTGGAAATATTGGAATTGGTCCCTTTTTTATTGAAATAGGTGGCAAGGGTATTGCTCTTGCTAGGTTAACTTTTACTTTTATTATTTTTTTTAATTGTTTAAAATTTATTGTAGAAATAAAACTTACTACGTTCTGATTTTTTTTATATCTATATTTGTGTAAAATTTTATTACCGATATTTGGTGTGACAGCTAAAAATATCCAACTTGATTTATTAATAATCTCTTGATTATCTTTTAATATTTTTATTTTTTTACTTTTAGACTTGAGATGTTTGGATATCTTTTTATTTCTTTCAGATAAATAAATATTATTTATTTTTAATTTAGAATTTAAAATTCCTGTTACTACTGCTTTTGTTATTTGACCCGTGCCTATAAATCCAATTTTCATATTAATCTTTTAATATTAATCATTATTTTAAAATTAGACTTGTCTCAATCATTTATTAAAACTGTTGAGTAAAAGATATTATTATTGCAATAATAATTAATACACACGCTGAAATTGTGTTTATTACTTTTGGATTCGCTTTAATCCATACAACTAATTTATGAGCAAGGATTGCGTATGCAATTAGAGATAAAAAATCAAGAATTACATAAGTAATTATTAAAATTAAAAATTGTAGAATGTAATTACTTTCAAAATCTATAAACTGAGGAAAGATAAAAGGAAAAAATAACCAAGCCTTAGGGCTAGTTCCCGCAACTAAAAATCCATCTTTAAAAAA
>CAZGVS010000012.1:0-20899 GCA_964529275.1 uncultured Candidatus Pelagibacter sp.
GGAAAAATTTTAGTAATTTAAACAAACATTCAATTGGTATTGAAATTCATAATCCTGGTCATCAATATGGATATGAAACTTTCTCATCTAAACAACTTAATAGCATTGTTTATATTTCAAAAAAAATTATTAAAAATTTTAAAATTGAAAACAAATTTATTTTGGGACACTCAGATATCGCACCTGACCGTAAAAAAGATCCTGGTGAGAAGTTTCCTTGGCATTATCTTCAAAAAAATAAAATTGGTATTTGGCACAATCTTAATAAGAAAAAATTACTTAAATTAAGAGGTAAAACAATTAGTGATAAAGAAAAAAATAATTCTATTAAATTATTAAGAAAAATTGGTTATAAAATTAATAGCAAAACAAATTCAATTAAGGCCTTTCAGAGAAGATTTAGACAAGAACAAATTGACGGTATAGCTGATAAGGAATGTGTTGAAATAATAAAGAATATTGCACCATATTTTGTTTAGTTATAAATACTTGAATTTTTCATAAAAAAATATATTTATTGATTGCCAGATAAACGACTTATCGCTTTAACTTTTATTAAAGAGGAAAGTCCGGGCTCTACAAAGACATGGTGCCAGTTAATTGCTGGCGGGGGCGACCCTAGGGACAGTGCCACAGAAAATAAACCGCCTTATCAAGGCAAGGGTGAAAAGGTGTGGTAAGAGCACACCGGCTAAGTTGGTAACAGCTAGCGCATGGAAAACCCCACTGGGAGCAAGACTGAGTAGAGATGACATTGTTAGAAATAACTAAAAGCAGTCTTTGGCTAGTCATCAGGGTTAGTTGCTTGAGCCTTAAAGTAATTTAAGGCCTAGATAAATGGTAAGTTTAAATGACAGAACCCGGCTTACAGTTTATCTGGCATGTTTAATAATAAAAAAAATCATCAAAATTTAATCAATTTAAGTGCAAATTTTTATATCATTTTCTTAAAAATATAACTATTGACGGTTGTATTTAAAACCCATATTATCCCACAAAAACCCAAATATGGGTTATAAATATATGAATTATGTTTTTATCGACTTACGAGAACAAGCTAGACAAAAAAGGGAGAGTTTCTGTGCCAGCATCATTTAGATCACATTTGTCAAACATGGGTTACAATGGTGTAGTATGTTATCCTTCTTTTAATAATCAGTGTATTGAAGCTTGGCCACAAGATAGAATTGAAAAGATATCTAACGCAATTGACTCTTTAAATCCCTTTGAAGAAAAGAAAGACTACTTTTCAACATCAATATTATCAGAAAGCATAAATTTGCAATTTGATAGCGAAGGCAGAATTTTGCTTTCTTCAAAGTTATTAAAACACGCAAAAATTAAAAACAGTATTTTATTTGTTGGACAAGGAAAAACCTTCCAAATATGGGAACCAGCAAGTTTTGAAAAATTTAGGGTAAGTGCAAAAAAAAAATCAAACATTCATAGAGCAAGCCTTAAATGGGAAAAACAATTTAATAACTAATATAGGGGGAATAAATGACAATTAACTTTAAAACACCAGACATAAGAGAGCTTAAACCAAGAATATTAGTCCTTGGAGTAGGAGGGGCTGGAGGAAATGCAATTAATGGAATGATAGAATCTGGATTGGAAGGAGTAGAATTTGTAGCAGTAAACACTGATGCACAGGATTTAAAGGAAAGTAAAGCAAAAGCAAAAATTCAGATTGGATTAAATCTTACTAAGGGCTTAGGAGCAGGAGCTAAAATTGATATCGGTCAGGCTGCAGCCGATGAGTCTTTGAATGAAATTGTAAATCTTTTACAAGGTGCAAATATGGTTTTTATAACAGCAGGCATGGGTGGTGGAACTGGAACAGGGTCTGCACACGTTATAGCAAGAGCTGCTAAAGAATTAAATATCTTAACAGTTGGAGTAGTTACACTTCCTTTTTTGTATGAGGGACCATCTAGAATGAGAAGAGCAGAACAAGGCTTAGAAGAATTAAGAAAACATGTTGATACTATAATTGTTGTTCCAAATCAAAATTTATTCAAAATTGCAAGTGAACAAACCACATTTGAAGAGTCTTTTGGATTATCAAATGATGTTTTGCTTCATGGTGTACAAAGTATAACTGATTTGATGGTAAGACCTGGTCTAATAAATTTAGATTTTGCAGATGTTGAAACTGTTATGAGCTCTATGGGAAAAGCAATGATGGGCACAGGAGAGTCAGAAGGAGAGGGTAGAGCACTTAAAGCTGCCGAGATTGCAATTACTAACCCGTTAATTGATGATTATACTCTTAAAGGGGCTAAGGGCTTGCTCGTTAATATTACTGGAGGGAAAGATTTAAAACTTTTTGAAGTAGACGAAGCTGTTAATAAAGTGAGGTCAGAGGTAGATCAGGATGCTGAATTAATTATTGGAGCAATAACTGACGAAAGACTTGATGGTAAAATGAGAGTATCAATTGTTGCTACAGCTTTAGATGGTCAACAACCCGAAGCAAAATCAGTAATTAATATGGTTCATCGAATTCAAAATAGAAATACTGGTTATTCAGAATTTCCTAGCACAAACAATATGTCATCATTTAATTTTAATGAAAACAACTTAACTTCAGCAACAGATGGTGCAAATGCCCTTAAATTAGATAACGAAGTAGTTCCGGATGTTTTAAATAAGGGTGAAAATATAAATGATATCAATAAACAGTATAATGAAGAAATACTTAATAATCAAAATGAAGATTTTAATACTATTAAAGATAATGAAGTTGTAAACGAAAGCAAAAGTGAAGAGTCTTTAAATGGTTTAGAAAATTTTAGTTTAGAAGAAGATAAAACTCCTGAGTTATTCAATAGTGAAGAAAATAATTCATCTAATCAAGAGTTTACATCATTTACATCTGATCAGGAAAAAAGCGAAGAGGAAGATGATTTAGAAATTCCAGCATTTTTGAGAAGACAAAAAAATTAATGTTCTTCGATAAAATAAATGAGTGCCATCATAAATTCGGAAAAGAAACATTTTCCGGTATTACTAAATGAATTAGTAAATATTATTTCCCCTCGTTATGATGGCACTTTTATAGACTGTACATTTGGAAATGGTGGATATTCAGAAAAAATTTTAGAGCATAAAAAAAATAATATTTTAGCAATAGATAGAGATAAAGATTGTCAAAAAAAAGCTCAACTCTTAAAAAAAAAATATCAAAATAGATTTAACTTTTACAATATTAAATTTTCTGAATTAAATAAATTAAATATAAATAACACCAAACTTAAAGGTGTTATTTTTGATCTAGGTTATTCTCTAGATCAAATTAAAAACCTATCAAGAGGATTTTCTTTTATAAGCGAAGGAAAACTAAATATGCAAATGGGTTTAAATAGTTTTTCTGCAGACCAAGCCATTAATGAGTTGCCTTACGAGGATTTATGGAAAATTTTTAAATTTTTTGGAGATGAGAAATTTTGTAAGCCAATAGCAAAAAAAATAATTTATGATAGAAAAAAAAAAAAAATTAAAACTGAAGATTTGGTAAAAATAATAAAATCTGTAAAAAGAAAAAAATTTACAAAAATTGACAGCTCTACAAAGGTTTTTCAATCCCTAAGAATTTTTGTAAATAAGGAAATATCTGAACTTATTAAGGGTTTAATAAATGCATACAATTTGCTTCCGAGGGGTGGAATTATTGTTGTAATAACATTTCATTCTATTGAAGACAGAATAGTAAAATTTTTTTTTAAGGAATATTCAGAGGTAAAAAATTCATCAAGGTATCTACCAGAGATAAGTAAGGGTGAAAAAAAATTCGAATTATTAAATAAAAAACCAATCTTGCCAGTTAAAAGTGAATTAGCTATTAATCCACCCTCACGATCAGCAAAATTACGCTGCGCGGTTAAAGTTGGAAAAAATTCAGATTTTCAAACATTGATAAATAAATTCAGCTATTTAACTGAAATAGAAAATCTTGCACAAAAATTATGAAAAAACTTTATGTCTTATCAATAATTTTGATACTTATAATATCAACAACATTAATTAAAAATAGTACCAAAAACATAGATAAACAAATTTTTCAAATAAATGAAAATATAAGAGTATTAAACAGCAGAAATAACCTTTTAAAATTAGAATATAATTACTTAAGTGCTCCAGAAAGAATTAATCAATTTAAAAAAAAATATTTTCAAAATATCTTATTTGAAAAGGATTTTAATAAGTTTGGTAAAATTATTATCGACTCTCAATTAAATTTATTAAAAATAATAAAATACTATGAAGAATATTAAAAAAATCATAATCGAAGAGTTTTCCCAAGATTTTAATTACAATAATAATAAATCTAAATTGAGCTTTTCGTTTAATAGAACATCGTTTATTTTATTTATTTTTTTTTTAATTTTTTTTACTTTTTCATTAAAGATAATTTATTTAGGATCGATAAAATTTGATAATAAGAATGAAATTTTAATTAAACCAAACTTTAGATCAGATATACTTGATAGAAATGGCCAACTAATTGCAAAGAGTGTTTTGACAAAAAATATTGGAATTAATCCCAAACATGTAGTTGATAAAGATAAATTATTGATCAACTTAAAATTAATTTTCCCAGATAAGGACTTTGATTCAATAAAAAAAAAATTAAATGGAAATAAATTTTTTTATATAGAAAAGAAAATAAAGCCAAATGATTATGAAAAAATATTTTTGCTAGGTGATAAATCCTTAAAAGAAGAGGTAAAAATTACAAGAATTTACCCGCAAAGTAGTTTGCTTAGTCACATATTGGGCCAAATTGATGAAGACAATAAAGGAATATCTGGTATTGAAAAGTCTCACGATTATGAATTGAGAACTTCAAAAAATCCGCTTGTTTTAACTGTTGATACAAATATTCAACATTTAATAAAACAAGAACTAATTTTTTTTGAGGATATATTTAATTTTAAAGGGAGCTCATCAATACTTATGAATATTCACAGTGGAGAGGTCCTATCAATGGTTTCTTTACCTGATTTTAATTTAAATAAAAGAAATGAAATTAAAGATTTAAATTTTATCAATAGAGCAACAAAAGGTGTTTACGAATTTGGATCGGTATTCAAAACTTTTACCTTTGCAGCTGCGTTACAAGAAAAAAAAATTGATCTTGATACTAAATTTGAAAAATTAGAAAAAAAAATTTGGTGCGCTGGCAATCCAATATCTGAATATGATTATGATATTCCATCAACATTAACTGCTGAAGAAATTTTAATAAGATCAGGAAATATCGGTACAGTAAGAATTGCTCAAAAACTTGGAATTAATTTATATAGAGATTTTTTAAAAAATTTGGGTTTATTGCAAAAACTAGATTTTGATATAAATGAAGTTGGGACCCCAGAAACTTTATCTTGGGGAAAATGCAAACTAGCAACTACCTCGTTTGGTCATGGTATTAGCACAACTTTGATGAATCTTGCAAAAGCTTACTCAATAATTTCAAATGGAGGTATTTTGGTTGAGCCAACACTTCTAAAAAAGAATAAATTAAAATTAAAAAAAAAACGTATTTTAGATGAGAAAGTTTCAAATCAAATAAATCAAGTTCTTAGAAAAGTAGTTTCATCTAAGGAGGGTACTGCTGGTTTTGCAAATATTCCAGGCTATCAGGTCGGGGGGAAAACCGGCACCGCTCAAAAGGCATTCAATGGAAAATATACTAATGAAAAAGTAAATACTTTTGTATCGATTTTTCCATCATCAAAACCCAAATTTATTCTATTGGTATTACTAGATGAGCCTAAGCCAAATAAAGAATATATTTATGAGTATAAAGATGGAAGTGGATTTAGATATAAGGGAAATTGGAGAAATACAGCAGGTTGGACTTCCGTTGAGGTTGCTGGAAAAATTATAGAAAAGATTGGACCAATTCTAGCCACAAAATATTAGCATTTTTGATTAATGAAAATTAACAAAATTATACGAAATATAAAAAAAAATTATTCAACCCACGAATTTAAAAATATTAACTTAGACAGTAAAAAATGTAAAAAGGGAGATGTATTTTTTGCTATTAAAGGAGATAAATTTGATGGAGAAGAATTTATTGCTGATGCAATATCGAGAGGTGCAAAAACTATAATTTCTCAAAACAAAACTGAGGGTTTAAAAAAAAATATTTTATACATAAATAGTAAAGACCCAAAAAAGCTTTTAACACAATGTATATCTAATTTATTTAAAAAAAATCAATTTGATAGTGTAGCTGTGACTGGCACTAACGGGAAATCTTCAATAGCAAATTTTTATTTACAAATACTAAACTTGTGTAATGTAAAATGTGCCTCAATAGGCACTTTAGGAATAGATGACGGAAAAAAAGTCAGAAAATTAGAGAATACTACTGTAGATCCAATAACTTTAAATAATAACCTAATATATCTAAAAAAAAAAAAAATTAATAAAATAATTTTAGAAGCCTCTTCACATGGGTTAAAGCAAAAAAGATTAGATAATTTAAAGTTTTCAATTGGAATTTTTACTAATTTAACAAGAGATCATTTTGATTATCATAATAATTATAAAGATTATTTTAATTCTAAAATGATTTTATTCAATAAACTAATGAAAAAAAATGCAATTGGCATATATGACAGTGATACAAAAATATCGCAAAAAGTGAAACAAATTCTAAAAAGAAAGAGATTAAAATCTATCGGTGTTGGATTTAAAAATTCTAATTTTAAAATTAAAAATATTGTAAATTTAAGATCTAAACAATTTGTTATTTTTTATTTTAAAAAGAATTTTTATAATTTTTCGACAAAATTGATTGGCGAATTCCAAATTAAAAATTTACTTATGGCAGTTGCGGCAGCATCTCAATTTATTCCAATAGATAAAATAATGAAAAAAATCGAAAAAATAACACCAGTAAATGGACGAATGGAAGAAATAGGCTTAATAAGAAATAATTCTAAAGTTTTTTTAGATTATGCACACACACCTGAAGCTTTAAAAGCCTGTATTTTAAATATTAAAAATCAATTTAATTTAAAAAAAATTAATCTTTTGTTTGGGTGTGGTGGAGATAGAGATAAAGAAAAAAGAAGCTTGATGGGCAAAATTGCAAATAAATATTGTAATAAAATTTATTTAACAGATGATAATCCACGTAATGAACAACCTTCTTCAATAAGGAAACAAATAAAAAGAAAAATTAAAACATATAAACTTAATGAAATTCCTTCGAGATCAAAAGCCATCTCCGAGTCGATAAAATTATTAAATTCCGGAGAAGTTCTCGTAGTTGCTGGTAAAGGTCATGAAAATTTTCAAGAATATAAAAAAAAATATTTTTTTTCAGACAAAGCTCATATTTTGCAAAGTATTAGAAAAAAAAATAAGAACTTATCTAAAGATTGGAAAATCAATTTATTTAATGAAAATTTAAAAAAAAAAAAAATGAATTCTTTGAAAAAAATAAAGAACATTCATATCAATTCAAAAAAAATAAGCAAAAATGATGTTTTTTTTGGTCTAAAAGGTAAGAAATTTGATGGAAGTAATTATGCAAACGAATCCCTAAGAAGGGGTGCAAGTTTAGCTATTGTAGATAAAAAATATTTTCAAAATACTAAAATACTAAGAGTGCAAAATAGCTTGCAGTTCTTTTCTCAACTTTCAAAAAAAATCAGACAAAATTCCAACATTATTTCGGTAGGAATAACAGGTAGTGCAGGCAAAACTTCACTCAAGAATTTAATTGGAGAAATTTTAAATAAAAATATTTCAGCAGTTTATTCAAAAAAATCATTCAATAATAAATTTGGAGTCCCCTTAACACTCGCAAATATAAAAAAAAATAACTCACATGGTGTTTTTGAAATTGGCATGGATAGAAAGGGTGAAATAAGACATCTTTCAAATTTAGTACTTCCAAACATTGCAGTTATTACAAATATTTCATATGCGCATATAGAAAACTTTAAAAGTTTAAAAGATATTGCGTTAGCTAAGTCTGAAATAATTGAAAATATAGAGAGTAATGGTGCAATATTTTTAAACAAAGATGATAAATTTTTTGATTTTCTAAAAAAAAAAGCAAAATCTCATAAAATAAATGTTTTTTCTTTTAGTAAAAAAACAAATGCAGATATACAGCTTTTAGGTGTTAAAAGAAGTAATTTAAATATTTTTATTAGAGTAAATGTATTTGGTAATAAAAAAGTATTTAAAATAAAAGAAGATAATTTACATTATATGGAAAACATTCTTTCTGGAATAGGGGTTTTGTCTATTCTTTTAAGTGAAAAAAATATCTCGGAAAACTTATTTTATAACTTTAAAATACCATTAGGAAGAGGAAATGACATTGTTTATAAAACTAAAAATAAAAGAATTAATATAATTGACGAGAGTTATAACTCAAACCCTTTATCTTTAAAATTCGCAATTGAAAAATTTAATAAGCTTAAAGTCAAAAAGAATAAAAAAATTATATTATTAGGTGATATGCTTGAACTAGGAAAATTTTCAAAAAATCTTCATATACAAGCAGCAAAAGATATTAATAATGCAAAAATTAAAAAAGTTCATGTATTTGGAGAAAATATTAAAAATACTTTTTATAAAATAAATAAAGAAAAAAGAGGAAAAATATTGAAAGATATAAAAGAAATTATAAATCTGATTAAAAATGAAATAAATGATAAAGAATATTTAATGATAAAAGGATCCAATAGCACCGGACTAAACAATTTATTAGTAAATTTTAAAAAAAGAACGACTTATGCTGTATAGTTTATTATTAAGTTTTGTAGATAGTTTTTCTTTTTTAAATTTGTTTAAGTATCTAACAGTAAGAACCGGGCTAGCAATGTTTACCTCTATGCTAGTTGTATTTTTAATTACTAATCCTTTTATTAAATTTTTCTCGATGAAAGAAATTCATAATCCAATAAGAAAAGATGGTCCAGAGGATCATATATTAAAAAAAATAGGAACACCAACCATGGGAGGAGTGGTAATTTTAATAGGCCTTTTTTCTGGTGTTTTTCTTTGGGGAGATCTAAAGAATCCAAATATTTGGTTCTTAATTTTCATAGTAGGGTCGTTTGGTCTGCTAGGAGCAATAGATGATATTAAAAAAATTAAAAATAAAAATTCAGACGGAATATCATTTAAATTTAAATTAATTACTCAAATCATTCTTGCTTTAATAAGTATTTTTATTTTAATTAATTTTATTAACTCACCTGAAATAAAAAATTTGTACATACCATTCTTTAAAAATTTAATAATCAATCTTGGTTGGTTTTTTATTCCGTTTTATATATTTATAATTGTCGGATCTTCGAATGCAGTAAATTTAACTGATGGTCTTGATGGGCTGGCTACAGTTCCTGTAATGCTCGTTGCTGCATGCTTTGCTTTTATAAGTTATGTTTCAGGCAATATTGTTTTTTCTGAATATTTACAAATTCCCTATCTAAAAGGTGTTGGTGAAATTACAATATTTTGTGGTTCAATAATTGGAGCATGCCTGGGATTTCTTTGGTTTAATGCACCACCTGCAAAAATTTTTATGGGAGACACTGGATCTTTAGCATTAGGTAGTTCCCTTGGTGGAATAGGAATATTAACAAAACATGAAATTGTCTTAGCTATTACAGGTGGTTTATTTGTATTGGAGGCAGTTTCGGTAATTGTTCAGGTAGTTTCATTTAAAATTACTGGAAAAAGAATATTTAAGATGGCACCAATACATCATCATTTTGAGAAAAAAGGATGGCCGGAGTCCACAGTTGTTATTAGGTTTTGGATTATTTCAATTATTTTAGCGATGATAGGACTGGCAACACTCAAGTTGAGATAATGAGAACGTCAAATAATATTTTTAAGAGAAAACATATCCTTATTTATGGTCTTGGTAAATCTGGAATATCTTCTCTAAATTATTTAAAAAAACGTAATTTTATAAAAGTATATGATGATAACAATTCGGTTTTTGACAAACACTTAGTAAAGTATCAAGTAAATAAAAGCTATATTAATAAAACAAATTTTGACTATATACTAGTAAGTCCAGGGATAGATATTAAAAAATGTAAAATAAAAATTTACTTAAAAAAGAATATAAAAAAAATAATAACTGACTTTGATGTTTTTTATTTAGAAAATCCAAAAAATTTAAATATAACCATTACCGGAACAAACGGAAAATCAACATCCTGTAAGCTATTGCATGATATATTGAGGAAATCAAAAAAAGATGCAAGGTTAGTCGGAAATATTGGAAATCCCATTCTTAATGAAAAAAATATTAAAAAAAACACTATATTTGTAATTGAGGCATCATCATATCAAATTGAATATAGTAAATTTTTCAAAGCAAATTATGCTTTAATTTTAAACATTTCGCCAGACCATTTAGAAAGACATGGAAATTTAAGAAAATATACTAAAATAAAACTAAAATTATTTAATAATAAAAAAAATAATTTAAATTTTTGTGAAAATAATAATAAATATTATAAATATTTTGATAATAAAAATATTAAGACAATTAAAGTAAACACTAATTTAAGTAATCAAATAAAAAAGAAAATCAAAAATAAATATTTTAAAAGCATTAATAACCAAAAAAATTTAGCTTTTATAATTGTTTTATGCAAAAAACTTAAGCTTAATATGAAAAATGTTTTCAGATCTGTAAACTTATTCAAACAACTAAAATTTAGACAACAAATAATCTATAATAACAAAAAAATTTTAATAATAAATGACTCGAAATCTACAAGTTTTTCATCAAGTAGATACTTGTTAGAGTCTTATACTAATATTTATTGGATTGTTGGAGGTTTGCCAAAAAAAAATGACAAGTTTATACTTAATAAAAAATATTTTAAAAATATTTCGTTATATATTTTTGGCAAAAATAAAAATTTTTTTAAAAAAAAATTTAAAAATAAATTAAATTATCAATCGAATAATAATTTATCTGATACATTTGAACAGATTCTTGCTGATATAAAGATGAAAAACAGTAACAAAAAGAGTCATATTATATTTAGTCCATCGGCTGCTTCATTTGATCAATTTAAAAATTTTGAGCATAGAGGTACTTATTTTAATTCAATTATAAAAAAAAATAAAAAAAAATTAAATGATTAATAAAATAATTTTAAGCGATATATATTTTAATTGGTGGAGAAATTTGGATAAAATAATACTTTTTTTATTTATTTTGCTATTTTTTTTAGGTTTATTTTTTTCTTTTGTTTCAACATCTTTAATTGCGTCTGATAAACTTGATACTAATTCTTATTATTTTTTTATAAAACATCTAATATTTGTAGTACTAGGTTTTTTTATTATAGTTTCGATTTCACTTTTGAAAGATGATAATCTCATTAAGTTAAGTATTTTCCTTTTTTTAGTTACATTCTTATTTTTAGTGTTAGTACCAATTATTGGTGTTGAGATAAAAGGATCAAAAAGATGGATAAATGTTGGGTTTTTACCAAGGTTTCAACCAGTAGAAATTCTTAAACCATTTCTAATTATAGTTTTGTCTTTAGTGCTGTGCAACTTTAAAAATTTGAGCTTAATTTATAAATATTTTTTAAGCTTTACCATAATGCTTCCAATTATTTTTTTATTAATTGGTCAACCTGATATTGGCCAAACTATTCTAATTTTTATCACATGGTTTTCACTTATTTTTGTTTCAGGAGTCAGTCTAATTATTTTTTTTGGTTTTTTTCTCTCTTCAGGATTAATTCTTTCTTATATGATTTTTTTTGTTGAAAAGTTTTCTTATATAAAAATAAGGTTATTTGCATTTTTAAATCCAAGTAGTGGTAATAATTATCAGTCTGAGAGAGCATCTGAGGCAATCATTAATGGGGGTTTTTTTGGAAAAGGTATAGGAGAAGGCAAATTGAATAGTAAAATACCTGAAGCCCACACTGATTATATTGTGTCAGTAATTTCTGAGGAATTTGGAATTATTATAGTTATTTTAATTATGTTAATATATTTGATTTTAGCATTTAGAATTCTAAAAAAAATATCAGAAGAAAAAAATGATCTTTCAAAATTGATACTTGTTGGTTGTGTATCAATTATTCTCACTCAATCATTCATACATGTAGGTGTAAATATAAGAATGATGCCGACAACTGGAATGACACTACCTTTTTTGAGTTATGGAGGATCATCAATTATAGGCACTTCATTATTGTGTGGATTGATTTTAAATTTAACTAAGAGAAAAATAAATTACTAGTGAAAAAAATTTTAATTTCAACGGGTGGTTCAGGTGGTCATGTTATACCTGCGCTTACAATGTATGACCATATATCAGAAAAATTTGATGTAGTTATAGCTTCAGATCAACGGGGATTGAGATTTATAGATCAAAATAAATATGAAACTTTATTACTTGATATACCCAACATTAAAAAATCAATTTTAAAATTTCCAATAAATGTAGTAAAATTTATTTTTTCGACATTTTCAGCTTTTAAATTTCTAAAAAAAAATAGAATTGAAATATTAATTTCTACAGGCGGATATATGTCTTTACCTTTTTGTTTGGCATCAATTTTAAATAAGAATAAAATTATTTTATTTGAGCCAAATAAAGTTTTAGGAAGATCTAATAAATTAGTTCTTAAATTTTCAAAAAAAATTATTTGTTACTATAATGATTTAATTAATTTTCCAAGTAGGCACCAAAAAAAAATATTTATAATAGATTTCTTACTTAGAAAAAATATTTATAAATTAGAAAAGAAAAGTTTAGACATAAAAAATAAATTAAACTTGTTAGTACTTGGAGGTAGTCAAGGTTCAATTTTTTTTGACAAAATTATTTTCTCTGTAGTAAAAAATTTTGATAAAGATTATAAGATTAATTTGTTTCAACAAATCTCAGACAAAAAAAATATGAAACTTCTTGAGGATAGTTATAAAAAATTAAATATAAATTTTTCATTATTTGATTTTAAACAAAATATTGAGCAACAATATCTTAGATCTAATATTGTAATTACAAGATGTGGGGCATCAGCACTGTCAGAAATAAGTTATGCAAATATTCCATTTATTGCTGTTCCATTTCCTTATGCTAAGGACAATCATCAGTTTTTAAATGCAAAACATTTTAGTGATCTAAATTGTTGCTGGTTATTTGAGCAAAATAATAAAACTGAGATAAAAATTGTTGATTTATTAAAAAAAATTTTAAAAGATGAAAATGATTATAAAACAAAAGAAAAAAATCTATCTAAAATTTCTTATCAAAACAATTGGAATAATATAAATAAAAAAATAACTAAACTTTTAAATGAAAATTAAATTAGGAAAAAATGAATTAATCCATTTTGTTGGAATTGGTGGAATTGGTATGAGTGGATTAGCAATGATAATGAGAGGTTTAGGATTTAAAATTCAAGGCAGCGACATTTCTCATAATAAAAATATAGAAAGATTAAAAAAAAAAAAAATTAAAATTTTCTATGGGCATTCGAAAAAAAATATTAATAAATCTACTATTATAATAATATCTTCTGCAATCAAAAAAAACAATCCAGAATATAGAGAAGCTAAAATCCAAAATCTTCCAGTAATAAAAAGAGGTGAGATGCTTGGCCATATAGTTGCATTGATGAAAAACATAGTTGTTGCTGGTTCACATGGTAAAACTACGACAACTTCTCTTATTTCAGCAATATTTTCAGAAACAAATTTAGATCCTACTGTAATAAATGGAGGTGTATTAAATTCTTTTTCAAATTCAGCTAAATTAGGAAAAAGCGATTGGTGTATTTTAGAGTCTGATGAGTCAGATGGTAGTTTTTTAAATTTACCTTCCACGTACTCTATTATTACCAATATAGATAATGAACATCTTGATTTTTACGGTTCATTTCAAAGTCTAGAAGATTATTTTATAAAGTTTATCAAAAAAACACCATCATTTGGAAAATGTTTTATTTGTGCTGATGATAAAAATAATAAAAAAATAATACAAAAAATAGATAATAAAAATTTTTTAACTTACGGATTTGACAAAAAATCAAATTTTATGCTTTCCAATATATCACAAGATCCAGAGGTTTCTTCATTTGATTTAATAATTAAACTTCCAAATAAAAAACAAAAAAAATTAATAAATGTTTCAGTCCCACTTTTTGGGCTTCATAATTTGTTAAATACCGCAGCTGCAGTTGCAGTAGCATTTTATATAGGAATACCATATTTAAAAATACAAAAGGGATTAAAAAGTTTTAAAGGAGTTGAAAGAAGATTTAATAAAATTTTAAAGTTTAGAAATTCTTTAATTTTTGACGATTATGCACATCATCCTACTGAAATTAAAAACGTTTTAAATGGTGTCAAAAAAGTATATTTTAATAAAAAAATTATATGTATATTTCAACCTCATAGAGTCTCAAGATTTAATAGTCTCTACGAAGATTTCTCAAAATCCTTCAAGAATTCAGATATGGTAATTTTATGCCCAATATACAAGGCTGGAGAAAAAATAGAATTAAAAATTAAATATAAAGAATTCATGAAATCACTAATTAAAAATTCTAAAATACAAGTTATACTTATCAATCATCAAAATGAATTAAACAAACTGATAAATCAAATAATTTTCGAAGAAAGTATAATTATTGGAATGGGTGCTGGATCAGTTTCAACTTGGATCAGGGAATTACCACATAATTTAAATGAAAACTAGAGATTTAGAAGAATATTCAAAAAAAATAAATGGAAATTTGTATTTTGATTACAGTATTAAAAAATTAAATTGGTTTAATATAGGAGGCAAAACAAAGATTTTTTTTAAACCCGAAACTCTTAAAGAGTTGTCTGAGTTTCTCAAGATTTTTAATAAAAGAGGAAAGGTAACCGTAATTGGTGCTGGATCAAATATTTTATTTTCTGATGACTTATATGATGGTGTAATAATAAAATTAAGTAAAAGATTTAATAATTTATCAATTTTAAATAAAGATAAAATAATTGCAGGAGCAGGAGTTTTAGATAAAAAACTTTCAGATTTTGCATGTGAAATGGGCATTGGTGGTCTTGAGTTTTTATCATGTATACCGGGATCCGTTGGAGGAGGTATCAGGATGAACTCAGGATGTTTTGGTAAAGAATTTAAAGATGTTCTTTTATCAGTTCAAACTATTGATGAAAATGGAAGAATAGCCACTTATTTACGTAAAGATATGGACTTTTTTTATAGGGGTATAAATTTATCTCACAACCTAATTTTTTTAAGTGGTACATTTAAGGGTAGCATAACAGACTACAATATAAGAAAAAAAATTATTGATTTAAAATCAAAAAAAGATTCCTCTCAACCATCAAAAATTAAAACTGGTGGTAGCACATTTAAAAATCCAGTTGAATTTACAAATAAAAAAGCTTGGGAACTAATAAAGGAATATGTTCCTTTGGACACTAAATTTGGAGACGCTGAAATATCCAAAAAACATTGTAATTTTTTTGTTAATACTAAAAATGCAAAATTTGATGATATGATAAATTTGATCAATTTTGTTAAAAAAAAAATAAAAGAAAAAACAAATATTGATATTGAACTGGAAATTAAAATTATAGACTAAATGAAAAGAAAAGTTTTAATTATAGCTGGTGGTTATTCTAAAGAGAGAGAAATTAGTCTCAAAACTGCAATTAGTGTTTATAAAGAGCTTAAAAAAAATAAAAATTTAAAGTTAGCAATTTGTGAACCAGATGGAAATTTTTTAAAAAAAATAAAAAAATTTAGACCTGATGTAGTTTTTAATGCATTGCATGGGCAATTTGGAGAAGATGGTTATATTCAATCAATTCTTGAAAAAGAAAAAGTAAATTATACTCATTCTGGTGTCCTTGCTTCATCTTTAGCTATTGATAAAGATCTTTCAAAAAAACAATTTATTAAAAATAAAATTTTAACTCCAAAATATTTTAAATATAAATTTTCCGATACTTCAAATAAAGCCAAAATTAAAAAAAAAATAATAAAGAATTTTAAATTTCCAGTTGTTATAAAGCCAATTAATGAAGGCTCAAGTGTAAATGTTTTTATATGTGGAGAGAAAAATTTTTATAAAAAATTAATTGGTCTTAAGGATTATAAAGAAGTTATGATTGAACAGTATATACCTGGAAGAGAAATTCAAGCTGCTATAATGGGAAAAGTAAAATTGGGAGCAATAGAGCTTAGACCAAAAAGAGGTTTTTATGATTATAAAGCAAAGTATGATGTATCTGCAAAAACCAAACATATTATGCCAGTCCCTATAAGTAAAAAAAATTATAGTATTCTAATGAATATTGCATTTCAGGCACATAAAATAATAGGATGTAAAGGTATAACTAGATCAGATTTTAGATACTACAAAAATAAGTTTTACCTTTTAGAAATAAATACACAACCAGGTCTGACTGATCTTTCTCTTGTACCTGAAATAGCTAAATTTTATAACATAAGTTTTTCCAAACTTCTTAGATGGATTATTAAGGATGCTTCAAAAAACCGCTAATAAAAAAAAAATTTTATTTTTTTTTTTACTTTTATTTACTTTATCTTCCATTCATAATTTTAATTTAAAATTAAATTTTTCACTCTTGAATATTAATCAAATTAATATTGAGGGTACAAACGACGACATAAATAAAATATTAAAAAATGATTTAAAGAATGTAATTGGAAAAAATATTTATTTTATAAAAACGGATTTAATTTTAGACAAATTACAAAAATATAAATTTTTAAAAAATTTAACTGTTAATAAAAATTTTCCACAAGACTTAATTATTAAATATCAAATTACAACATTTGATGCATATTTTAATAAAGATGGTAACGATTATTTTGTAAACGAATACGGAGATTTAATTAGTAATAAATATTTAAATAGTAATTATTCTATTCCATATCTATTTGGAAATTTTGACAAAGAAAGTTTTATTAAATTAAAAACAAAACTCAATAATTTCAATCTTAAAATAGAAAATTATTATTTTTTTCCAAGTAATAGATGGGATCTAGAACTTAAAAATAATATAGTAATAAAACTACCTATTGATGATTTTGAAAAAGCACTTATCCTTGCTTCACAAGTAATTAATAATAATAAAAATAAAAAAAATTATGTAATAGATTTAAGAATTTTAGACAAAATAGTATTAAGCGATGAATAAAAAAGATGTAGAATTATTTTTTGAATTTAAAGAAAATATAATAACAATTTCAGCTTTTGATAAAAATTTTAAAAATTTGTTTCACAATAAAATTTTTATAGATAATAAAAGTAAAGAATTTTTAATAAAACTAGATAAGGATATTAAAGAAAATATATTAAAAGTTGAAAAGATTACAAATCAACAAATAAACGATGTTAATACTATTTTAAATTTAAATAAAACGCAAAAAATAACACTTAACGTGCCAAGCAAAGTTAATAAAAAAATTTCCAATTACGATGATTTAATTTATTTAATTCAAGATGCCAGACAAAATATTTTAAGAAATAATAAACATTTATATATTTTACATATAATTATGGATAACTTTTATTACGACTATAAAAAGCATGAGAATTATGATTTTAACAAAAAACACCAAAATTTTTCAATTGACCTAAAATTTTATTGTTATCCTTTGCGTGAAATAATTGAATTTAGAGAATTATTTGGTAAAATTAATTTATCAATTCATAAATTCATATGCTCTGATTATGTTAAGTCATTTAAAACTCTTACGATGAGTAGCTTAGATTTTCATTTACAGGCATATAAAATTTTACTAGGTCAAAACTCTAAAGAGGTACAAATAGTTCTAAAAAAGCAGAAAAATAAAGGTATATTTGAGAAAATTTTTCAATTTTTTAGTTAGTATTGTATTTTAATGAAATATTTGGTGTTTTTGAAAAACATCCAAAGACATCTATAAGTTTCATGTGTCTATATTAAACCAAAAAACAATTTTAAAAAATATTAAATTTTGTGGGGTAGGTCTCCATAGTGGAAAAAATTGTAATTTAACTTTAAAGCCAGCCTCAGCTAATAACGGAATAATTTTTAAAAGAATAGATATCAAAGAAAACAATATTATTTACCCAGATGTTTTTAATGTTTCAGATGCTAATTTTTGCACTACTATAGCAAATGAGTATGGAGTTAAGGTATCAACAGTTGAACATTTACTGGCTGGTTTATTTATTTTAGGAATCGATAACGCAATAATAGAATTAGACGCGCAAGAAGTGCCAATTTTAGATGGATCCTCAAAAATATTTATTGAGGAAATTAAAATGGCAGGATTAAAAAATCTAGAAGCCCCAATCAAAGTAATTAAAATAGATAAAAAAATTACATTTAAAGATGGATCAAAAACAATATCAATTGAACCCAGTAAACTAAGTTTAACGATAGATTTCGGTATAAAATTTGAAAATAAAATAATAGGTAATCAGAGGAATAAAATTAATGTTTATGAAGATGATTTATACGATATATATAGTTCCAGAACTTTCTGTTTATTTGAAGATGTTGAAAAACTAAAAAAAATGAACTTAGCTAAAGGTGGTAGCCTTGATAATGCTATAGTAGTTGACAGCGATAGAATTATTAACAAAGAAGGACTTAGAAATAAAAACGAATTCGTAAATCACAAAATTTTAGACTGCATTGGAGACCTTTATCTGGTTGGATATAAGATTATCGCTAACATAAAATGTTCAGAAGGCGGTCATAAATTGACAAATGAAATTTTGAGAAAGGTTTTTGATAGCAAATTAAATTACTCTATAATTGAGGTTAAAGGAAAAAATATACCATTCTCTATAAATAGTTATAAAACTTTGAAATACATAGCTTAAAAATTCATAATTTTCTGATAAATAGATCCTATGAAAAATGGAAAATTACTATTTAGTTATTTATTGTTATTGCTTTTGCTTAATTGTTCAAGTCCAAATAAAGAAAAAAAAATATCTAAAATTCAAGAAAAGAGTTTAGATCTTCAAATGATTGACGCATATAAAGAGGGTTTAAAAGAACTTGAAGTAAATGGTGATGCGATTTATGCTGCAAAAAAGTTTAACGAAGCTGAATTGTTGTATCCTCAATCAGAATGGGCCTCAAAATCGGCTTTAATGGCAGCGTATTCTTACTACTCTCAAAATTATTTTAATGATGCACTATTTGAGTTAGAAAGATTCCTGAAGGTATATCCAAAAGATATAAATTTAGATTATGCTCACTATCTGTTAGGTATGGTTTATTTTGAAAATGTAATTGACGAAAAAAAAGATGTAAATCCTCTTTTAAAATCAAAGAGCCATTTTGAATTTGTAATTAATAATTTTCCTGACACAGAATTTGCGCTAGATTCAGAGCTTAAACTAGAATTAATAAATGACCTATTAGCCTCTAAAGAAATGTTTGTTGCAAGATTTTATCTTAGTTCAAAAAAATGGATTTCTGCACTTAATCGGTTTAAAACAGTTTTAAATAATTATCCAGACTCGATTTTTGTTGAGGAAGCCTTACATAGAATTGTTGAGATATATTATATTGTTGGTTTAGAAAATGAGTCTAAAAAATATGCAAGTTTACTGGGATATAATTACCTTTCAAGCACATGGTATAAGGAAAGTTATAGAGTCTTTAATAAAAAGTATGAAGTTAAAAAACCTAATAAAAATAAGAAAAAATCAGGTTTTATAAAGAAGAAGTTTAAAAAGCTTTTCGAGTAGTTTTATGAATAAAAAAAATATAATTAAAGATTACAAAACCAAAATAGATACTTTATTAAATTATAATAAATATTATTACCAAAAAAGTTCTCCTTTAGTTGATGATAAAGATTACGATAAACTAAAAAAAGATATAATAAATTTAGAGAAAAATTTTAATTTTCTCAAAAAATATGAGCTTTCTCCTGAAGAAAAAGTCGGTTATAAACCCTCTAAAAATTTTTTAAAATCAAAGCATAGAACTAAAATGTTATCTTTGTCGAATGCATTTGATAAAAATGATTTAATTAATTTTGAAAAAAAAATTAATAATTACCTTAATGTTAAAAATGGAAGTTTAATAGAGTATAGTGTAGAGCCAAAGATTGATGGAATATCAGCATCGCTAACATATAAAAATGGAAAACTAATATATGGGTTATCTAGAGGCGACGGGACAGAGGGTGAATTAATAACAGAAAATTTAAAAACTATTAATGATATTCCAAAAATTATCAATAATTCATCATTTCCTAAGGATATAGACATAAGAGGTGAGGTATTTATTAAAAATCAAGATTTTAAAAATATAGAAGATAGATTTGCAAATCCCAGAAATGCAGCCTCAGGTTCATTAAGACAAAAAAATCCAAATGATACAAAAAAAATTCCATTGAATTTCATTGCGTACACATTTGGTTATTATGAAAATAATAATTTAAGCAATCAATCAGAATTTTTAAAAAATTTGCATAAATGGGGTTTTAAAGTATCAAAATATAATACAGTAATAAAAGGAGTTGATAGCTTAATAAAAAATCACAAAAAATTTGAAGAGAGCAGATTCGATCTTGACTATGATGTTGATGGTTTAGTTTACAAAATAAATGATTTTAATTTACAAAAAAGATTAGGAAATGTAGCAAACGCACCAAGATGGGCTATTGCACATAAATTTTCTGCTCATAGTAGTTATTCAGAGATTTTAAATATAGATATCCAAGTTGGTAGAACTGGTGCGTTGACACCAGTTGCTAAAATCAAACCTGTAAATATTGGTGGAGTTTTAGTATCCAATGCTACTTTACATAATGAAGAAGAAATAATTAGAAAAGATATTAGGATAGGTGACAGTGTAAAAATCG
>CAZGVS010000013.1:0-8101 GCA_964529275.1 uncultured Candidatus Pelagibacter sp.
ACCCCTGATAATGGATGAACACCTTCTTTACCTGGAAATGTCCAAACAATATTGTCATCAATCATTTCATTAAAAAAAGTTTCCATATCGCCTTTACCGAAAAGCTCGTATGCTTTTCTTGTTTGTTCTTTAACGTCCATTTTTCCTCCTTTTGTTTAAATTTTTGTATTGTTTGATTTACATTTTTGAAAAGTCCATAACCTGAGAACATTCTTCGGAAGTAGTATCAAAAAAATTGTTCATATCTCCTAATTGATCAATAATTGCTTGAGGACTTTCTGCTTGCCATTTACAATACATGTTCATTGAGTTACCTGCACACATCATAGTCATATGGCACACAGCTTTTTCTCCATTTACCCCTTTTTTTAAATCTTCAGGGGAAGTTGAACCGACAACTTCATGAAATTTTTTCTTCATTTCTTCTGATTTGAACACATGTGTTGCTATATAATCTTTCATAAAATCTCCTTTCTTTTTTTAAAAAATTTATTTAATTGTATAATGAAAATGTAATAGAATTATTACATCACAGGTATGTGGTTTTTAGATCCAGCTTGGTATAGGAAGGCCTTTTTCTTGCAAAAATTTTTTGTTAAACAGCTTGGAGTTGTATTTTTCAGATTTATCACAAAGAATTGTAACAATGGTTTTTCCTGGCCCCAATATTTTCCCCAATCTTATTGCACCAGCAATGTTGACCCCACAACTTGTTCCCAAACTCAAACCTTCGTGCTGAATAAGATCAAAAATAATAGGTAACGTTTCATTATCACTTATAGAAAAAGCTCCATCTATTTTTGCCTCTGCGAAATTTGCTGTAATTCTACTTGACCCGATACCTTCGGTGATAGAACTGCCCTCGCTCTTAAGTTTACCGTTTTGAATATAATTATAAAGAGATGAACCTGAAGGATCTGAGAGATAGATTTTAATATTTTTATTTTTCTCTTTAAGAAATGAGCTTACTCCTGCAATAGTTCCTCCAGTCCCAGATGAACAAACAAATCCATCTACTTTACCATCTGTTTGATCCCATATTTCAGGTCCAGTGCTTTCATAATGGCCTTTAAGATTGGCAGTATTATCAAATTGATTTGCCCAAACCACTCCATAGTTATTTGTACTTTTTAATTCATCAGCAAGTCTACCTGCAACTTTTACGAAATTACCATCGTCAGAATACGGTTTTGGTGGAACTAATTTTAAATCTGCTCCCATATTTCTTAACATATCTTTTTTTTCCTGAGTCTGATTGTCATTCATTACAATAATTGTTTTATAACCAACTGAATTTCCAATTAAACAAAGACCTATTCCAGTGTTGCCCGCTGTTCCTTCAACTATTGTTCCACCTTTTTCAATAAGTTTTTTTTCTTCAGCATCACGAATTAAGTAAAGTGCAGCTCTATCTTTGACAGATCCACCTGGATTTAAATATTCCGCTTTTCCATATATATTACATCCAGTCATTTCTGAGGCAGCTCTCAATTTTACTAATGGTGTATTTCCTATTCCAGTAATAAAGCTATCCTGAAAATTCTTCATCATTCTCCTCTTTATTATTGGTTATACCATAAGGTTTAAACTCTTCACCAGCAGTTCCAACATTTTTTGCAGGAATGCCAACCATTATACCGTTCTCCGGAACATCTTTGGTTACAACAGCATTAGCTCCAATTTTTGCATTTTTTCCAACTATAACAGGACCCAATATTTGGGCACCCGATCCAACCACAACATCATCCTGTAAAGTTGGATGTCTTTTAATATTTCTTTGTATGTCAGAGTTAATGCTAGGAGAAATACCTCCTAAAGTTACCATATGATAAATTGTAACGTTGTCTCCAATGTCAGATGTTTCACCAATGACGACTCCCATTCCGTGATCTATAAAAAGATTTTTTCCTATCTTAGCTTTTGGATGAATTTCGATACCAGTCATAAATCTTGAAAATTGGGATATTATTCTTGCAATCAAATCAAACTTTGCTACGGCAAAAAAATTTGCAATTTTATGTAAAAAAACCGCTTTAGCACCTGGGTAAGTCAAAATTATAGACAATTTTGATTTAGCAGCAGGATCTCTTTTAATTATAGATTCTAAAAATTCGTTCATAGATATTCAAATATTTAATTTAAATTTAAATTAGCTGTTACAACAACAGTGTTTAGAGTTTATTTTGCAACTACACTTTTTGATAAACTTACATACATACTTGTTATCAATACGTTTTTTGTATTTACATTTTGTGCTTTTGCAAACCATTAACGATATATAATTATATTAAACTAAAATACAACTTTTAATTTAAGTTATATTTGGTCCAATGTAAGACCTTTAACATTTGCAGGAACCGCAATATCCATCATTTTTGGATTAGCTAACTTCAGATTTTCCATAATTTCTGCATATTCCTCTTTAGATTTTACTTGGAGTCTTGGATTATTGTTTTTTTCTTTTTCAATCGTTGAAAATTTTTTACCATTATAATCATGGGCGGGATAAACCAAAGTATTTTCCGGCAATTTTAATAGTTTATTAAATAAAGAGTCGTAAGCATCATATGAACTTCCATTTTGAAAATCTGTTCTACCAGTACCGTTAATTAACAATGTATCTCCAGTAAAAACTCGATCATTCATTAAATAACTATACGAGCAGTCAGTGTGCCCCGGGGTATACATTGCTCTAATTTCTATATTCTCTACAGTGACTTTATCATTATCTTTTATCTTTACATCTATTACCTCTGACTTAGAATTTTCTCCCATTAATCTTGAGCAGCTAGTTCTTTTGTTTAATTCATTTAAGGCAGTTATATGGTCTGCATGAATATGTGTATCAATAACTTTAACTAGTTTTAATTTTAATTTTTCCAAAATTTTTATATATTCATCTGTATGCTCGATTACTGGATCTATAATTAGAGCTTCTCGACCTTCTCCACTTGATATTACGTAAGTGTAGGTAGAAGATTTAGTGTCAAATAGTTGTTCAAATATCATAAGGTAATAATATATAATATTATTTACCTTAAATTATTTTTCAAGTGCTTTATGTGTAGGTTTTGCCCATTCTTTACCTTTAAACATTACATTCCACTGTAACCAAGGAAATAGTTTAGATTTCATTTGCCAATACAAAGAACTAGGCTTTGTAGGGTCAAATGGGAAACTAGGTGTGACTTTTCCTGCATAGCAAAATTCAGCTAACATCACCTTGCCATAAGCAACTGTTAAAGGGCACGCTCCGTATCCGTCATAATGTCTATAGCTTTCAGAAGTTTTTTTAATGTCTTTAACTATATTATGAGCAACTATAGGAGCTTGTTTTCTAACTGCAGCACCAGTTTTTGCATTTGGAGCATTCATTACATCTCCTAAGCTGTAAACATTTTCAAACTTCACATGTCTTAATGTACCAACTTTGTGATCTACATCTACCCAACCACCTGCATCAGCTAGAGGGCTATTTTTAACAAAATCTGGAGATGTCTGAGGTGGTGTCACATGTATAAAATCAAATTTTTTAGTAATTTCTTTTGAATTACCATCTTTGTCTGACTGTTTAAAAACAGCTTCTTTTGTGTCACCATTCACTGAAATCAAATTATGCTGGAAACTTCTTTTAATGCCATAAGAATCACAAATTTCATTCAAAGGTCCTTGAAAATGAGGAACTCCAAATATCACAGGCTTTGCACAAAGAAATTCTAAATGACTTTCGCTGAGTTTACCTTTTTTCTTTAAATGGTCAGCTGCAAGATAAGCAATTTTTTGAGGTGCTCCAGCGCATTTTATAGGCATAGGTGGTTCAGTAAATAATAAATTTCCACCATCTAAATTCTTTAAGCATTCCCAAGTATATGTTGCCATTTCTGCTGAATAATTAGTGCATACATTATTCTTTCCTAAATTTTCCTTTAATCCAGCTACTCCATCAAAATTTAGTTTTAATCCCGGACAAACTACTAAATAATCGTATGTATAACTACCGTTGTTGGTTTTTACTGAATTTGATTCAGGCATAAATTCCTCAGCATATTCTTTAATCCACTTCACATATCCTGGCATAACTTCTGACATTGGTTTAATTGTATTACCCACATCGTAAGCTCCTGCACCAACTAAAGTCCAAGCAGCCTGATAAAGTGATTTATCTGATGGCTCAATTATAGAAATACTTAAATCTGACTTTAAACTATTAATCCTTGAAGCTACAGCAATTCCAGCACAGCCTCCACCAACTATTAAAACATTCGAATGGCTCATATTGTCTCCTTATGGCAAAAGTGTAGCACCTTTAAAGACCATTTGATATACATCCTAAAAGTTGTCTTCAAAAGTTAAATATCGTTGATATATATAGCTTATAATTTATAATAATTCTAAAAAGGAGATTTAATGACTTTGAAAATTAATAGTTTAGCACCAGATTTTAAAGCTCAAACGCAATTAGGTGACTTATCCTTCCATGAATGGTTAGGAGATAGTTGGGGTGTTCTGTTTTCACATCCAAAAGATTTTACCCCTGTTTGTACAACAGAACTTGGTTCATTAGCAAAAATGAAACCAGAATTTGATGCAAGAAATGTAAAAGTAATTGGATTAAGTGTAGATCCAGTATCTGACCACGTAAAATGGTTAGAAGATATTAAAGATGTTTGTGGAATGAAACCACCTTATCCAATTATAGCAGATGAAAAACTGGAAGTAGCAAAACTTTACAATATGTTAGAGGCAGATGCGGGTGTTACATCTATGGGAAGAACCGCTGTAGACAACGAAACTGTTAGAACCGTGTATATTATAAGACCTGATAAAAGAATTGGTTTGTTTCTTACTTATCCTATGACTACTGGAAGAAATTTCGCTGAAATACTAAGAGCAATAGACTCTATGCAAAGAACTGCAAAACACAAAATTGCAACACCAGCTGACTGGAAACCAGGAGAGGATGTGATAATTGTTCCTAAAGTAACAAATGAGGAAGCAAAGAAAATATATCCTGATGGATGGGAAACTATTAAGCCTTATCTAAGAAAAGTTCCAGATCCAAGTAAATAAAAATTAGAAAAAAACCAACAATCTTTTAAGTTTGTTGGTTTTTTATTTTTTATATTTTTTCATTGCTACTTGAGCTAGAAGAAGATTTGGGTCTATAAATACTTTAGATTTTTTAATTTTTTTAAAAGACTTATAAGCAAAAATCGCAATTGGTAACTCAGTACATCCGAGTATTATTTTTTTACAATTATTTTTAATTAAATAATTTACTGCAGGTTTGATAGCTTTTTCTGCCAACTTAACTTTACCAAGTTTTACATATTTTATTGATTTATTTACACAATTTTTTTGCAAGTTATTAGTTGGCTTTATTAATATAAAATTTTTATTAAAATACTTGCTATAAACTCTCGTTTTAATAGTTGCCTCGGTAGATAAAATACCAATTTTAGAATTTTTTTTACAGTTTTTACTTGCAAATTTGAATACTTCTTTTGGCATACTAATAATTGGAATATTTATTTTCTTTTTAAGATCATCATACCAATGATGAGCTGTATTACATGGTATAACAATAAATTTACATTTATTTTTTTGTAACATTTTACATCCATTAGTTAAACTTTTAAGGACATTAAAATATTTTTTTAAATTCTTTGGTCTGTTAGGAATGTTTGACTTGTTATAAAGAATAAATAAAGGATGTTTTTGATCTATTTTACCTCTATTAAGGATTGCAAGTTTGTTACAAAAGTCGAGACCAGCCTGTGTACCCATACCTCCTAAAATTCCAATCATAGTTAAACCTCAGATATCTTTATAAACTTCTTATGAATTTTTTGAAAAGAAATCAATGGTTATATCGTCTAAAACGTTTAGATTAAATTAAATGAATAAAAATCTATTTATACTTACACTGAGTCAAATTTTTAGTTTTACAGCGGCTCCAGTTACAGTATTTCTTAGTGGAATTATTGGTTCACAAATCAGTCCATTAAAATCTCTAGCCACATTACCTATGTCTATTTCTGTTGTAGGAATTGCAATTGGTGCAATCATTGCAACTAAAGTTATGAGTATATTAGGAAGAAAATACGGATTTATATTATCGTCAATAGGTAATACGTTAGCCTCTATTCTTGGAGCCTATTCAATTTTAAATCAAAATTTTATTTTATTTTGTGTGGCTAATTTTTTTCTTGGAATTGGAATGGCGTTCACACACCAATATCGTTTTGCAGCCGCAGAAAGTGTTGAAAAAAATAAAGCACCAAAAGCTATTTCTATTATCCTTTTTGGTGGAATTATTTCAGCCTTTATAGGTCCAAGTTTAGCAAACTTTGCAAAGGATATGATAAGTAACAATTTATATGTTGGATCTTATATTGCTTTAGCATTATTAACTTTTGTACCAACCATGCTTTTTCTCTTCTATGAAAGTAAATCTCAAATAAAAAATAATATAGATTACAAGGGAAGAGGTTTTTATGAATTAATTTCTCAGCCTAGATTTATACAGGCATTAGCAGCATCTGCATTTGGATACGCTATAATGACTTTTTTAATGACTGCCACACCAATTAGTATGCACGTAATGGAAAATATAGATTTAAATAAAACAAGCATAGTTATTCAATTTCATGTAGCTGCAATGTTTTTACCCTCACTACTTACTGGATATCTAATTAAAAAATATAAACATAGCAGAGTAATTTACGCTGGTTTGATATTGTATAGTATTACATTAATATTAAGTATTTTTGAGCAAAGTTATTTTAATTATATTGTTGCATTAATATTTTTAGGGTTTGGATGGAATTTTTTGTTTATATCTGGAACAAGTTTATTAGTTTTAACCTATAGAGAAGAGGAAAAATACAAAGCACAAGGGTTAAACGATTTTGTAGTTTATTCAATTCACGCTATAGGTAGTTTATCTGCTGGAATTTTTATAACATTAACTAGCTGGAAAACGATGAACTTAATCTGTATTCCATTTATAATATTAATTATTATAGCATCCGCAAGAGCCGATATCAAAGAAAGCAATGAACAAAATAGTTGATAAAAATCCGGGTGAAAAAGAATTTCAAATTATTTTAAATTTTTTAAAATTAAATGAAATTACAAATGCAGAAAACGAAATATCTAATCAGATTATTACCTATCCTAATTCCTCACTTTTATATAATATCTTAGGATCAATTAATATTAGTAAAAAAAATTATAAACTTGCTTTAACTTATTTAAATAAATCAATTCAAATCAATCCTAATTATGCTCAAGCTTTAAATAATCTTGGAATTTTAAATCAAAAGTTAAATAATTTTGAAATTGCAATTAAATTTTATAAAAAGGCAATAAATTTAAAAGGTAATTTTGCTGAAGCTTACAATAATTTAGGGAATTTATATCTTGATTTAAATAATTTAAATTATTCAATTGAAAATTATAATAAGGCGATTGAAATAAAATTTAATTATTTCGAAGCTTATAATGGTTTAGGAGCTGCATATGAAAAAAAAAACCTCTACGACAAAGCCTTATCTTGTTTCGTAAAGAGCTGTGATATTAATCCAAAATACGCTGAAGCATATTATAATTCTGCAAATCTTCATTTTAAAATAAATAATTTCGAGGATGCGAAATTGAATTTTGAAAAAGCCATAAATCTAAAACCAAACTTTGAAAAAGCTTATAACAATATGGGAAATCTTCTAAATAGCTTAGGTGAATTTGAAAAAGCAACTAAAGCATACGAAAATGCTTTACAAATAAAACAAGATTATTCCTTAGCTTATAGTAACTTACTCTTAAATCTTATTTTTAAACCAGACTTTGATATAAATATTTATTTAGCTAAAGCTAAAAATTTTAGAAATAATTGTTTTTTAACAAATATAAAAAAACCAATCCCCTATAAATTTGAAAAAAAACCTAAAAAATTAAAAATCGGTTTTGTATCATCAGATTTCGGTAACCATCCAGGTGGATTATTTTCTTTAGGTTTATTAAGGGAATTAAAAAAAAGAGATTATAAACTATATGCCTATATACCAAAGGAAAGAAATGATAATTTATCAGAGCATTT
>CAZGVS010000013.1:8201-20409 GCA_964529275.1 uncultured Candidatus Pelagibacter sp.
ACTTTTGGATCATTTAATCAAATTCCAAAATTAAATGATAAAGTTATTAAAGTTTGGTCTGATATTTTAAAAAATATTCCAAATTCTAAACTTCTTTTAAAAAACAAATATCTTGGAAATACTTATATATCCAATAAAATTATTAAACAATTTCAAAATAACAATATATCAACTGAAAGAATAATTTTAGAGGGAGCCGTCAAAGAAAGAGATGAATTATTATCTTCTTATAATAAAATCGATATAAGCTTAGATCCATTTCCATTCCAAGGCAATACAACAACTATAGAATCAATTTGGATGGGTGTTCCAGTATTAACTTTAAAAGGGGATAGATACATTTTTCATTTTGGGGAAAATATTAATTCTAATATGAATATGCATGAGTGGATTGCCAAAGATGAAAAGGAATATATTTATAAAGCTAAAGCTTTATCATCAGATATTGAGACTCTTACTAAATTAAGAAGAACTCTAAGGGATAATATTATCAATTCAGGAATTTTTGATCATAAAACTTTAACTGATAAATTTGAAGTCATGTTTGATAAAATGTGGGGAAAATATCTAGAAAGCAAGAATGCTTAAGTCTTTTTAATTTGAATATCCATATTTTCTTAACCTGATATCCCCGGTTCTTGCATGTGCTTCCATACCTTCATATCTAGAAATTCTTGCTGCAGCAGCACCAACTTCTTTAGTAGATTCTTTTGTCATTCTTTGAAAACTTAAAGTTTTAATAAACTTGCCTACAAATAATCCACCGGTATATTTGCCCGCACCCTTAGTTGGTAATATATGATTTGTACCTGAGCACTTATCTCCATACGCTACAGTTGTTTCTTCTCCTATAAATAATGACCCGTAATTTTTTAATTTATTATGAAACCATTTGTCATTTTTGGTTTGTAGTTCTAAATGCTCAGGAGCATATTCATCACTAATTTTGGCCATTTCTTCGTCTGTATTGCACAATACTACTTCACCATAATCTTTCCATGCTGCCTCCGCACTAGTTCTTGGTAATTCTGGTAAATCTTCAATTAATTGAGGAACTATTTTCATAACATCGTTCGCTAATTTTTCACTAGTTGTAAATAACCATGCAGGTGAATTATATCCATGTTCAGCTTGACCAACTAAGTCATAGGCAACAATTTCTGGATCGGCACTTTCATCTGCTATAATACCAATTTCTGTTGGACCAGCAAACAAATCAATTCCAACTTTCCCAAATAATATTCGTTTTGCCTCTGCAACAAATTGGTTACCAGGTCCTACGAGAATATCTGCTTCAGAATTACCAAACATACCATATGTCATTGCTGCAATAGCTGGGACACCACCTAAATTTAAAATTACATCTGCACCACAAAGATTAGCTGTGTAAACAATAGCTGGATGAGCACCTATATTTTCTTTGGGAGGACTGCAAGCTATAATATTTTTTACACCTGCTACTTTAGCAGTCGTTACACTCATAACAGCAGAGGCTATATGAGCATATCTTCCACCAGGTATATAGCAACCAGCAGTATTAACGGGCACAAGTTTTTGGCCTGCATATAAACCCTTAGAGAGTTCTACCTCAAAATCTTGTCCGTAATTTTTTAATTGAGCCTCTGCAAATTTTTTGACTCTGTCATAAGAAAATTTAATATCATCCTTATTTTTTTGACTTAATTTTTTTGAAATTTCCTCAATTTTTGATTTTGAAACTAATATATCTCCTTCATAGTTATCAAATTTTTTTGTTAGCTCTTTACATCCTTCCTCTCTAGATTTTTCAAGATCCTTAAGAAGATTTTGAACTATCGCTCTTGTTTTTAGATCATCCGTTGATGATGTTTTAGGAGATTTTTTTAAATATTTAATTGACATAAATATCTATGTTTAAAATAATAATGGATTATTTTCAACTATGATTTAATCCAAAGAAACTACTGCTGCAGCAATTGATGCTAATCTTGCAGGTGCATCATCTGATCTACTTGTAATTACAACTGGTACTTTACCACCAACAACAACTCCTGCTGCGCAGGCTCCCATAAAATATATCATCATTTTTACTAGACCGTTTCCTGTTTCAACACTTGGAACCAATAATACATCTGCATTGCCAGCAACTTTATTTTTTATATTTTTAATAGTAGCAGATTTTTTTGAAATACTATTATCAAAGGCAAGAGGTCCAAAAACATCAGCATTTAAGTTTTCTTTTTTTGCTATATTAGTAATTTCTTTAGCATCTAAAGAACTTTGTACACTATCAAGTACCTCCTCTGTAGCAGATAACACAGAAACTTTAGGTCTGGCTATTCCAATTCGATTACAAAAGTTGATAGCATTTTTTAAAATATGGGTTTTTGTTTTTATATTTGGTAAAACATTTAAGGCACCATCGGTAATTATAAGTGGTTTGTCATTTTTATCTAAAGTCATATGCCATATATGGCTTAATCTTGTTTTTCCATGAAGGTTATATTCCCTTTTTAAAACCTCTTTCATTAAAATATCAGTATGAATGTGTCCTTTAACAATAATTTTAATTTTTTGGTCGGAGGCTAACTTTGCTGCAATTTGTGCAGTATTATTTTCAATTTCCTCATTTATGATAGGATATTTAGAAATATCAAAACTCAATTCTTCAGCATTTTTATTTATGTCTTTTTTGTTTCCAATAAAAAATGGCTTGATTAAACCTTCTTTTACCGCCTCCATAGTTGATTTCATCGCTAATAAATTTCCAGCGTTTACAATTCCAGCTTCAACACTTCGATTTTTTTTACTTAAACTTAAAAGATTATTTGGACAGACAATTTCTTTTGATGATAACATTTTTTTTTGATATAGCGTTTATCTATTTAAAATAAGGCAAAAAATGGAAATAGCAACTACCATAGCCCCTTTTGCTCTTGGCTTGATTATGCTGGGACTAGGTCTTGGATTAAGAATTGATGATTTTAAAAGAGTATTTATTCAACCTAGAGATTTTTGTATCGGACTTATTTGCCAGGTTTTATTGTTGCCGATATTTGCATTAGTATTAGTTTTAATATTTGAACCTCCTGCTGAAATTGCAGTAGGTTTTATGATTATTGCAGCTGCACCAGGTGGAGTAACTTCTAATATTCTTACAAAATTTGCTAATGGAGATGTAGCGTTGTCAATTTCATTAACTGGTGTAATTAGCTTGTTAAGCATTATTACTGTTCCATTAATTATTATTAATTCAGCTCAAATTTTTGGAATAAATATCTTTGATAAAGAAGTATCCGTAATTGGTATATCCCTTAAAATGTTTATTGTTGTAACTTTACCTGTAATTTTAGGGATGTTAGTAAGAAATTTTGCATCTAATTTTGTTCAGTCAAAATCAACATTAATTGAAAGAATATCAATTTTTTTATTTTTAATTGTATTTGCATCTATATGGATTGAGGAATGGGATAACATAATAGGTTTTATTAAAAAGGCAGGAGTTATTGCTTTAATACTGAACTTAACAATGATGGTATTGGCATTTTATATTGCAAAATACTTCTCAACAGGTGTTGAACAACAAAGATGTATTTCATTAGAATGTGGTCTGCAAAATGGAACTCTTGCAGCATTTGTTGGAACTCAATTTTTTCAAGATATTATTTATTTAGTTCCCGCAGCAGCTTATGCTTTAATAATGTTCGTTACTTCTTTAGTTTTTGTTTTTATTATTAGAAATATAAGTTAATTAAATATATTTTTATTTATTAAAATTGAAGCAAGATTGGCAAAACTATTTAAATTTTTAGTTTGTTGAATGTTTAAATCAGAATGATGTATATATGATAAATGATAGAGTTTTTTGTCATCAAAAAATATATATTTTTTATTTATTAAATATTTTAGTTTTCTAATAACCGTCGGCCTTGGTATTCCGGTCATATCTGAAATAGACATAGCATTAATACCACTTGACTGATGGTTATAAAGAGCGTTATTAAAATCTTTTCTTTGTAAATTTTTTTTATCTTTCTTAATATTATATATTTTATTTAAGTAAATTACAGCCCATATATGCAAAATATCAATTTCTAAAAATTTTGATTTCATTCCAATCATGAATGGTATTTGATATTTGTAAAAATGATGCCAACAAAAAGTAAAATGTTTTTTGATATTTTCTTCAATACTTTCAGTTGAGAAACTTAGTTTTAAAATATTTTTTTTGTTTAAAATCTTTATAATTTCAAATAATATTTTAGCTAAGCTTTTGATTGAGTTTTTTGGTTTAACAAACTCAAATGCCGTTCTATCAATAATAATTTTTTTTTTAAACTTTTTAATTACTCCTCTTTTTTCAAGTTCCATTATTTTTCTTCTTGTGGACTCCTTAGGAATTCCCAAATCTCTCGATAATTTTAGAATATTTATTTTTTCTATTTCAAGATAGTTTTTTGAGTAGTAGTTATCGTAATTTAAATTAATTAGATTTCTATTATAAAAAGACATTGTTTCATTTACCAAATAAATAATTATTAAAAATTTGTCATAATCCTTGAAATCATTGTAACAAGATCTAAGCCACTCAACATGAAATCCAACCAAATGATGCTGAATTTTTTCATGCTCACTATCTAATAATATTTTTATATGATCAGTTTTTATTTCATCAGAAATTGCAGGAATTGATTTATTCATTTTTTTTGTTTGTTCAATATGGGTTATTCTAATATATTACAAGTAAAATATATAATTTATGTGTGGTAGATATGTAATAACAAAACCAGAAACTAAAACAAAAAAATACGTAAAATCATCAATTAATGTTGAAGATAAAGATAATTACAATGCTCATCCATATCAAGGTTTACCAGTCATTAAAGCTTATACTAATGGGTGTACTTTGGAGAATTTAAAATGGGGAATGATACCTGGTTGGGCAAAAAAAAAAGAATTTAAAGCATTAATAAATGCAAGACTTGAAACTATAAATGAAAAAATTTCTTTTAAGAAATTAATAAAGATTAAAAGATGTATTGCTATAATGGATGGATTTTATGAGTGGAGGAGAGATGGCACAAATAAAACACCTTTTTATTTTCAAAATACAGATAAAAATATGATGTTTGTGGCCGGTATTTACGATAATGATGAATTTTGTTTAATTACAGAAGAGGCTAATGATAACGTAAAAGAAATCCATCATAGACAACCAGTTATTCTAAGCAGCAAAGATATAAATAATTATTTAAATCTAGAAATAGAAGGTTATCAGTTTCTTAATGCAAGAAAGAAACCTAATCTGGAGTTTTACGAGATTTCACGAGATGTTAATAAACCAACAAATAATAATTTATCATTATTACAGAGAATAAATTAAACATATTTGTTGATCAAAATTAAAAAATAATTAAAGTAATTTTTATGGAAAATATTACAAAAAACTTACAATTAGCTTTATTAACTATTATATTGATAAGCACTGTTATTGCAGTGGGTATTGAAATTAAATTGATGTTTGAAAATCAATCAGTTACACTAGCGGACTTATTATTAATGTTTCTTTATCTAGAAGTATTAGCAATGGTTAGAGTTTTTTGGGATCAACAATCAATAAGCATAACTTTACCCTTATTAATTGCCATAACTGCTTTAGCTCGATTTATAATACTTCAAGGCAAGGAAATGGATCCTTCTGGATTAGTTTATGAGGCTGTTGCAATAGTATTAATTGCTGCTGCAATTGTAATTTTAAGACTGCGTCATAGTGATAAACTTGGACTAAAGAAAAAAAAAAGTAAGTAATTAAAATAATTAAAAAATCATCTAGACAATAGTAACTCAATATCATTAGCGATTCTGTTTGAGATCTTTATATTTTTATTTAAATTATACTTGAGTTTTTTAAATTTATTTTCTCCAGGATAAAGAATATTTTTTACACCTTTTATTTTTGGTAATTTTTTTACAGATTTAATATTTTTTTTCATTCTTTGACCAAAATTATTCACAAAAATATTTTGCTTAAAAGCTATAAATAGATGTCCAACATTCTGTGGTTTTTTAAAGTCATCAAATGGATCTCCTACTTTGCCACCATGAGCAGACCCAGTTAAAACACCGCTTAAAATATCGACCATCCAAGCTAAACCAGACCCCTTAAAACTCTCAATTGGTAACTGAACACCCTCTAAAGCTTTTTTTGCGCTTGTTGTAGGTTTTCCATCTCTATCTAAAGCAATTCCTTTTGGAATTTTTTGATTAAGATTTGCTTTAACTCTAATATATCCTCTACTTGCAACTGAAAGAGAGGTGTCTAAAATAAAAGGTATTTTATTTGAGGCTGGCACACCAAAACAAATTGGATTAGTACCAAATAAAGCTTTTTTTGATCCGAATGGAGCAATAGCAGGAGGTGCATTTGTAAAACACAAAACGATTAGATTTTGTTTAACAGCTTGTTGTGCATAATAACCGGATAAACCGTAATGCCCACTATTTTTAATTCCTACCAAACCAATCCCATTTTTTTTAGTTTTCTTAATCAACTCTTTAATAGCAATATCTGCTGCTACAAATCCAATACTATTATCTGCATCTATATGTGAAATTGATTTTGAAATATTTTTTATTTTAAATTTAGGGCTTGAATTAATCAATTTTTTATCTATCCGATCACAATACATTTTTAGTCTTGATAGGCCGTGGGAATGTAATCCTTTCAATTCAGCGTCCACTAAAGCATCTGAACATAATCTGGCATGGTGAATACTTAGTTTATGATTTAAAAATATTTTTGTGATAATTTTTTTTAATTTTTTTCCATTAACCATAATGCATCTTGACTAAGCATATATATCTTACCAGTTTCTTTGTGCACTTGTATATCTCTTATACGTCCAATTTGACCACTAAAAATTATATCCTCTTTTACATCTTCTAAATTTGAAAAATCAAGTTTTCGCAAAGACATATCTTTTAACGACGTTATCAATGCACTGCCATTCCATTCTTTAAACTCATTCCCTTTATAAATTACGATTGCGCTTGTGGCTATCGAGGGTACCCAGTACTGAATTGCTTTTGTAAAACCAGGTTTCCATTTTGGCCCAATTTTTGTGCCTGTATAATTTGTCCCTCCCCAACCAAGTATTTTCCATCCATAATTTTCTCCCTTTTTAACTTCACCAAACCAATCTCCTCCCTTTGCTCCATGGTTGCTTATATAAATTTTCTGATCAAATGAGGAAATAGCCATTCCTTGTGGGTTTCTAACTCCTATCTGAAATATTTCTGGTAGCCAATTTTTTTTATTAATAAATTTAGGATTATCTTTTGGTATTTTACCATCTAGATGGACTCTTATAATACTACCAGGGTGTTTTGTAGGATCTTGTGCAATCATGCCTTTCCCCCTTTCACCTAAGGAAGCAAAAAGATAATTTTCTTTTATAGCTAATCTAGATCCAAAATGATAACCAGAATTTATAGGAGGTTTTGCAACAAATATGTTTTTAAATTCAATTTGGTTTCTATTAAATTTACCTTTTGCAATAGAGGTTGTTGATTTTGATCTGCCATGATCTTGAGAATAGCTTACCCACAAGTTATTGTCATGGTACAAAATATCAAGCAATCCACCTTGACCATCTTCTAGAATTTTTAAATTATGGCTTATCTCTATTACTGATTTATTTTTAAGATTAATTAATTTTATTTGACCAGATTTTTCTGTAATTATAATTTCGTTATTGTTTATAAATGATGATCCCCAGGGATTATTAAATTTATGAATTTCTTTTATATTGAAATTATTTGCTTGTGCAGCAAACGCAAAAATAAAGTAAAAAATTATCCCTTTCCACGCCATGGAATAGTTTTATTAATTATTTTTCTTAAAGTAACGTCGAATAAAAGTCCCAGCATGCCCATAATAAAAATTGTTATCCAAATAACCTCATATTGGAAATATTTCTTTGCGACATTTTCGACAAATCCAATACCAGTTGTACCCGCCAAAAATTCTGCCGCAACCAAAGTACCCCAACACATTCCGACAGCAACCCTTATTCCTGTTAAAATTTCAGGAAGTGAATTTGGGAATATAACATATCTTAGTATTTGTTTCTTTGATGCACCAAGGGAATGCGCAGCATGAATTTTAGATAGCTGGGTCCCTGAAGCACCAGCCCTCGCTGAAATTATCATTATTGATAAAGAAACCATAAATAACAAAAATACCTTTCCTGTATTGTCAATTCCAAGAACTGAAATTATCAGTGGAGCCCATGCTAAAGGTGGGACAGGTCTATATAGTTCAATCAAAGGATCAAAAAAACCCTTTGCAAATCTATTTAATCCCATAAATAGTCCAAGAGGCACTCCAATTAAAATTCCAAAAATTAATCCTAAAAATACTCTTAAAAATGAATCCCAAATGTGTCCATATGGAACAGGAATTTTAAATAATTTAAAGTCTCCAGTAACTATTTTAAGAACTTTACCTTTAAAATTTTGTTTTACTAATCCATCCTTGCTATGCACTGGGTATTCACCTGGAAGAATATCGGCTATCCAATCTGGCAATAAAAAACCAATTATTTTACTTACATCCATCATATCAATCCAAAGTAGAGGAATATTTTTGTAACCAACACTTGGTTTTGACATTAAAATAAATTTATTAAATGTATCGGATGGCTTTGGTAACCATCTTCCAGAACCTTGCTCAGAGCAGCTAGGACCACTTGCAACAATAGTACCTGCTGGGAATAAAAGTATATCAACTAATCTTAGCCCACCTTGCTCTGATTTTTGAATATTATCAAATTCAATAATCGCATTTTTTATCTCATTAAGAGCATTTGGTGGATAGATGCTAGCAAACTCAATCCTTCTTGCAATTTTAACAATATCTTTGGCATAAGTCGATGCTATCTCCTCAGAATCGTCTAAGCTTTTTCTATAATTTTTTATATTTTTTTTTAATTGGTTAATTGAAGTTTTAAATTGTGGATTATGATTTCTTAACTTAAAAAATTTGTTATCAATAATTTTGAGCTCATCTGCAGCCGCACTAAACTTTAAACCTTTACTTGTTGCTGCTATAAATGGAACCTCCATGGTATTTTCTATTGATCCAGTGCCCGATTTCACAGTTGTAATACCCCATCCTCCCTCTTCTAATATAGCTTTTTGTCTTTCAACTTTTTCATCATTAGTTTCGAATGGATAATCTTTTTTTTTAAAATTTAGGCTTAAAAGCTTTAACTCCTCAGTCATTTCTTTAATTTTGAGTTTAGTGTCTGTTTCTATTAGACTATCACTAGTTAACAGAGGGATTAACTGAGCTGTATTATTTATAAAACCACCCAAGATTGATTTTTGTTGTGAATTTAAATCTTTTGAATTTTCAATTTCGGTAGAAATTTTCTTTAAATTTTTATTTTCAATTTTTATTATTGATGTGCTTTTATATTCTCTTTCTTCAATAGGGAATTGATATTTCAATCCCATCAAAGACTCATTTATTTTTGCGACCTGACATAGTTCATTAGCAGATTTAGGATAAAAACCTTTGGCTATATCCCAAGAGTAGTAAAGCCAAACTAATAATATTGCACTACTTCCTAAAATTACCCAGTGCGAACCTCCCTTGGCTCTTTCAGGATTACCAAAAACTGCATCAACTTTTTCTTTTTTTATTAATCTTCTACCGTAAAGAATACATCCTATAACTGATACAAAAATTAATGTTGTTATAATTTGAATGAACATTTAATTATCTTGTCCCATAATTTCTTCTTCCATGTTCCAAATCATTGATAATATTTCTTCCCTTTTTGAAGAAAACTCCATGTCTTTTTTAATCTCTCTCAAGTCCTTTTTTAGGCCCATTTCTGCAAATGGTAGATTATATTCTTTATGTATTCTTCCAGGTCTTGGTGCCATGACGTATAATCTTTCACCAAGCAATAAAGCTTCTTCTACAGAGTGAGTAATTAAAATAATTGTTTTTCCAGTCTCTTTCCAAATTTTTAAAACTAAAGACTGCATTTTTTCTCTGGTTAATGCATCCAGTGCGCCCAGTGGTTCGTCCATTAAAATTAAATCTGGATCATTAATTAAACATCTCGCGAGAGCTACCCTTTGTTGCATACCACCAGATAATTGATATGTAGGAGTATTTCCAAACCCTTTTAAACCAACTATTTCAAGCCACTCTTCAACTTTATTTGCTGATACATCTGGACTTTCTTTTTTCATTCTTAATCCAAAGTTTACATTTTCATTTACAGTCAACCATTCGAATAAAGCTCCTTGCTGAAATACCATGCCTCTATCAACTCCTGGGCCATTAATTTCATTATTGCCTAAAGTTATAGTTCCAGATGTTGGCCTTATAAAACCAGCTGCAATATTTAATAAAGTGGTTTTTCCGCATCCCGATGGTCCTAATACCGTTAAAAGCTCACCTTTTTTTATTGTGAAATTTAAATCTTTTAAGGCATGAACAGTTTCTCCTTTTGGAGATTTAAAAATCATATTAAGATTTTGAGAAACTAAATCACTCATGCATCATCTTATATTAGAAATTTATTTAAAAAAATAGGCACCAATTAAATTTTAATTGGCACCTATTATAATTATTATTTACCTATTTTTACAAAGGTAAGAAACTTGTATCTACATTTCCACTTGGAGTTCCCATTCCTTTTAAGAATGCATCCAGGTTTCCACTTTCCATAGAGTTTTTTGTCTCTTCTGGTGTAAGAAATTTGAAACCACTTAAAGTTTCTTTCATATCTGCAACTTTCATTTCTGATGCTTTAGACATAGAATTCATATCACTTTTTCCCGATCTATATCTTGCATTAGCTTCATGAGTTACCTCTATAAAGGTTCTAAGCATTCCAGGATTTTCCTTCATAAATTTTGTAGTTACTGAAGTAATATCTATTCCAAGTATTCCAGCATCTCTAGCTTCTTGAACTGTTAATAGTCTAGAACCAACTGCTGTTGCAGCTTTAATGGAATTTCCACCAAATAAACATGCCATTACAACATCACCACTTACTAAAGCAGCAGCACCTTCCTCAGGATCCATTTGAATTATATCCATTTTTTTTCTATCTGCTCCAACTACTTTCATACTCTCATCAAATACATACTCTGCCATTGTTCCAAGTGGAACAGCAACTTTTTTTCCTTCTAATTCAGTAGCGTTTGCTTTTGTAATTCCAGAAGCATTCGAAGTAACACAAGTAGTTCCTCCCATTCCATATTCCATAGCAATATCAACTAGTTTTATTGGTGCTTTAGACTTTACTGCATTTATAAATGGTACCAGTCCTTGTGAGTAAGAGATATCAATATCTCCTGCTAACATTGCATCAGTCATTGCTCCGCCGTTTGTAAAATTAGTCCATTTTACTGGAACACCCAAAGCTTTCTCAAAAGTTTTCTTTTGCATGTCCTCTAAATTAGGTGACGGCCACTCTAAAAAGTATGCAACCCTAACTTCGTTTGCAGCAGCAAAAGCTGATACAGAGAAGAATAGTGTCATTACACCTGCGAGAACAAGATTAATTATTTTTTTCATTTTTCTCCTTGTTAATTAAATTTAATTATTCAGATTAAATTGTAAATTAATGAATAAGTAAATAAGTTATAATTGTTTAGGGTCTAGCAAATAACAATCTTTCAACCAAGAGTTGCGCTCACTTACCACATCCCATGTGTTAAAATTATCTAGTTAAAAATTGTAAATAGTCTAAAAGAAATAATTAACAAAAAATATGAGTTCAGAAAATAAAAATAGCATTCCAAATTCTCTTAATGAGCATTGGATGCCATTTACATCTAACAAAGATTTCAAGGAAAGACCAAGGTTAATCACAGAAGCTAAAGGTGTTTATTTAAAAAACCACGAGGGGAATACCCAGATAGATGCGAGCTCTGGACTTTTTTGTAATCCGCTCGGACATGGGAGGGTAGAAATTATTGATGCAATAACTAAACAACTTAAAACTTTAGATTATGCTCAGCCATTCCAGCAAGGTTTTGGAGGTTCATTTGAATTAGCAACGAGAATTTCAAAACACACCCCGGGAAATTTAAATAAGATTTTTTATACAATTTGTGGATCAACAGCTGTCGAAACAGCAATTAAAATAAGTGTTGCTTACCACAAGGCTAGAGGTGAAGGCCAAAGATTTAGATTTGT
>CAZGVS010000014.1:0-19271 GCA_964529275.1 uncultured Candidatus Pelagibacter sp.
CATATTTAATTATATATCTTATTAATTGAATTTTGGAGTTTTATATACATATTAAGACAAAATTATCAAATTTATGAATATGATAGACAAGGTTTTTCCAAAGATCCACAATGAGGGATATAAATTTATGGTAATATTCGCTGTTGTTACCATAATATTATATCTCTTTAGTACTTTTTTAGGATTGGTTGGTTTCGTTTTAACAGTATGGTGTTATTATTTTTTTAGAGACCCAGAAAGAGTATCAATAAATGATGATGAATATTTAGTAAGTCCTGCAGATGGATTGGTAATACAAGTAAAAGAAACAGAAGGTCCAAAAGAATTAAATCTTAATGACAAAAAATACACAAAGATTAGTATTTTTATGAATGTTTTTGATTGTCATGTAAACAGATCTCCTTGTACAGGACAAGTTGAAGAAATATCATATATTCCAGGAAAATTTTTCAATGCATCCTTAGACAAAGCAAGCGAAGAAAACGAGAGAAATTATTATAAAATTAAGAATACTTACGGAGAAGAAGTAATAGTAGTTCAGATTGCAGGACTTATAGCAAGGAGAATTGTTTGTGAAACATCAAAAGGTACTAATTTAAAACAAGGTGATAGAATAGGCATGATTAGATTTGGAAGTAGGGCAGATTTGTATTTTGAAAATTATAAACCATTAGTAAAAATAAATCAAAAAGCAATTGCTGGAGAAACTTTGCTTGCTAAAAAATAAACATGAACGAACCCAAAAAAAAATTTAAAATAGTTACTGATACTAGAGCAAGAGTAATTTTACCAAATACTTTAACTCTTATAGGGGTTTGTATAGGTCTAAGCTCAATAAATTTTGCATTAAATGGAAATTATAAATTATCAATAATAGCGATTTTTTTTGCAGCAATTATCGATGGATTAGATGGAAGAATTGCAAGACTTATTAAAGGAACCTCCAAAGTAGGAAAAGAGCTCGACTCGTTGACAGATATAATTAGCTTTGGTGTTGCTCCATCTCTTATAATGTATTTTTGGACTTTAAACTCACTTGGAAAAGTAGGGTGGTTAATTTCATTGATATATGTTGTTTGTATTGCTTTAAGACTGGCACGTTTTAATATTAATACAGGAACTGAGCCAAATTGGAGAGTGAATTTTTTTGAGGGAATTCCATCACCTGCAGGTGGAATTTTAGTTTTAAGTCCACTTATATATGATGTGAGTGGTTTAAACTTTCTTCCTTTTGAAATCCAAATGATTACACCAATTTTATTTGTTATTATTTCCATATTGCTTATTAGTAAAATTCCAACTTATTCTTTAAAGAAGATTGTAGTTCCAAGAAGCACTACTGTTTTTTTACTTTTTGGGATAATTTTAGTTTTTGGTTTGTTGTTAATATTTCCATTTAAAATAATATTTTTAGGATGTCTAGGCTATTTACTGGCAATACCAATAAGTATTTATCATTTTAACAAAATTAAAAAACAAAATCTCAACGACCAAAGCATGGACGACCAAGAGCCTGAAGATATTCTATAAATGAAAAAATATGCGATTGTATCATTGGCAGACTCTAACTATTATGAGTTATTGTTAGAATTGATAAATTCGATAAGACAGTTTAAAGAGAGTTCTAAAATTTCAATTTGTATTTTAAACGCTGGTTTAAATGAAGATCAAATTAAAAATTTAACATCGAAAGTTGATGAAATTAAAAATGCAGAATGGGATATAGCTGTTCCATCTCACAAAGTAGAAGACAAGGAATGGCTTAAAAGCCAAGTTTCAAGAGCCTTTCTTCCAAAATACTTTCCTAACTATGAGAAATATTTATGGATTGATTGTGATGCATGGGTTCAAGATTGGAAAAGTATAGAATTATATTTTAAAGCGTGTGAAAATGGAAAACTTGGAATAACACAAACAATTGGACAAGGTTATAAAATCATGTCTAGAGTCAAATGGATTTTTGGGAAAATTGCCTTAATTAAATCTCAAAACTTTAAACACGCAATGTCATCTAAAATTGGTTTAAATGATGCTCGAAAATTAGCATTTGCACCACATATAAATATTGGAGTTTTTTCACTTGAAAAAGAATCACCTTGCTGGAGTAAATGGCAAAATAATTTAAATAAAACTTTATTATCTGGACAAGTATTTGGCTCAGAGGGACTTGCAATAAATATGTGTGTTTATATTGATAATGTAGAAACTGAATTTCTCCCTTTGAACTGTAATTGGATAGCGAGTAACTTATTACCAAAATTTGATGAATCAACCAATTTGTTTGTTGAGCCTTATTTACCTAATTATACAATTGGAATTATGCATCTTGCAGGAGGTATAAAGATAAACTCAGAAGATATGCGTGAAAATAGAAACCTTAAAATTAATATTCAAACTCTAAATAATAAAAATATTAATAAGAGCCTAAGGTATGTCGGTTAATTGAAAAAAAATAAAATATCAAAAAATTGGATAAACAAACAACGAAGAGATATTTACGTAAGAAAATCTAAAATTGAGGGTTATAGGTCCAGGGCAGCATACAAAATTGAGGAGATAAATAAAAAATTCAAAATATTTGATAATAAATTTTCTATAATAGATCTTGGTGCAGCCCCAGGTAGTTGGTCACAATATGTTATTAAGAATTATAAAAACTGTAGAATATTAACTATCGATTTAAAAAATATTGATTCAATAGATCATTGTTTTCATATTATAGGAGATTTTACCGATGATAAAAATAAAGCTAAAATTAAAGAATATTTCAACAAAAAAGTGGAGGTGATTATGTCTGATATGGCTGTGAATACCACAGGAAACAAAAATTTAGACTCATTGGTCACAGGAGAATTGTGCTTAGATGCAATGAAATTTTCAATAGATATGCTTAAACCAAATGGAGTTTTTATTTCAAAAATCTTCATGGGTAAGTCATTTAATGAAATTGTAGAATTTAGTAAAAAAAATTTCAAAAAAACTAATATTTTTAAACCACCTGCCAGTAGAAAAGACTCAAAGGAAAGTTTTGTGATTTCAAAATTTCTTAGATAGCACTCTTTTTTTTTTTTTAGAATCGTATATATAAGGACATGGGTCCTATAAAAGAATCTCTAACATTTGACGATGTAACGCTTGCGCCAAAGTATTCAGAAATTCTCCCGTCGGAAGTAATAACTGAAACAAAGTTAGCAAAAAATTTGACATTAAAAGTGCCTATTTTATCATCAGCAATGGATACCGTAACTGAGTCTAAAATGGCAATTGCGTTAGCAAAATCTGGAGGCATAGGGATAATCCATAGAAATTTAACAATAAGCAAACAAAAAATTGAAATTAAAAAAGTACAAAAGCAAAAATTAATCGTAGGCGCCGCAGTTGGAGCGGGTGAAAATGAGGAAAAGAGAGCAAGATCGATACTAAAGGAAAATATAGATTTAATAGTTGTAGATACTGCTCATGGACATACAAAAAAAGTTGCTCAGATTATTAAAGTTATCAAAAAAATTAAACCATCTAAAACTGCACTTTGTGCTGGAAATGTAGCTACTATAGATGCAGCAAAATTTCTAATAAGACTTGGAGTTGATATAATTAAAGTTGGCATAGGACCAGGATCAATATGTACAACCAGATTAGTCGCTGGCATCGGTGTTCCCCAATTAGGAGCTATTACAGAAGTTCGAAGAGGTATTAAAAAAAGCAAAACAACGTTAATAGCTGATGGAGGTATAAAATTTTCAGGCGACATTCCTAAGGCTCTTGCAGCAGGTGCAGATGCAGTAATGATAGGATCATTATTTGCAGGAACAGATGAAGCACCTGGAAAATTAATTAAGAAAGGTGGAAAAAAGTTTAAAAGTTTCAGAGGCATGGGCTCAATAGGTGCAATGAATAAAGGCTCTGCAGATAGATATTTTCAAAAAAAACAAAGAGACACATCTAAGTATGTTGCCGAAGGTGTAGAAGGGTTGGTAAAATATAAAGGTAAAGTAGATAAAATAATTTATCAATTAATCGGTGGGTTAAAATCATCGATGGGGTATTTGGGGTCAAAGAGAATAATTAATTTAAGAAAAGGACCTAAATTTATTAAAATTACAAAGGCAGGTTTCTACGAAAGTATGGTACATAATGTTGATGAAATCAAAAAATAATTTTAGAAAATTTAGTTTGTTATTTTTGTTTGTTTTTTTTTCATACAAAAATTCTTATGCAAACGAAAATTTTTTTGAGAAAGGAAAAAAATTATTTGAAAATAAAAAATATGAGAAGTCAAAATTTTTATTTGAAAGAAGCATAGTTTTCAATCCTAAAAAAATTTACTCTTATATTTATCTTGCAAAGATTTATAAAATTGAAAAAAATGAAAATGAGCAAAAAAAAAATATTAAAACCGCTCTATTATTAGATCCGAAAAATGAAGAAGCATTATTTATGCTTATTGATATAGAATTGGAGAGATCAAATATATCGGAAGTAAAAGAATTAAAAGAAAAATTTAAAAATGCTTGTTCAAAGTTATGTGATAATCTTACTTCAATTGATCAAAGATTAAACAACATCGAAGCAAAAGATGAGTCTTGATAAAAACCTTGAAAGGATTCAGATTATTGATTTTGGCTCACAGTTTACCCAATTAATTGCAAGAAGAATTAGAGAGCTAGGGGCATATTCAGAAATTGTAAGTCATAAAAAATCAAAATCAATTAAAAACATTAGTAAAATCAAGGGCATTATACTTTCGGGTGGTCCAATGAGTGTCTATGGAATTAAACAACCGTCATATAATAAAAAAATACTAAACATGAATATACCTGTTCTTGGAATTTGTTTTGGGCACCAAATAATTTCAAAGCAATTAGGAGGTAGTGTTAAAAAATCTAAATCCAGGGAATACGGTTTAGCAAAAGTTAAACAATTAAATAAAAGTTTATTGACCGAAGGTTTTTTTAATAAAAATAAAACTTCTGATGTTTGGATGAGCCATTCTGACGAAGTTACTAAAATTCCAAAAAATTTTAAAGTAATTGGTTCAAGCAATAGCTCGAAAAATTGTTTAATTGAAAACAGCGACAAGAGCATATATGGAATTCAATTTCATCCAGAGGTTACACATACTAAAAATGGAAAAAAATTGATAAAAAATTTTATTTACAAAATATGTAAAATTAAAAAAAATTGGTCTCCGAAAGATCAAAAAAATAAACTTATAAGTGAAATTAGAAATCAAGTTGGGAACTCCAAAGTTATTTGTGCTCTTTCAGGTGGAGTTGATAGCAGTGTTGCAGCAAAGCTAATACATCAAGCGATTGGAAAAAAACTAAACTGTATATTTGTTAACACTGGTTTGTTAAGAAAAAGTGAAGAGGGCCAGGTAATAAATACATTTAAAAAAAAATTTAAAATGAATTTGATATATGTAAATGCAACAAATATTTTTTTGAAAAAATTGAAAAATATTGAAGACCCAGAAAAAAAAAGGAAAATAATTGGTGGCCTTTTTATTGAAATATTTGAAAAGTATTCAAAAAAAATAAAAAATGTAAAATTTCTAGCACAAGGAACTCTTTACCCAGATCTTATCGAAAGTAAGTCTGTGACTGGTAGCCAAACATCGAAGATAAAATCACATCATAATGTTGGTGGGCTGCCAAAAAAAATGAAACTTAAATTAGTTGAGCCTTTAAAATATTTATTTAAAGACGAGGTCAGAAAGTTAGGATTTGAATTAAAGTTATCTAAAGAAATTATTTCAAGACATCCATTTCCTGGTCCTGGACTTGCAATTAGAATGCCTGGAAAAATAACTGATGAAAAAATAAAAATTTTGAAAGAAGCTGATTATTATTTTATTAATGGTCTTAGAAAACATAATTTATATAATAAAATATGGCAAGCTTATGCAGCATTGCTTCCAGTTAAAACCGTCGGTGTTATGGGAGATAACAGAACCTACGAATATATTTGTTTGCTTCGAGCAATCACTTCAGATGACGGTATGACTGCTGATTTCTATGACTTCGATAAAAATTTTATGCAAGAAATTTCCAATAAAATAATTAATAACATTAAAGGTGTAAATAGAGTTGTTTATGATATTACGTCTAAACCACCAAGTACAATTGAGTTAGAATGAAAAAAATTAAAAAAATTGTTAATAAGAAACATAAATCAAAGATAATTTCTTTAACTGCATACTCTAAAAATATTGCTGAGATAATCGACAAGCATGTTGATATTGTTCTTGTTGGGGACTCTGTTGCTTCAGTTTTGTATAATTATGACACTACTAGAAAAATGAAATTAGATACGATGATTGAGCATGCAAAAAGTGTGAGAATGGGTATTTCAAATAGCTTAATGGTATTTGATATGCCATTTAATACTTATAGAAACAAAAAAGAAGCACTTTTAAATGTACGAAAAGTAATCAAAGAGACAAAATCAGATGCTGTGAAATTGGAGGGAGGATCTAAAATAAAAGATATAGTTAAACATTTAATTAAAAATAATATTGCTGTATTGGGTCATTTAGGAATTATGCCTCAAAGCGTTAGGGGAAAATTCAAATCGAAGGGAAAAACTAGTTTTGAAAGAAAAAAATTATTAGAAGATGCAAAATTGTTAGAAAAATTAGGAGCCTTTGCAATTGTTTTAGAATGCATAGAAAAATCTCTTGCAAAAAAAATTACAAATGAAATCAAAATTCCAACTATTGGTATTGGCTCGTCTTCTTATTGTGATGGTCAAATTTTGGTTACCGATGATATTATTGGTTTAACAAACTCAAAAATTAGATTTGTAAAAAAATATGTTGATTTAAAAAAAATTGTAGGAAAAGCGACAAAACGATTCAAATCAGAGGTTATAAATTCAAAATATCCAACTAATAAATATTCTTATTAAAAATATTTTTTAAAGCTTTCATTAATATTGATCATTCCAAAGTCTGCCAATCCTCCAATTATCAATTGTATAGCTACCAATAAAATAAATCCTAGTCCTAAATATGCAATCCATAAATGTTTTTGAATATAATTAGCTAAATAAGTTGCAAGCGCTCCGGTTAAAATTACTGATAATACTAATCCAAAAATCATAAATCCAAAATTACCCTTGGATGCGCCCACTACACCAATTACATTGTCAAAGCTTATAGTTATATCTGCAAAAAGGACTTTATAAATACTTTTAATAAAAGACGGTTCTTTAGATTTTTTGGTAGGAGATTTTATTTTTTTAATTTCAAACAAATCTTTTCTTAAATCATTAACTATCCAAATTAGAAGTAAACCACCTAAAACTTTAATCCAATAAAATTTAAATAGATAAGTTGCAAATAAAGCAAATATCACTTTAAATACTAGTGCGCCAACAACGCCCCAAAAAATTATCAGTTTTCTATTTTTTGGAACAAAATTTGCAGCAATTAATCCAATTATAATTGCATTATCTGCTGCAAGAATAATATCTATAAAAATTATTTGAGATAATATTAAAGCTTCTTCTATCAATTTAATTTATTTCTAATATTTTGATTGTGTTTTTCCATCAATAATATCTTTAAGTTGTTTATATTCTTCACAATTACAAGATGCTAAAGCCTGCAATCTTTCAAGTGCTTGATCTTTTCTATTAGTTTGTAAATATAATTCTCCTAAATATTCGTTAATACCGTTATGATTTGGATCAATAGATAAACCCATCATATAATATGCCTCAGCATCTTCGAAATTTCCTATTTTTCTAGAGGTAAAACCTAAATAGTTTAAAACATTAGGTTCACTTGGATTTTTTTTATTATATTTGCTTAAAATTTCAAAAGCTTTTTTATAATTTTTTTTAGCTTTTTTTATTTTACCTTTTTTTTCTAATTTTTTTGCTTTATCAATTACTTTGTAAGCTCTTGTTTTTGGATCTTGCAACTTCTTTATTGAATTGTCGTCTCCAGCTCCACCACTTCCTGCTGCAAATGAAGCGTTGGTCAGTAGTAAAGAAAATATTATCAAAATAAATGTTTTTTTAATCATTAATTAAATTTCCTCATTTTATTTAAAGGCAACAATACCAGTTTGTTATCAAGTAAATTTTTTTTTATCACCCTAGCGGTAGCTAATGATGAATTATTATCACCATGTATGCAAATTGAGTCGATTTTACAAGGGATTTGTTTACCTGATAAACAATTTATCGACTGATTTTGCACCATTTTTAAAACGTGTTTTTTTGCCTCATCAGGGTCTATAACTAATGCATTTGGTTTTGATCTTGATATTAGGTTGCCATCATCCTCATAATTTCTATCCGCAAAGATCTCGCACGCTAAATTTAAATTTTTTTTATTACCTGCTGTTTCCATTTTAGATCCAGTCGGGACTAAATAAATTAAATTTTTATCTATTTCACTTACTGCTAATGCCAATATATTCGCTAATTCAATGTCCTCACATGCCATGTTATTTAATGCTCCATGAGGTTTGATGTGAGATACTTTTTCGCTAAATTGATCTGCAATATTTTGCAGTATGTCATATTGATCAAATATAAGTTTTTTAATTTCTTTTGAGCTCAAATTCATCCTTTTTCGTCCAAAGTTTTTTAGATCCTTAAATGATGGATGCGCCCCTATACTTACATTATTTTTAGTTGATATATGAATTACTTCTTTCATAGTTTTTTCATCACCAGCATGAAAACCACAAGCAATACTGGCAGAGTTTACAATTTTTAATAATTCAGGATCATTATGATTAGAATGAAGCTCAGATTTTTCTCCCAGATCACAATTTATATTAATTTCCATAAATTCAATAATTGAATTATAACATGTCATGATCAAAAATATATTAAATCTTGGTGACGCAGGTATTTATTGTGATTTTGGAGATGATGTAAACAAAGATGTTAACTTAAAAGTTATTAATTATTTTAAAACTTTAAAACAAAAAAAAATAGAAGGCATAATTAATATTGCCCCATCTTATAATAAACTTATTATCTCTATAGATTTAAATATAACTAACTATGGAAAAATAGTAGATATTGTAAAAAATATTAAAATTGAAAATAATTTAGAGCAAAATTCAAAAAAAATTGATATCCCTATATGTTGCGAAGAAGATTATGAATTAGATCTTAAAAGGCTAGAAAAAAAATTAAACAAATCTAAGGATCAGATTGTAAGCAGTTTTATCAACAAAGAATACTTTTGCTACATGAGTGGCTTTATAGCAGGTATGCCATTTATGGGTGATATTGAGAGTGGTTTAAGAACAAAAAGACTTGAAACACCAAGGTTAAAAGTTCCAAGAGGGTCTGTGGGTATTACAGAGCAATTTTGTAATATTTACACTTTTGACAGTCCGGGAGGTTGGAATATAATTGGAAATACACCAATTAATATCTTTGATAAAAAAAACGACCAATCCCCAGTAAAAATAAATCCAGGTGATTTAGTAAAGTTTTATAAAATTTCAAAAAAAGAATACAATGAATATATCTAACAATTACTTTAAAGTAATAAGATCTGGGTTGAATACAACTTTTCAAGATTTTGGAAGAAAAAATCTTAGCCACCTAGGTATTCCCATAAGTGGTGCTATGGATAATAGGAATTTTCAAATTGTAAATTATCTTGTTGGAGATAAAGATAAAACAGTGCTTGAATTTGCTTACCAAGGACCCTTATTAAAATATTTTGGAAATGAAGCTTATATCGCTGTTAGTGGAAACGTAAACTTTAAATTAATTAGAAATAATAAAATCGAGGATGGAAATTGTTACCAGACCTATAATATAAAAAATGGCGATGAAATTGATATAATTTCAACAATAAACTCTGTTTATGGATATATTTCTGTATGTAATGGATTTAAGACAAATATTTCTTTTGGTAGTTCTTCTACAAATACAAAAGCTGAGATAGGGGGAAACAATGGAAAAAAGATTCAAACAAATGATTTAGTCAGCATAAATCAGTCTTCAAAATTTCCATCTTTAAGGAAAATTAATTATTTAAATAAAAAAATTGAATTTTTAAGAGTAATTAAAGGTCCAAATTTTAATTATTTTGACGAAGTTTCAAAAAAAGATTTTTTCTCAAAAAATTTTGAAGTATCAAAGTTTACTGATCGAATGGGAATGCGAATTAATGGACCTAAATTAAACAATATTGTATCGACCAATATAAAATCAGAAGGCATTATAAAAGGAGTAATTCAGGTTCCAGGTGATGGTAATCCTATCATAATGTTATCTGATCATGGAACAATTGGCGGTTATCCTAAAATAGCTAACATTATTAGCGCAGATTATGATAAGCTAGTGCAATTATCTCCGGGTTCAAAAATCAGATTTAAAGAAATAAATTTAAATGAAGCGGAAAATCTATATTATTTGTATAATTTAGAGACACAAAATTTATTAAATCAAATAAATTAAAAATTAATGAATATTATCAGAAAAATACCAGGACCCCTGCTCGTATTTTTAGGAGCCTGTAGCTTAAGTTTTGGAGGCTTATTGGTAAAATCTTTTGAGGGAGCTACATTATGGCAAATATTATTCTGGAGATCTTTATTTTTTATTTCAGTAGTTTCAATATATTTATCATTCACCTATGGTAGTAGAGTTTTTAAAATTTTATATGTTTCAGGTATACCTGGGGTTTTTGGTGGATTAGTTTTAGGCATTGGTTTTTTTAGCTATGTTTATGCAATGTATAACACTACAGTTGCTAATGCCAATTTTATTATACAAACACAAACTTTATTCCTAGCAGTTTTTGGTTATTTTTTTTTAAAAGAAAAAGTTTCTAAAACAACGATTTTTTCAATTGCTCTTGCTATGATAGGTATTTTAATTATGGTCGGTAATTCCTTGTCGCCAGGTCAATTGAGTGGAAATTTGGTAGCTTTTTTAATGCCAGTTTCATTTGCTGTTTTAATAATTGTCGTAAGAAAATATCCTAAAATTGACATGGTACCTTTACAATTAGTAGCAGGAGTTATAGCAATGATTATTGGATTTACTGTAGCAGGTAAAATAAGTATTTCAGCGCACGACATATTTATTGGTTTTTTAGCTGGATTTTTTCAGTTAGGTTTCGGGTTTATATTAATTACTATAGGAGCAAAATCCACACCCTCTGCTGTAGTTGGAATAATAATGCTCACAGAAGCAATATTAGGTCCTATGTGGGCATGGCTTTTCATTAATGAGTTGCCAAGCATTATTGTGATGATAGGAGGGTCAATTGTACTATTAGCTGTTTTAATTCAGTTTTTTACAGCTATTAAAAGAAATGAAGAATATAAAAAAACTTAAAATAGCAATTATTGGCTCAGGTATTTCTGGATTAAGTGCTGCATACTATTTATCAAAAAAACATCATGTTGATTTGTTTGAAAAACAAGATCATTTTGGAGGTCATTCATATACAATTGATGTTGAGTATGACATTAATTCAAAAAAAAAAATTCCTGTGGATGTGGGATTTATAGTTTTTAATCAGCAAAATTACCCAAATTTAATTAAATTTTTTGAGGAAAACGAAGTTCAAATTGAGAAAAGCAATATGAGCTTCTCTGTAAAGTTAAGCGACAATAGTCTTGAGTATTGTGGGAAGGGAATTGGGGGTATTTTTTCAAATAAAAAAAACCTTTTTAATTTTAAATTTGTAAAAATGTTCTTTGAAATTATTAATTTTTATAAAGAAAGCTCAAATCTAAATTTACTAGATCAAGAAATAACGCTTGGTGAATATTTAAAAAAAAAAAAATTATCAGACTATTTTATAAACTATCATCTAATACCAATGGTATCAGCAATTTGGTCAATGCCCCCTTATGAGGCAAGTTCAATGCCAATCAAGTTTTTTATAAAATTTTTTCAAAATCATGGCTTATTTAAATTAAAAAATAGACCACATTGGTACACTGTAAAAAATAGAAGTAAAACTTATGTAGCAAATATTTTAAAAAAAATAAGCGGTGAATACTTTAAAAATTATCAAATTAATAAGATTGAAAGATACAAAAATAATTTAAAAGTTTGTTACGGAGAAAAAGATGAATTTTTCATTTATGATAAAGTGGTATTAGCCACGCATGCTGATGATGCCTTATCTCTTATTAATGAGCCAACAGAAGATGAAGCAAGAATTTTATCAAATTTCCAGTACAGAAACAATTTAGCAGTTATACATAGCGATGAAAAGGTGATGCCAAAAAATAAAAAAAACTGGTGCTCATGGAATTCTTGCGTCCTAAATGATGCATCAAAAAAATCCTCAATCACTTATTGGTTAAATCTTTTACAAAATCTTAAGATTGAAAAGAATATTTTTTTAACTTTAAATCCGTTAGAAGATATAGATAAAAATAAAATTTTTTATCAAATAAAATTTAAACATCCTTACTATGATATGAATGCATTAAATAATCAAAATAATTTAAATCTTATACAGAATAAAAATAATTTACTATTTTGTGGAAGTTATTTTGGAAACGGTTTTCATGAAGATGGTATAAAATCCTCAATTAAAATGATTAAGTTTTTGCATGATTAAAGATTCATTTATTTATAATGGTACCGTAATACACAAACGATTTAAACCTAAGGAACATTTTTTTAAATATAAGGTTTTTTCGTTATTTTTAAATTTAAAAGATTTAAGTCAGATAGATAAAAAAATAAATTTTTTTTCATATAATAAATTTAATCTCTTAAGTTTTTACGATAAAGATCATGGTGACAGGGATGGTTCAAGCTTAGTCAAATGGGTAAAAAAAAATATTATCAAATTTGGAATTGATACTAGAGATATAAAAGTTAAACTTTTATGCTATCCCAGAATATTAGGATATGTATTTAATCCACTTAGTATCTTCTTTGTATACAATAAATCGTCAAATCTTGTAGCAATACTATACGAGGTTAAAAATACATTTGGTGAACAGCATACTTACATTTTTAAAACAGACTCTTCTGATAAAAAAATAAACAATTATTGTTCTAAGAAGTTTTTCGTATCTCCATTTATGGATTTATCATCTAAATATTTTTTTAAAATTTTAAAACCGGGAAATAAACTCTCAGTTGTTATTGATCAAAGAGATCAAGAAGGAAAGCTTCTGTTTGCTTCACAAGATGGTATTAGAAGTGATTTATCGACAAAAAACCTTCTATTTTCATACTTTAAGCATCCATTTATGACATTTAAAATAATAACAGCGATACATTTTGAGGCATTAAGATTGTGGCTAAAAGGAAATAAAATAGTAAAAAAAAAAATTAAAATCAAAAATAATATTACAGTTGAGTCAAAGTGAATTTAAATAGTATTGCTGACAAATTAATATTCAAAGCACTAAAGAACATAGATTGCGGTGTGATATATTTAACTAATCATGATAATAAAAAATATATATTTGGATCAGAAAACGAAACTTTAAAAGCTGACATCAAAATTTACAAACCTGGATTTGCAATAAGTATTATCAATAAAGGTAGTATTGGGTTAGCAGAAGCTTACATGAATGGTGATTTTGAAACAACAAATTTATCTAATCTTATTGAAGTAACTGCGAAAAATATAAACAAAATTCATAAGTTTTCTGGTGTGTTAGATATTCCTTTTTTTAATTTTATTAAAAATATATTTTTTAATAATACTAAAAAGAGAAGCAAAGAAAATATTGCAAAACACTACGATTTAGGAAATGAATTTTTTTCTTTATGGCTAGATAAGTCTTTAACATATTCAAGTGCCATTTTTGAAAATGGAAGCTTTGATTTAGAAAGCGCACAAGATAATAAATATCAAAAATTATCTAATCTACTTCAATTACATAAAGGTGGAAAAATTCTTGAAATTGGTTGTGGTTGGGGAGGATTTGCTGAACATGTAGGTAAAAAATTTGATGTAAAGATGGATTGTATAACAATATCAAAGAATCAGTATGAATATGCAAAAAAAAGAATTTATAAAGAGGGACTTAATGAAAAAGTAAGTATAAAAATGCAAGATTATAGAGACGTTAAAGATAAATATAACGCTATTGCATCCATAGAAATGATAGAAGCCGTTGGTAGAAATTACTTAGATCAATATTTTAAAACCATTAAAAAAAATCTTGCGCAAGGCGGTAACGCGGGTATTCAAGCGATTACAATAGATGACAATCTATATGATAGGTACAAAAAAAAAGAGGATTTTATTCAAAAATATATTTTTCCTGGAGGTTTTTTGCCTTGTAAGAGAGTGTTGCGTGATTATGCAAATGATACAGGGCTTGAAATTAAAGAGTATAATTCATATGGTAATCATTATTCAAATACTTTGAAGTTATGGAGAAATGAATTTCAAAAAAAATGGATTGATATATCTAAACAGGGATTTGATTTAACATTTAAAAGAATGTGGAATTTTTATTTGTCTTACTGTGAGGCGGGATTTAAATCAAAAAATATAGATTTAGTTCAGTTCTCATTATCTAATAAATAGATTTTTATGCGAATAATAATTGCAATTGCTTCACTTTTTTTAATAATAGGATGTAGTGGAAATAATATGAACCCAGTTGATTTTAAAGATAAAAAACCAAGATTGATAATTGAAGAATATCTGTCAGGTGATGTTAAAGCGTGGGGTATATTACAAAATCGGTCAGGCAAAGTGACAAGACAATTTTCAGCTGATCTAAATGGCAAATGGGATGGAAAAAAGCTAATACTAGATGAAAAATTTAATTGGAGTGATGGTGAGATTCAAACAAGGCAATGGCAAATAACCAAAATTGATGAACACAATTATGAAGGCACTGCAGGAGACGTGGTTGGTAAAGCAAGAGGATATTCATATGGACCTGCATTTAAATTTGAATATGTATTGTTGGTTCCTGTAAAAGGTAAAGAAATGAAAATTACATTTGATGATTGGATATTTATGCAAGATGAAAGAGTGGCAATTAATAGAGCTACTATGACAAAATTTGGAATTAAAGTTGCTGAATTAACAGTGATGTTCGTTAAGGATAAATAGGTATTTATTTTTTTTGATATTTAGTTAACTTTTCAACTAAACTTAAATACAATTTATTTGGCATGATTTTGAAAAGCTTTAATATCAAGGTCAATTGCTTTGGAAAATCAATTTCAAATTTTTTACTATTTATTAGTCCATCATAGATTTTATCTGCTGCATAATCTACTGTCTTAAGAAATGGCATTTTAAAATCATTTTTATCTGTCATTGGTGTTTTTATAAAACCTGGTGAAATAATGGACACCCTTACATCATACCTTTTAAAATCAAAATAAAGACTTTCCGCAAGATTATTTAAAGCTGACTTTGATGGACCATAACCCGTAGAATTTGGCAATCCTCTATACCCCGCAATTGAAGATACGATTGATATATGTCCAGCTTTTCTTTCTTTGAATTGTTTCTCAACTGATTTGATGCAATTAAGAGTTCCAAAAAAATTAATTTTCATTACCTCTTCAATTTGTTCAACATCAATTTCTTTTTCTTTTTTTGGATTCCATGTGCCAGTTGAAAACACACAAAGATCTATGTTACCTAGTTTATTCTCAATATCTTTAAAAACCGAGATGCAATTTTCTTTATTAGTAACATCTAGTGGAAAAGAATAAATTTTTTTATTATTGTTGACTATTTCATTTAAGAGATTCTCTCTTCGTGCAGATATCGCAACTTTCCATCCATGATTTGAAAATTTTATAGCAAGAGCTTTCCCAATACCCGTACTTGCTCCTGTTATCCAAATTACTTTATTATCCATATATAAATAATGTATAATATTTATATGTTAAAAAATAAATTTATATCTTTTTTTATTTTTGGCTTAGTAACTTTTTCAGCCTCATTTGTAGGTGGTTTAGCAACTATGTCACATAAAGAGCCGTGGTATTCTTCACTTACAAAATCTGGTTTTAATCCACCTGATTGGGTTTTCGCGCCAGTTTGGACAACTTTATATTTATTTATGACAATTGCAATTTGGCATGCTTGGCACAAAGATTATAGAAATATTAATCTGGTTTTTTTATATATGATTCATTTATTATTTAATACAACTTGGAGTATTGTATTTTTTGTTCTGCATAATATATTTTTTGCACTTATTAACCTTATAATTTTAATAATTTTAATAACTCTTTTGATTTTTAAATTTAAAAAAATTAGTAAAATCAGTTATATATTAATGATTCCATATTTAGTGTGGTGTTGTTATGCATTGTTTTTAAACTCAACTTTATTATATTTAAATTAATATGGATGATGTAGTTATAGTTGGCGGAGGTATTATTGGAGTTGCTACTGCTTACTTTTTGTCTAAAGAGGGAAGAAAAGTAAAGGTAATTGAGAGAGACCCAACATACAAACAAGCCTCATTTCCACTTTCATTAGGTGGATTTAGAAGACAATTTTTCCAAAAAGAAAACATTTTATTAGGTAAATTTGCTAAAGAATTTATATTTCAAATACCTGAAATTCTAAAAACTGAAAAAAATCCAAATCCTACAGCTAGCATGGTACCAAATGGATATCTGTTAATGTTTGGTCCAGAACACGCCGAAGAACAATACCGAGCTTTGGAAAACCATAAAGCATGTGACGCCGGTACGAAAAATATAAAAGGTCAGGATTTAAACAAAATTTTTCCATATATTAATTGCGAAGGTATCGAAACAGCAACTTATACAGATAATAAAAGTGAAGGCTGGATTGATCCTTTTTTATTTCATGGAGCTTTGAAAAGTAAAGCAATTGAATTAGGAGCAGAATTTATTAAAGGTGAAGTAAAAAATATTTCAGAAATAAATGCAAAAACAATTGTTTCAGCAGCAGGTTGTTGGACTAAGGAACTATTAGACGACATCCCTGTTGTTCCACAAAAACATACTGTCTTTAGAGTAAAATGCCCAAAACATATTCCCGAGATGCCTTTAACAGGTGATTTGACAACTGGAGTGTATTGGAGACCTGAGGGAAAAGAATATCTTGCTGGCTCTCCAATTTCTGTTTTTGATGCAAATGACCTTGAACCTTCATGGAATGATTTTGAAGAACTTGTTTGGCCAGCTTTAGCAAAAAGAATTCCTGCTTTTGAAGAATTAAAACTAACTGGAGGTTGGGCTGGTTATTATGATTGTAACAAATTGGACAATAATGCTGTTGTAGGAAAACATCCAAAGTATGACAATGTATATATGGCAACAGGATTTACAGGTAGAGGTTTAATGCAAGCTCCAGGAATTGGAAGAGCATTAACTGAATTAATTACTACCGGATCTTATCAAACAATAGATATAAGCGTATTTGGTGTAGAAAGAATTTTAAATAGTACAGCAAGGCCAGAGCCATACGTTTTATAATTTTTTTACATAAATTCCTAAAATGCCATTAAAGGAAGCTACCAAAAAAATTAGTAGCTGTCCTTTATAAGAATAAAATTCAAAATTTGGGTAAAAACCCAGAGCAACACTTAAGAAGATATAAGTAATGACAAAAGGCTTTATAAACTTACTTAAAAACAATCCAAATTATTTCTTTTTATATTTGGCTGCCTCTTCAGATCCACCTGTTGCTGAACCTTTACTATATGAGTGAGCACCCATACCAGCAAGTTGACCATCCTTAACTATCAGGTATTGATCTCGTATTTCCTTACCATCAAAAAAACATTCAAGTATTTCTCTTACGCCATCCGCATATCTAGTCTGGGCAGATAATGAAGTTCCTGATGTATGTGGTGTCATTCCATGATTAGGCATAGTTCTCCACACATGATCATTTGGCGCTGGTTGTGGAAACCAAACATCTCCAGCATAACCACTTAGCTGACCGCTTTTTAAAGCTTTTGCTATTGCATCTCTGTTACATATTTTACCTCTAGCAGTATTTACTATGTAAGCACCTTTTTTCATTTTGCTTATCATCGCGTCGTCAAAAAGATTTTCTGTTTCTGGGTGCAATGGACAATTTATTGTAACCACATCACAAACTTTTACCATAGACTCCACAGACTCGTGAAAAGTAAGATTTAATTCTTTTTCAACACTGTCAGGCAGTTTATGTCTGTCAAAATAATGTAAATGAACATCAAAAGGTTTCATTTTTCTTAGAGCATCTAATCCAATACGACCAGCAGCAACTGTACCGATGTGCATTCCTTCAACATCATAACTTCTCTGAACAGCATCAGCTATATTCCATCCACCCTCATTTACTATTCTGTGTTGATTGTGATAGTCTCTTACCATTGAAACAATCATCATAACGATATGTTCAGCAACTGATCTTGAATTACAATAAGTCACTTCAACTACATCAATTTTATTATCCATTGCTGCTTGTAAATCAACGTGATCTGATCCAATTCCAGCAGTGATAGCCATTTTAAGATTTTTTGCTTTTGCTATTCTTTCTTTAGTTAAATAGTAAGGAAAAAATGGTTGAGAAATAACAACATCTGCATCGACGATGTGTTTGTCTGCCTCGCATCCATCCCCGTCTTTACTATTTGTAACAACAAAAGTATGGCCGTTACTTTCTAAAAATTTTCTTAATCCTAATTCACCAGATACGCATCCCAATAAGTCTCCAGGGTTAAAATCTCTTCCCTTTGGAGACGGAAGTGTCATTCCATCTGGATATTTATCTAATTTTGGTAAATTTGAAAGAGGATATTCTTTTGGCATTCCTCCTTTAGGGTCATCATATAATATACATAATATTTTCATGTTTTTTACTCCTATAAGTATAATAAACTTAAAAAAACTGTAGTGATTTTGAAATTTATTAATCGAATTCTAGCACAAAAACTCAGGCCCTATCAAACAAATAATGTTTATTTTGGGTATTGTTTTTTTAAGATAAATTTATTTATTACGTAACCAAACACTATAACAATTAATGACCCAGTAATAATAGGAGACAGCAAATACTCAAAAGAAACTGAACCAATTATAACTATAATTGGATTACCACCAGCTGGTGGATGAGTTACATTTAATAAGATCATTAATGAAACACCTAGACCAACAGCCAATGGAATTGCTATAAATATTGGAAGTGGAAATAGATTTAAGATAATTATGCCAACTGTAGAAGTAAGAAGATGTCCAAAAAAAATATTTTTTGGTTGAGCAAATGGACTTTCAGGGTATCCATATAATAGAACCATGGTCGACCCGAAAGAGGCTATTAAAAAAATACCATATTCAGTTTTATAGGTTAA
>CAZGVS010000015.1:0-17836 GCA_964529275.1 uncultured Candidatus Pelagibacter sp.
TTAATGAAAAGACATAAAGATTTTTGGGGAGTTACTGAAGACAGTTTAGATAAATCAATGAAAGTATATAAAATTGATAATTCAATGAGAAATGAATTATTAGATCTTTATAGAGTATTATCCACTTTCCCAGAGGTAAAAGAAATTTTAAATACACTAAAGAAAAAAAAATTTAGGCTATCAATTTTATCAAATGGAACTCCCAATTTATTAAACGAATTAGTAAAGAGCAATAATCTAGATGGTTTTTTTGATGAAATTTTTTCTATTGAACAAGTTGGGATTTATAAGCCAGACTTTAAAGTTTACGAAATGCCTATCAAAAAATATCAGATTAAAAAAAATGAGGTAGCTTTTTTGAGCTCAAATACTTGGGATATTTCTGGTGCTGGAAATTACGGTTATAATTCAGTATGGGTCAATAGAAATAATAGTACTTTTGATAATCTTGATTATCATCCAAAAAATCAAGTCTGCGATTTAAGAGGACTAATTGAAATACTTTAATTCTAAATAATTGGCTTTATGCGACTCTTGTGACTGAAGAATAAGATAAATGTAGTGTTATATTTTTATATTGAATGAAAAAAATTATTTTCCTTGTAAACGATTTTTTAAAAAATTTTGAGGCACTTGCCTCTTTATTTTTAAGACTTGGAATTTCTATTGCTTTCATAATTCATGGATGGAACAAATTTCCATTACCTCCTCAGGGATTAATAGAATATTTTGATTTATCACCTTTTCTAGCTTCATTTGTTGCTCTGTCAGAAGTTTCTGTAGGAATTATTTTAATAATTGGAGGTTTTATAAAAAATCCTTATGGGAATATTATTACAAGATTTGCAGGACTTACTATCATAATTATTATGGTAAATATATTTGTAATTGCACATCAAGATTGGTTTATTACAAAAAAGTTATTTACAAGTGAGCAAATTTTTCTTCTTATAGGGGGAATATATTTTTTATTAAAAGGTAATAACACTTAAAATGAGCGAAATTGAAGTTAATAAGATTATAAGTCCAATACTATCTTCGGATGGTGCTGGTGTTAAACTTAAGAGAAGCATTGGTATAGAGCCAAATTACTATGATCCTTTTCTTATGCTGGACGAGTTTGGATCGGACAATAAAGATGATTATGTAGGTGGCTTTCCTGCTCATCCTCATAGGGGAATTGAAACTGTTACCTATATGCTTCATGGTGAATTTGAACACGAGGACAGCACGGGTGCAAAAGGAAGAATGAAGGCAGGAGATGTACAGTGGATGAAAACAGGAAGCGGTATTATTCATTCTGAAATGCCAGCTATGACTGGGGGGAAACTTCAAGGATTTCAATTATGGATTAATATGCCAGCTAAACTAAAAATGAGTGATCCAAATTATATCTATATTGACTCAAAAGAAATGCCAGTTCACATAGATAGTTACAAGAAAGTAAAAGTTATTGCTGGAAAATTTGAAAAGGCTGAAGGTCCTGTAAAAAAACATAATATTGAACCAATTTATTTAGACATAGAGCTAAAAGAAGAAAAGCAATTTACTTATGAACTTCCGTCAACTCATAATTCATTAATTTACCTAATAAATGGTGAGATCAAAATTGGAAAAAAAAACCATGATAAAGTTAAAAACTCTAAATTGATTTTGTTAAATAAAGGAAAAAACCTCACGGTTACTAGTTTATCTAATTCAAAATTCTTGCTTATTTCTGGAAAACCTATTAATGAACAAATCGCACGAGGTGGTCCATTTGTTATGAATACAAAATCAGAGATACTACAAGCAGTCAATGAATATCATAATGGAACTTTCGTAAAGTAAAGTAATGAAAACAATTGAAATTAAAAAAACTGGTAATCCTGAAGTTTTAGAAATCAAAGATGTTAAGCTGGACGAACCTAAATCTGAGGAAGTTTTAATTAAACAAACTGCAATTGGATTAAATTATATTGATACATATCATCGATCAGGCCTTTATCCTGTGCCTCTACCTTCTGGTATAGGTTTAGAGGGCGCCGGTATAATTGAAAAAGTAGGACCTAATACAAAAAATTTTAAAGAAGGTGATAAAGTAGCATACGCTGCTGCACCAATTGGTTCATATTGTACACATCGAATTTACCCAACTAAAAGTTTAGTAAAAGTCCCTGATGGAATAGATTTAGAGGTTGTTGCTTCAATTATGACAAAAGGCATAACAACTTTTTATTTACTACATAAATCTTATGTTGTTCAATCGGGTCAAACAATATTATTTCATGCAGCTGCTGGTGGAGTAGGTCAAATATTTTGTCAGTGGGCTAAAAGTCTTGGATGCAATGTAATTGGAACAGTTGGATCAGACGAAAAAATTGAAATCGCAAAAAAATATGGATGTTCAGAAGTAATAAATTACTCGAAAAATGATTTTCAAAAAGAAGTAATGAAAATTTCGAATAATGAGGGTTTACCAGTTGTATACGATGGAGTAGGTAAAGTAACAATGGAAAAGTCATTAATGTGTCTTAAAATGAGAGGAACCTTTGTTTCATTTGGAAACGCTTCAGGTAAATTAGATCCTGTCGATGTGGGAAAGTTAATTGCACCTAAGGGTTTATTTTTAACAAGACCAAGTATTGCACATTACACATCAACACGTGAAGAGCTTGATGAGGCTGCAAATATGCTTTTTGAAATGATTAAATCTAAAAAAGTTCAAATAGAAATTTTTAAAAAATATTCTCTTAAAGATGTTGTACACGCTCATAAAGATTTGGAAGCAAGAAAAATTATTGGACCAGCAATAATTTTGCCAAATTAATCTATTTTCACATCCATATCTGACATATGTAAATTAAGAGCGTTAGTTGATATTTGTATTTCTCTTATAAAAAAAATTATTGAAATAATCATAGACAAACAACACGAGCCAAAAATGACTCTAGCAATAAACACTTCATCAAGATATAGCGCAAAAACAGTTAATAGATTAAAAAGAAAACCGAATGCGGCAAACATAATTGTCCATCTTAAAATTGATATTCTCCCACTTAAGTTTATAAATTGCTTTTGCCATTCCGGTGGAACATGTTTTTCATAAACATGTTCATCATGAAGCTCTCTTATTAATTTGCTTAAAGTATGAAATCTATTGCTATAAACCCCCATTAATAAAGGTATTGCAGGAAACATTAATGCTGTAACAGTATAATCCACATTCATACGAATCAGTTTGATTATGAAACTTGCCTTTGTTATTTACAAGTAAATTTATTATGGAACAATTAAGATTATTTATAGAATTAACTAGATTAAAAAAACCCATAGGTTTTATGTTGCTATTTTGGCCTTGTTCATGGGGTTTAATATTAGCATATAACAAAAACATCAGTGTTGAACAGTTTATTTATTACTTATTTTATTTTTTTTGTGGTTCGGTGTTAATGAGATCTGCGGGTTGTGTAGTTAATGACATAGCTGATAAAAATTTTGATGATAAAGTAAAAAGGACAAAATACAGACCAATTGCATCTGGCAAAATCTCTGTAATTCAAGGTTTTGTTTATGCTTCAGTCCTTTGTTTAATTGCACTAATAATATTATTACAGTTTAATACTTTCACAATCGTTCTGGCTTTGTTGTCTATGCCTTTTGCTTTTACATATCCATTAATGAAAAGATTCACTTATTGGCCCCAGCTTTTTTTAGGTATAACGTTTAATTATGGACTTATCCTTGCTTGGACATCCATCTACTCACAGTTAAGTATCTATCCTTTGATCTTTTATTTTGGAGCCATATTTTGGACACTTGGTTACGACACAATATACGGATTTCAAGATATAAAAGACGATGAAATTATAGGAGTAAAATCAACTTCAATAAAGTTTAAGAAAAACCCAAAAATTTTTTTATTTATATGCTATTCAATAACTTTTATATCAATATTGTTATTAGGGATTCTCATGAAGTTTGATTTTATCTATTTTATTGGTTTGATACTAATTGGATATTTGCTTTTTAAACAAATAAAAAAATTTGATAAAGACAATCCTAATAATTGTTTAGATTTATTCAAAAGTAATAACTTATTAGGCTTAATAATGTTTCTTAATATTTTAATTGCTAAATTATATTAATAATGGATCATAAAAGTATTATAAAAAGACTTTATAAAGATTATTCAAAAAAATTTATAAAAAAAATATTATTCTCAGGATTTTTTGCAATACTTGTTGCAGCAAGTACATCATCTATAGCATGGTTATTAGATCCTGCTATTAAAAAACTTTTTATAGAAAAAGATTTATCATTAATATTTTTTATTCCTTTATTAATTATTGTTGCTTTCGCCACTAAAGGAGCTTCACTGTATTATGCAAAAACTATAATGATCGGTGTTGCAGAAGAAATTAAAAAAATGCTTCAAATGGATATGATAAATTCATTAATTAGTGCTGATACTGATTTAGTAGATAAAAAACACACAGGAAAATTTATCTCCAACCTTACTTACGATGTTAATTTAATTACAAATATTTTGAGTAATGGAATATTAAATATTTTTAAAGACAGCTTAACATTAATAGGACTGCTGTTTGTGATGTTTTACCAGAACTGGAAATTGTCATTAATTGCTCTAATGATGATACCCTTGGCAGCTTTAGTTACAAGAACTCTTGGAAAAAGAATTAAAAAAGTTAGTACAGAAGCACAGCAAAGTTCTGGTTTATTAAATGTTTATTTAGTTGAGATATTTAAAAATCACAAGTTAATTAAAATTTTTCAAAAAGAAAATTATGAAAAAGAAAGGTCGGAAAAATTTATTGAAAGTTTGAAAGAAAAAAACAAAAAAATTGCTATAGTTAGTGTTAGATCAACTCCCTTTATGGAGTTTTTCACTGGAATAATGATAGCTATATTGATTTATTTTTCAGGTAAATTAATAATCAATAACGAGATAAATATTAATAATTTCTTTTCTTTTTTAGCTGCAATGATGTTGGCATATCAGCCTGTCAGGTCATTAGCTACTATTACTATAGCTTATAACCAAGGCTTATCAGCAGCGAATAGAATATTGCCAATAATTGATACTAAAAATCTGATCACAGACAGTCAAGACGCCAAGAATTTAAATATCTCTGAAGGAAAAATAGAGTTTAAAAATGTCGATTTTAGTTATCTTCCAAAAGAAAGACAGGTATTAAAATCAATAAACCTCAATATAAAAGGTGGAAAAATGACAGCATTAGTTGGGCACAGTGGTTCAGGAAAATCAACTATTTTAAATCTTATACCTAGATTTTATAACATTCAAAATGGTGATATTCTCATTGATGATCAATCAATTTATAACTCAAAAACATTTTCACTAAGAAAAAATATTTCCCTAGTTAGTCAAGATACGACACTCTTTGACGATACTGTAAAAAATAATATCACTTATGCAAACCCAAATGCCTCAGATAATGAATTGCGCGAAGCATTAAAACTTTCCTTTTCATATGATTTTATCGAAAAACTTCCACAAAAAATGGATACTATAATTGGTGAAAATGGCGTAAGGCTTTCTGGGGGAGAAAAACAAAGAATATCAATCGCAAGAGCAATGATAAAAAAAAGCTCCATCATTTTACTTGATGAAGCAACATCTTCACTAGACTCTGAAACAGAGGAAAAAATCCAAAATGCATTAAAATTATTGACTAAAAACAAAACTACATTAGCAATCGCTCACAGACTCTCAACAATTTTAAGTTCTGAAAATATTTATGTAGTTGATGATGGAAAAATCATTGCAAATGGAAAACATCAAGAATTATTGGAAAACTCAAAAATCTATAAAAATTTCTTTGAAAAACAATTACAAAAATAAACATGATTATTTTGTATGAATTTTTAAGTTTAGTATTAATTATTTTTTCTCCTTTAATAATCCTTATAAGAGTTGTAAAAAATAAAGAGCATCGAACAAGATTTAAAGAAAAAATAGGTTTTTTTTCAAAGATCAAAGATAAAAATAATTTAATTTGGTTTCATTGTTGTAGTGTAGGAGAGCTAAGAAGCATAATTCCTTTAATTAAAAAAATTGAAAAGAAATATAGCAAATTTCGTATATTAGTAACCACTTCAACATTAAGTTCATCAGTAGTATTTGAAAAAGAAAAATTTAAAAGAACAATTCATCAATTTTTTCCTATAGATAATCATTTTATAACAAAAAAATTTATAGAATCTTGGAAACCAAAGTTAGCGATTTTTGTTGAGTCTGAGATTTGGCCATCTATGATCTTAAACCTTAATAAAGAAAATATACCTATAATCCTCTTAAATGCTAGAATTACGAAAAAAAGTTACAGTAAATGGAAAAAAATTTCCAGTTTTTCTAAAAGAATTTTTAATAAAATTAATATAGCTTTGCCCCAAAATAAAGAGACTGCTAAATATCTTAAAAATCTTGGATCAGATAAAATAAAATATTTAGGAAATTTAAAATTTTCATCAATTGAAAAAAGTATAGATACAAAGGTGAATAAGACTATTTTAAATAAATTTAATGACAGGGTATTAATTTGTGCAGCTAGTACTCATAGCGGGGAGGATGAAATATTTATTAAATTACATAAAGAAATAAGAAAAAAAATAAGAAATTTACTAACCGTAATCATACCTAGACACACTAAAAGAACTAGCGAAATCATAGAGATAACCAAAAATCATAATGTTTCTTACAATTTACATTCACAAAATAATAAAAATTTAAATGATGTTTATATTGTAGATACATATGGAGAAAGTGAAAAATTCTATTCATTATCTAAAATTGTTTTCATGGGTGGTAGTCTAGTTAGACATGGTGGTCAAAATCCTCTAGAACCAGCTAGACTTGGTTGTCATGTTATTAATGGTCCCTTTATTGATAACTTTAAAGAGGTTTATTCATTAATGAGAAAACTCAAAATATCTACAACAATCAATTCACCTAAAATTCTAAAAAAATTAGTACTATCAAACATAAAAAAGTCAAAGAAAAATAAAAATTATTTTAGAATTAAAAAAATCGGGAACAAAATACTATATAATAACATTAAAGAGATTGATAAGTTTTTAAAAAATGAAGATAAAAAAACCAAGCTTTTGGGATAGAAAAGAGGCAAGTTTATTAGCTTATTTATTGTATCCAGTTAGTCAAATTTATAGATTTCTAAATAATATTAATAATCAAAAAAAACAAACAAAGAAAAATTTAAAAATAAAATCTGTTTGTGTAGGAAATATATATTTAGGGGGGACTGGTAAAACATCTTTAACAATTCACATAAAAAAAATAATTGAATTAACAGGAAAAAAAGTTTGTTTTATTAAAAAAAAAAATAAAAAATTTTATGACGAGATTAACTTACTCAGTATAAATGGAAAAACTTTTAGTGAAAAAAGTAGGTACGAGTCTTTACTTAAAGCTGAAGAGGAAAAATTTGACTATGCAATTTTTGATGATGGATTGCACGATACAGAAATTGATTATGACCTAAAAATTGTATGTTTTAATAAAAAAAATTGGATGGGTAACGGATTTCTAATTCCCGCTGGTCCTTTAAGAGAAAAAATTGAGAATATAAAAAAATATCAAATAGCAGTTTTAATTGGCAATGATGAACCAACTACTGAAAAAATAAAATTTTTAAAAAAAATTAATAATAATCTAAAATGTTTTGATGCAGAATATAAGCTTAATAATAAAAGCGAAATTAATATTAATGATAATTATTTAGTTTTTTCTGGCATTGGAAATCATTCTAGTTTCGTTGATATGTTAAATAAGTATAAAATTAAAATTACTGAGAATTTAGAGTTTCCTGATCATTATAAATATAAAGAGATAGAGATTAAAAATTTAATTAAGATGGCTAATGAAAAAAATTTACAACTTCTTACAACTGAAAAAGATATTCAACGAATCAACTCCCCCTTAAAAGAAAAAATTAAACATATTAATGTTGCATTAAGTTTAAAAGACGAAAATAAATTTATTAGTGAAATTAAAAATATATGAAGAATATTAAATACCTGATTGAATTTGTTATTATAATAATTTTTTTTATATTATTTAAAATTCTTGGTCGAAAATTATCTATTTTAATAGGATCAAAAATTGGTGTTCTTTTTGGTCCTATTTTTAGATCAAAAAAAAAAATTATTGAAAATATTAATAAATGTTTTCCACCTCTATCCTCCAATGAAATAGAAAAAATTATTAAAAATATGTGGAGCTATTATGGAATGATTTTTTCTGAATACGTTTTTTTAAATAAAATTAGATATGATAAAAAAAATGATTACATTCAGGTAGAGGGTGCAGACATAATTGATAAAATTAATAAGACATCAAAACCAGTGATTTTTATTTCAGGACACTTTGATAATTTTGAATTAATGGCAATGCAAATTGAAAAAATGAATGTAAAACTTGCTGCTATCTATAGGCCATTAAATAATTTTTTCTTAAATCCAATCATGGAGGTTTTGAGAAAAAAATACATCTGCAAAAAACAAATAAAAAAAGGTAAAAAAAGTATTAGAGAGTTATTGCATCTTTTCAAGAATGGTTATTCTATAGCTTTAATGATTGATCAAAGAGTGAGTGAAGGAGAGAAAATAAATTTTTTTAACTATCCTGCTTTAACCACAACTATCCCAGCACAATTTGTAAAAAAATATGATTGTCAGATTGTGCCTGTTTTCATAGAGAGACAAAAAGATTTGACTTTTAATATAAAATTTTTAAACCCAATCACATTTGAAAAAAGTTCTGAAATAAGTGATATTACTCAAAAATTAAATACCTGTTTAGAGGGAATGATTAAGACCAATCCTAACCAATGGATATGGTCCCACAATAGATGGAAATAATTTTATTTGTTTCTTTTTTGATTTGCCTCTAAATATGAAAAATAAGCCTCTTGTAAGTCTACATTCCAATAATTGAGATTATTTAAACTAATTTTTTTTCCTGAAATGGCACAAACAACATGATCTCCATTTTCGATAATTTCAAAATTATTGGCGGAATATTTTATTTTTGCTAATTTTTTATACATTTATAGTTTATAAAATATTATATGAATATAGGAATTATTGGAAGTGGTGGAAGAGAGCATTCAATTTGCGTTAGTATAAACAAGTCAAAAAAGGTTAAAAAAATTTATTGTTTTCCAGGAAATGCTGGAACAGCAAAAATTGCACAAAATATAAATATCGATATTGGTAATTTTTACGAGATTAGAGAACATGTTAAGAAAAAAAAAATTGATCTTTTAGTAATAGGTCCCGAAAAACCCTTGGTTGATGGCATTACAGACTTTTTTAAAGATGACGAGGTATTAGTTTTTGGTCCTAATAAAATCTGCTCACAATTAGAAGGATCTAAAATATTTACAAAAAAAATATGCGAAAAGTATAAAATACCAACTGCAAAATTTGGTATTTTTAAGAATAAAAAAGATGCATCTCATTATATTAAATCATGTAATTTTCCTCTTGTTGTTAAAGCCGATGGACTTGCTTCGGGAAAAGGTGTTTATATTTGTGAAAATATATCAAACGCAAACACTGCAATTAAAGAAATTTTTAATGGAAAGTTTGGTTTAGCAAAGAACATTTTGATTGAAGAATTTCTTTCAGGTGAAGAAATGAGTTTTTTTATTTTATCTGACGGGAAAAAAATAATAAATTTTCAAACTGCACAAGATCATAAAAGGGCATTAGAAGGTGACAAAGGAAAAAATACTGGGGGTATGGGTGCTTACTCTCCCTCAAAATTAAATAGTCATGATCTTGAGTCAAAAATAAAAAAAAAAATAATTTTACCAACATTAAAAGCAATCAAAGAACTAGGCACAAAATATGTAGGATTTTTATATGCTGGTTTAATGATTGTTGAAAATGAACCTTATCTTATAGAATACAATGTAAGAATGGGGGACCCCGAATGTCAAACAATTTTACCCAGATTAAAGACAGATTTATTAGATTTAATGACCAGTTGTTGTAAAGGAAAATTAAAGAAAAAAATATCTTGGAAAAAAGAAAAAAGTTTATGCATTGTTCTTTGTGCAAAAGGATATCCAGAAAAATATTTAAAAAAAGAAATTAAAAACCTAGATAAATTAAAAACTAATCAGGGAGATTATATTTATCATGCAGGTACAATAAATAAAAATGGAAAAATATTTTCAAATGGGGGTCGAGTTATTAATGCTGTTTGTTTGTCAAATGAGTTTAAAATTTGCAGAGAAAAAAGTCTTAATTTATTAAATAAATTAAAATGGAAAAATGGTTTTTTTAGAAAAGATATAGGCTACAAAGTCATATACAAATGAGGATTATTGGAGGGTTAAAAAAAGGTAAAAAATTACTTTTACCAGATAGTAAAGATACAAGACCATTAAAAGATATATTCAAGGAATCATTATTTAATATTTTGGATCATTCAAAACATATTAGGTTTAGAATTAAAGGATCAAATATTTTAGATCTTTTTGCAGGAGTGGGTTCATTTGGTCTTGAGTGCTTATCTAGAGAGGCAAATAAAGTTGTTTTTTACGAAAACTCAAAGTTTGCAACAAAAATTTTAATAAAAAATATTCAACAGCTCCACTTCAAAGATAAATCTGAAATATATGAGGAAGATATTTATAAAAATCAATTTATTATTTTGGAAAAGATTAAATTTAATATCATATTCATTGATTTTCCATTTAAGGAAAAAAGAGTGCTCGAATTACTTAATAACATTAAAAAAAATAAATTATTAAAAAAAGATGGTTTAATAATTATGCATAGATTTTGGAAATCTAAAGATGTACTACCCAAAACTTTTAAAATTTTAGTTGAAAAAAAGTATGGAAAATCTAAGCTTTTAATTGGTACATTTTAAAACAAAATCTTTTTTGTTTGTTGTTTAACCAATTCTACAGCAGGTTGATCAAATGGATTGATCCTTAATGCTCTTCCTAAAAGAATAACCTCCAACATAAAAAAACAAAATAATTCACCTATCGCCTCTTCATCTCTTTTGATTACACTTATTGTTCTAAAAGGTATTTTTTTATTTTGAAAAACTTTTTCAGTCGCATTTTTTTGTGCAAATAGTACGTCGCTAGAAGAATATTTAGTTATTTTGTCATAAGGTTTTTCAAGTTTAAATTTATTTAATTTTTCTTTATTTTTTTCATGTACTGAAAAAAATGTGAAAAAAGATTTTTTTGGTCCATCTAAATAATATTGAAGTAAACTATGATTATCTTGTGGCATATTGGAAATTGTTGGAAGCAAACCAATGTTATTTTTGCCAATACTTTCCCCAAATAATTGCTGATACCATTTTAACAAATCTTCAGATTTTTCGTCGTAATTAAGAAGTATAGAGTTCGTATATCGTTTTTTTATGAAATAAACTAAAGAGGAAACATTAGTTATTAAATTTTTTAAAAATTTTTTATTTTTAATTAATTGATTGTAAACTTTAAATTTTTTTTGATCTAATCCCATTAAATAGGCAGGAATCATCCCTGTCTCGGATAAGACAGAATATCGTCCGCCGATAAAATTATTATGATCTATAATTTCACATTTTAGTTTATTAGCTAGTTTTGAAAGTACAGAATTTTTGTTCTCAGTAAGAATTAAATTTTTATCTTTATTTGATATATATAAGTTTGAATTCACAATAGTTTCTAAAGTATTTCCAGATTTTGAAATTATAATATTAACAGTTTTATTTTTGTTCCCTTCTTTTTTTAAATTAATGTTATCAATGAAAATAAATTTTTTTTTTATTTTATGATTAAGAAAATTATATATTGCTTTTGATCCTTGTGAGGAACCACCTATTCCTATAATTTTAAAATAATTTTTTTTTTTAAGTTTATTTAATTTTTTTAATTCATAACTATATCTATAATCATCTTTAAAGGAGCTTATAATTTCTTTAAAATTATGATTATTTTGAATTACTTTTTTTAGATCAATTGAAATATTTTTGTTATTAATTTTTTTTTTAAAAAAATTATATTCCAATTTGTTTTGCATTATTTTATTTTGATCTTATTGATAATAGAATTCTCCAAATCTTTATTGGTAGATTGCGAATCGGAATTTTTATTTTGATTTTTATTTTCAAATTCTCCTTCGATCAATAACTTAACGTTTTGATTTAATTCGTCATCTGAATTTGATGTGTTTTTATCATTATCTACTGGTTCAGGTAGTTCGTTATAATCCTTTGGAATAACTAAAGGATTCTTTTTTTTAACCAAAAATACGTCTGATCCATCTTTTTTTTTTCCAGATAATCCTTCGGTCAAAGTTGTACAGGAGCTAATTATAATTGAGATCATCGAGCAAATTATAATAATTTTAAATTTATTCATTATTTTTTTTATTAAAAATCATTTCAACAATAATAAGGCAAATTATACCAATTGTTATAAAAATATCCGCAACATTAAAAACAAACCAGTGAAAATCTCCTAAATGAAAGTCAATAAAATCTGGCACACTATAATAGTATATTCGATCAAATAGATTTCCTAAAGCACCTCCAATAATAATCATATAAAAGTATCCATTTTTTTGATCATACTTAACACCTACAATAAATAATATTAAAATTACTATAAATATAAAAAATGTAATGAAGTTATAAACAACACTTCCTTCAAATGATAATAAACCAAAACCAATCCCTTTGTTCCATACTAAAATTAAATTTAAAAATGATGTCAAATAAATTTCCGAACTATTCAACTCAAAATATTTTAAAATATAAATTTTAGAGAGTCTATCTATCGTAAATATAAATGATAAAATTAAAAAAAAATTAATTATTTTTTTACTTAGCATCATTCAAGTTGCAATTTTGTCTTTCACATTTGGTCGTTCTTATCTTCCAACATATAGGACATTTGTTTCCAACGGCTTTTTTAGTTTTTACAATAATTTCATCTTCTAGATTTCTATCTTGTACTAAATTTGCATAAGATGTTATGCAGATTTCAGAAAAATCATATTTTTTTGCTATTTCGTATAATTTTTCTCCAAGTTTTATCTCTAATGATGCCTCTAGACTAGATCCTATTTCCTTACTAGATCTTTTTTCCTCTATAGATACGTTGGAAGCGTCTTTTATTTTTCTTAATTCAATCCATTTTTTTTCTAATTCTAAATTTGCCCACTTATCGGGAACATCAACAAATTGTAGAAGATGAATGCTTTCCTGGTCTTTGTTTAGCAATCTATTTATTTCTTCTGTTGTAAAAGATAAAATTGGAGCAAAGTATCGTAGAAGTGATTTAAGAAATATGTTTAGAATTTTAACACAACTCTTTCTTTTTTTTGAATTCAAAGGATCACAATAAAGAATATCTTTTCTTATATCAAAATAAAATGAGGATAAATCTTGCGAACAAAAATTTAGCAGATCTTTATACAAAGTATGGAAATTGTAATTTAAAAAATTTTTATGAAAAGATTTATTTAACATATACAGCTTATGAAGCATATATCTTTCTAGCTCTTCAAATTCATTTATATTTATTTTTTCAAAATCTAAATCTTGATAATTGTCTTTAATATTTCCTAATATATATCTAAAAGTATTTCTAATTTTTCGGTAAGACTCCGCATGTTGGTCTAATATACTATAATCAATTTTTAAATCCTCAGCATAATCAGATCCCGCAACCCAAATTCTTAAAATATCTGCACCATATTTTTTTAAAATATCACTTGGTGCAATAACATTGCCAGTAGACTTTGACATTTTAAGACCTTTTCCATCTACAACAAAACCGTGAGATAATATTGACTCAAATGGTGCTTTACCTCTTGTTCCGCAAGATTCTAATAAAGAGGAGTGAAACCACCCTCTATGTTGATCAGATCCCTCTAAATACATTGAAGCAGGCCATTTTAAATCATCTCTTTTTTCTAATACAAAAGAATGCGTCGATCCACTATCGAACCACACTTCCACAATATCGCTTATTTTAATGTAATCTTTTGCATTATATTTTTTTCCTAAAAATCTTTGAGGGTCGTCAGAAAACCAACAATCTGACCCTTCAGACTCAAAAATATTTGCAATATTCTCATTTACTTCGTCATCTACTAATACACTTTTGTCTTTCTTTGACAAAAATATAGGTAAAGGCACTCCCCAAACTCTTTGTCTTGAAACACACCAGTCTGGCCTAGTCTCAATCATGGATTTTATTCTATCTTTTCCTTTTTCAGGATAAAAGTCAGTTTCATCTAAGGCTTTCAAAGCTTTGTTTCTAAGACTGTCACTTTCCATAGATATAAACCATTGTGGTGTTGCTCTATGTACCAAAGGTGCTTTTGATCTCCATGAATGAGGATAACTATGATTTAGCTTACCATTTGATAAAAGTTTTTTTTGTTCTTTTAATTTTTCTATGATGATTTGATTTGCTTTAAAAATATGCAAACCTTCAAAATTTGGAATATGATTTGTGTATTTGCCATCATCATCAACTGTCTCGACTGCTTTAATTCCATTACTTAAGCATAAATTAAAATCATCTGGCCCATGACTTGGCGCACAATGTACTATTCCTGTTCCCTGTTCTGTTGTAACAAATCTAGCATCCAACATTGGAATGTCGTGATCGTATCCTATATCCTTAAATGGATGAGAACATATTGTGTTTTTAAATTGATTTCCTGAAAATTCGTTTAATTTTTTATATTTTAAAATTTTACAATCCTTAACAAAACTATCTGTTAAATCTTTAGCAATAATAACTTTTGTATTATTAAAATCTCCTTCATCATTAATTTCTAGAACTAAGTATTTTAAACTCTGATTGAAAGCCAATGCTTTATTAGCGGGTATTGTCCATGGAGTAGTAGTCCAAATAATTACATTACACTTTTCTATTTCTTTTAAGTTAGTTTTTATAATTGGAAATGATACATAAATTGTATCTGAAGTGTGATCTTTATATTCAACTTCAGCATCAGCTAGTGCTGTTTTTTCTACAGTAGACCAAAGTACTGGTTTATATCCTCTATAAAGACTTCCATTTTTTAAAAATTTTCCTAACTCTCTGACAATTTGGGCTTCAGCATCAAAAGTCATTGTTGAATAATAGTTATCCCAATCCCCAATTACCCCTAACCTTTGAAACTGATCTTTGTGAATATCAATCCATCTACTAGCAAATTCCCTACACTCTCTTCTAAATTCTACTATTGGAATATCATTTTTATTTTTTTTATTTTTTTTATATTGTTCCTCAATTTTCCACTCGATTGGTAATCCATGGCAATCCCAACCCGGCACATATACAGAATCTTTTCCTGACATTTGATGGAATTTAATTATTACATCTTTTAAAATTTTATTAAGCGCGGTACCCATATGTATATTGCCATTTGCATAAGGGGGTCCATCGTGTAAGACAAATTTCTCTTTTCCTTTACTATTTGCCCTTAATTTTTTGTATAGATCTATTTCCTTCCAGTATTTTATTAAATCTGGTTCCTTATTTGGAAGATTGGCCTTCATAGAGAATGAAGTTTTGGGTAGTATAATTTCTGAATTGCTCATTATTTAATTCCTTTTTGCTGTTAAAACATCCTTTTTAATTTGTTTTCTTAACGAGTCTATACCTGAGAATTTTTTTTCTCCTCTAATAAATTTTAAAAATTCGACACTAAGTTTCTTATTATAAATATTTTTATCAAAATTAAATAAATTTACCTCAAGAAGAATTTTTTTTTGTCTAAAAGTAGGTCTGTAACCTAAATTTGCAATTCCTTTTTTATATTTTTTCTCGTTATTTACCAAAACTCTAACTGCATAAACACCTGGCATAGCAATTACGTAATTTTTTATATCAATATTACATGTTGGAAAACCAATTTTTTTTCCTAGTTTTCTACCTTTCTCTACAATGCCTTCAATGCACCAGTTTCTATTTAAAATATTATTTGCATTTTGTAGTTTTCCTTTTGTCAAATATTCTCTTATTAAAGTTGAGGAGATTATTTTCTTTTTTTTAAACACTGGTTTTGGACAAATTACTTTATAACCAAATCTATTTTGGAACTGTTTAAGCAAATTAACATTACCTTGTCTTTTATTGCCAAACTTAAAATTATTACTTACGAAAATGTATTTTGATTTTAATTTGAGAAACAGAATTTCTCTTATAAAATTATAATATTTAATTTGAGAAAACTTTAAATCGAATTTTTTACTTATTATAAAATCTACATTAAATTTTTGGAGATAGCTTACTTTTTGGTTAAAATTTGAAAGTCTATAATTTTTAATTTTTTTATTAAAAAACATTTTTGGAATTGGATCAAAGGTAATTACGCCTACTTTTAATTTATTTTTTTTTTTATATTTATTTGCAAGTTTAAATAATTTTTGATGACCTAAATGAAGACCATCAAAGTTTCCAATTAATATTATTGAGTTTTGATGTTTTTTTTTAAGATCAAAATTTTTATAAACTTTTAATTTTCTTACCATTTTAAATTATCTTGTACATAAGTTGCGTTAACTTTATATTTTTGTAAAATATTACTTAATTTATCTTTTGCAATCTCATCTTTATGAACTCCGTTAAGTATAAATAAAGATGAAAATTTTTGATTATAAGCTCCTCTAATATCAGTATTTAGATTATCGCCTATGCAAAGTATTTTTTTATCTTTTATGTTTGTTGATTGTTTATATACTAATGGAAAGGGTTTTCCGAAATATTCTACTTGACCGTTAAGTTCTTCAAATATTTTTGCAATTGTTCCTGCACAAAACTCTCTACTTTCCCCCCTATCCACTACTAAATCTGGATTTGTACAAATCATTTTTTTTTTATAATTTTCTTTAAGAAGGCTTTTATAATAATCTAAATCATTCTCATAATTTTCAAAAAAACCCGTACACAATATAAAATCTGAATTTTTAATTTCATTTACTTTGTTTTTTTTAAAAAGATTAAATAAGTCGAAATCTCTAGGTGGACCTATATGATAAAATTTACTATTATTAAAATTTGAGCTCAGATAAGTCAATGAAGCTTCTCCAGATGTATAAACTTTATTACATTTGTCCTGATCCAGCCCCATTTTTTTTAAAAAATTTTTTACGGTGTTGTTTGGTCTGGGTGCATTAGTTAAAAGCACGTACTCTTTTTTCATTTGATCTAAAAAATTTAATACCTCTATTGCATCATCATGCAAATTTAATCCGTTGTGAATTACTCCCCAAATATCAATAAAAAATAGATCATATGAATTAACTACGGATCTGAAGCCTATTTTGTTTAAATTTAACGACATTTAGGACATATAACTCAAAAATTGCTTTATTTCTTTGGTTTTTTTAGCTCTAAATATTCTTAACTATCTTGAAAAAAGCGCCTCATATCTCTATATGAAAGTCATATTTATAGGAGTTAATATGAAATTTAAACCATTGCACGATAGAGTGCTAATTGAAGTTTTGGACAGCAGCGAAAAAACTGCTGGGGGGATTATTATACCTGATACAGCTCAAGAAAAACCACAAGAAGGAAAAGTAGTAGCCGTCGGTGGCGGTGCAAAAACTGAAGATGGAAAACTTATTCCAATGGATGTTAAAGTTGGAGATAAAGTATTGTTTGGTAAGTGGTCAGGAACAGAAGTAAAAATTGATGGTAAAGAATACAGCATAATGAAAGAGTCAGATATTATGGGTATTTCATCAGGAAAATAAAAAATAATATAAGGAGAGTATAATGGCAAAAATTGTAAAATTTGATTCAGA
>CAZGVS010000016.1:0-16144 GCA_964529275.1 uncultured Candidatus Pelagibacter sp.
GATTTTAATTCAAATGTCTCAGCTTTTTTACCGAAATCACATATTGGAGTTTTTGTAAGCGTCATGCTAAAATAATATATAAATTATGTTTTACGATTTGAAAGATAAAAAACCAAAAAACTCTGGTGAAAATTGGGTGGCTCCAAACGCAGTTGTAATTGGGGATGTAACACTAGAAAAAAATACAAGTATTTGGTTTAATGCAACTTTAAGAGGAGATATTGAAAATATACATATAGGAGAGGGTTCAAATGTCCAAGACAGTTCTGTTCTTCACACAGATCCAGGATATCCACTTAAAATTGGAAAAAATGTTACAGTTGGTCACTTAGTAATGCTTCATGGGTGCTCAATCGATGACAACAGTTTGATAGGAATTGGTGCAGTCATATTAAATAACGCAAAAATTGGAAAAAATTGTTTGATCGGAGCAAAGGCTTTAATTACTGAAAACAAAGAAATACCAGATAATTCACTTGTTATGGGAGCACCAGGTAAAATTATAAGACAAGTAAAACCTGAAGAAGCAGAAGCAATTAAGCAAAACGCGATAAGATATCAGAATAATTGGAAGAAATACTCAGAATCAGTTTTTTAAATATGCCAACGTATACAGTTATAAATTCAAATTTTAATTTAACTTCAAAACAACAAAATAAATTAGCAAAAGGAATTACAAAAGTTCATAACGTAGTAACAGGTGCAAATACTTATTTTGCTCAAGTGATTTTCAATAAAACAAAAAAAAACCATCACTTTATGGGTGGAAAGAAAGTTAAAGAACCCTCACTTTTTTTACATGGTCAAATTAGAGCTGGAAGACCTAAAAAAATAAAAGATAAACTGATCAATGGTTTGAAAGAAACTTTAATTAAAAATTCTAAATTAGATGAAACCCAAATTTGGGTTTATATTATAGATTTACCACCCTCCCAAATGATTGAATATGGAAATGTTTTACCAGAGTCGGGTAAAGAAAAAGAATGGTTTAAGCATCTATCCAACAAACTTAAAAAAAAACTTTCAAAGATGGAAACTAGAAATTAATTTAGGGAACCAACCATGTTTTTTTACCACTATCTATATCGAATTTAGCTCTTCGATGTCCTTTAGCAGCAAGATAAAGCCATTCTATAGACTTAATGTTACATTTGATTACAGTAAAGTTTTTATAACCTTCTTCACTTTGCTCCATAGTATAATCAAAATCCTCTAATTTAGATATCATTCCAGATGTTGGATTTTCTGATGAGGTTCCAGGAGGGCTGTCAGTTAAATAACATCTTCTACTTATATGTTGTGTTTTTTTCCAAGACTCATTGGTTATTGAATTTTGATTATTTATTTCACACTCAACTTTAACTCTTAATTGGATTTTTTCTTCTTTATCATAGAAAAGCAACGATGCATTTTGATTTTGTTTAAGTATGTCTACTTTAGGAGATCTTAGATCTGTATGAAATTGTAATAAATTTCTCTTTCTATCTGATTTTCGTAAAACAACTATTCTTCCGTCTGTTTCATCTTGATATCCACAGATAAAGACAGGAATTCTAAAAGGTGAAGCTCTGTTAGTTACAGCATCATCTAACATAGACCAATACTTATTTTGAATTTCTCCTAAATCATCATAGTATGCTGGTTGCATACGTTGCTACTTTCTAAATCTTTTTATTAAACTCGATGTATCCCACCGGGTTCCACCCATATTTTGGACTTCTTCATAATATTTATCAACAAGTTCTGTTATTGGAAGTAATGAACCATTATTTTTTGCTTCATCCATAGCTATCTTTAAATCTTTTCTCATCCAATCAACTGCAAAACCAAAGTCAAATTTATCATCTATCATTGTTTTATACCTATTTTCCATTTGCCAAGATTGTGCAGCACCTTTTGAAATTACTTCAATTACATCTTCCATATTTAATCCAGCTTTCATTCCAAAATTAATTCCTTCAGACAAACCCTGAACCAAACCTGCGATACAGATTTGATTAACCATTTTAGCTAATTGTCCTGATCCAGGTCCACCTAGCAACTTCATTTTTTTGCTGTAGCACTTAATTTTATCACTTGCTTTATCAAAGCTATCTTGATCTCCACCTATCATTACTGTAAGTGCACCGTTTTCAGCACCAGCTTGCCCACCAGACACAGGTGCATCTAAAAATCCGAAATTATTTTTTTTTGAATAATCGTAAATCTCACGTGCTATTGTCGCTGAGGCTGTAGTATTATCAATATATACAGAACCGTTTTTAATTGTTTTAAAAATTCCATTATCTCCAAATGTTACTTCCCTTAAGTCATTATCGTTTCCTACACAGGTAAAAATAAAATCGGCACCTGCTGCAGCTTTAGCTGGAGTATCTGCTTTTTCACCTTTAAATTCTTTAATCCACTTGTCAGCTTTAGATTGAGTTCTATTAAAAACAGTTACATTATGCCCACCTTTTGATATATAACCAGCCATAGGATAGCCCATTACACCAAGTCCAATGAAAGCAACATTACAAGTCATAAATAAATATGTTTTATAAATTAAGTTTAAAAGTAATAATTTTTGGATTTATTTTTACATTTTTTTCAAGTTTTGGACAGAGTTTTTTTTTAGGATTATTTAATTCCAGTATTAGAAACGATTTAAATATTACTCATGGACAATTTGGCACAATATATGCTTCAGCAACTTTGTTAAGTAGCTTTATTCTTATTTGGATTGGAAAAAAAATAGATGATGTAAATATTTTTAAATTTGCTTTGTTTGCTGCTTTACTCTTATCGTTTTCATGCTTTCTTTTTTCAGAGGTCTCTTCAATTTATTTTTTATTTTTTGGAATATTTTTAATGAGATTATCAGGTCAGGGATTAATGTCCCATACTGCATCCACAACAATTTCAAGATATTTTACAAAATCAAGAGGAAAAGCTTTGAGTACAGGTTGGTTTGGATTATCTTCAGCTGAATTTATATTGCCAGTTTTTATAGTTTACTTACTTACATTCATAGAATGGAGAAATATTTGGGTATATATTTCAATTTTAATTTTAATTATTTTACCATTAGCTTCATATTTTCTAATTAAAACATTAAAAATGGAATCTAGAGAAATCTCTGATCAATATAACAAACTAGACCTAAATTTAAAAAATTGGTCAAGAAACGAGGTATTAAAGGATTATAGATTTTATATTATTTGTTTAAATATGTTGGCAATGCCATGGATTGCAACAGGGGTATTTGTTTATCAGTCATTTATTTTAAGCTCTAAAGGGTGGGGGTCATTTGTAATTGCACAAGCGTTTATGGTTTATTCCATAACTTCAGTTATTACTTTATTTATTGCTGGTTTTTTAATAGATAAATTTACTAGTAGAAAACTTCTTATTTACATGAATCTCCCACTATTAGCCTCAGCATTTGTTCTTTTTTATTTTAAAAGTCCAATATCAGCTTTTATTTTTTTAGGTTTAATTGGAATATCAAATGGACTTGCTAATGTGTTAGGATCATCAACTTGGGCAGAGATATATGGTGTAAAATATATTGGATCAATTAAAGCACTAACAACAGCACTTATGGTTTTGTCTACAGCTTGTGGAACTGCTCTATATGGCATTTTAATTGATAAAGGCTTTACAATTGAAAATATCGCAGTTATTTCAGGCACATACATATTTTTCACAGCAATAATGCTTTTTTTAATTAGAAATAACTTAAATCCAATTAAAAAAGATATTGCTTGATTTTTTAATTTTCGAAGTATAAATACCACGCATGGCAAGAGTTACAGTTGAAGATTGTATAGATAAAGTAGAAAGTCCTTACGAACTGGTATTGGTTGCTAAAGAAAGAGCAACTCAATTAAATGCAGGAATTGAACCTACTGTTAACAGAGAGAATGATAAACACACAGTAATTTCATTGAGAGAAATTGCTGAAGACAAAGTAAAAGTCAGCGAACTAGCAGACAGCGCAGTATATAAGTTAAGAAAACATGTAGAACAAGCGGAAGAAAGCTCAGAAGATGAAGAGGATATCGGTGATGATTTTGAAAATTTATACAAGGGTGAGATTTCAAAGTCTGGAGTTCCAATTTTACCTTCAAAAAGAGCAAGAAAAATCCCAGAAAAAATTAAGGTTTCTGATGAAGATTTGGCTGAATTAAAAAGTAATTCAGAAGAAGTTGCAACACCCGAGCCAGTAGATGAGGAAGTCAAAGATGATAATTCGGATGTCTCATTAGATGAAATGAAAGATCAAGAAACAATTTCAGAGGAAAATTCAGACTCTGATAATTCTTAATTTAAGAAAACTCCTTTAAAATTTTATCTCTATGTTGATCTAAGTCTGGTATTTCGCCACGTTGTTTTTCATCTTTGTAATTTGACATTTTAATTGGATTTCCTGGCATTTTAAAATCTCCAATTACTTTGTGATAGGCTTTTACTATCATGTTTCTTGCTTCTACCTGTGGATTTTCTACAGCTTCCTTTATATTATATATAGGACCACATGGAATTTTTAATTTTTCCATTTCAGTTACCCATTCAGACGTATTCTTATTTTTTAATTTTTGTTCTAAAATAAATTTTAAATCGTCCATATTTTTGCATCTTTCAGAATTAGAACTAAATTTTTTGTCTTTGATTACTTCAGAGATATTTAAAAAATTACATAAATTTTCAAAAAGTTTATCATTACCTGCTGCAATAATAATATAACTATCCTTTGTTTTAAAAGCTTCGAATGGTGCTATAGATGGATGTCTTGACCCCATAGGTTTTGGAATTTCATTTTTTGATAAATATCTTGCTACTGCATTTTCTAAGATCGCAATCTGACAATCTAACATTGAAACATCTATATACATTCCTTTACCAGTTTTCTCTCTCTCAAATAGTGCTGCGTTAATACCAATAGCAGTGAATAATCCAGCCGTAATATCCCCAATCGATGTACCAACTCTTGTTGGTTCAGAGTTTGGTTGTCCAGTCACACTCATTAGACCTCCCATCCCTTGAACTACCATATCGTAAGCAGGTAATTCTTTTAATGGACCTGTTTGACCAAATCCAGAAGCAGAAGCATAAATTAATTTTGGATAATTTTTAGTTACTTCTTTCCATCCGTAACCCCATTTATCTAAAGTACCAGGTTTAAAATTTTCAACTAATATGTCTGCTTTTGATAATATCTTCTCAAATATAATTTTGTCTTCTTTATTCTTTAAATTTAAAGCAATACTTTCTTTGCCTCTATTTAATGACATGAAATATGCAGAATAATCTTTTATGAAAGGGCCAAATTTTCGAGAGTCATCTCCTGTTTCTGGTGCCTCAATTTTTATTACTCTAGCGCCGAGGTCAGAAAGTATCATGGTACAATATGGACCAACCAGAACCCTAGTTAAATCAACAACTAATAAATTTTTAAGCGGACCATCCATAATTTTTTATGTCACTAAACTTGACTCTTTCCAATATCTTATCTTTAATACACTTTTTAATAATACAGAAGGGAAATTATGACAAAAAGAATAACATTATTAATCACATCTGTAATTTTTGCACTAACTACAATAGGTTCTGCTTTCGCAGTAACTTTAAAAGCTAGTCACCAATGGCCTGGTACACCTAGAGCTGATGGATCTTATGACGTGAGACATGAGATGGTTCAAATAATTGCTGATGAGGTTGCAAAAGCAAAAGTAGATTTGGAAATTAGAGTTTATCCAGCTAAATCATTGTATAAACCAAAAGAACAGTGGAAACCTATGACTACAGGACAATTAGATATTTCTGCTTTTCCATTAGCGTATGCTGCTAAATTCCATCCTGAATTTGATATTACATTAATGCCTGGAATGGTAAAAAACCATAAACATGCACTAAGAGTAAACAAATCTCCTATGATGGATGAAATAAGAAAAATCATGGATGATGCAGGTGTTATCGTTTTATCTGATGCTTGGTTAGCAGGTGGATTTGCATCTAAGACAAAATGTATAAAAAATCCTGCAGATGCAAAAGGGCAGGTTATGAGAGCGGCTGGAAAAGCATTTAACCAAATGTTAGCAGCAGCTGGTGCTGGAATTCAAAAAATGCCTTCATCTGAAATTTATACTGGATTACAAACTGGTGTATTAACAGGTGCTAATACTAGTTCCGGAAGTTTTGTTAGTTACAAAATTTACGAACAAGTAAAATGTGCAACACCTCCAGGAAAATTTGGACTATGGTTTATGTATGAACCAATACTTATGTCTAAAAAGAACTTTAATGCTTTAAATGAAAAACAACAAAAAGCATTAATGAAAGCTGGAAAAAAAGCTGAAAAATATATGACTAAACAAGCAGCAGGATTAGATAAGACTTTTGAAAAAGCTTATAAAGCTGCCGGTGTTGAATTAGCATATATGGATCAAGATGATTTTAACGCATGGTTAGAAATCGCAAAGAAATCATCTTATAAAAACTTTGCTGATAAAGTGCCAACAGGTCAAAAATTGATCGATATGGCTTTAGCAGTTAAATAAAATAATATATAAAGAACCCCTGTTTTAATCTTAAACAGGGGTTTTTTTTATGAAAAAAAAATATTTAAAATTTTGTAGTTTAATATCACAAGCATGTGGTGCATTTGCAGCAATAGCGTTAGGATTATCAATATTAATAATTGTTGAGCTTGTATTTGAAAGATACTTTTTCCAAAGAGCAATTACTTGGCAAAATGAAATTGTCACAATGCTTCTAGTTGCATCTACATTTATTGGTAGCGCTTATGTTTTAAGTGAAAAAGCCCACGTAAGTATGGAGTGGATTTATGATTTTTTATCTAAAAAAAACATTATTAAGTTAAAGATTTTTACATCATTTATAAGTTTGATTTTTTTCTTAATGTTATTTTACTACGGATATTTAATTACAGAGGAAGCTTTCATTAAAAAGTATACAACAGGAAGTATTTGGGATCCTCCATTATGGATACCTTACTCATCTATGCTTATTGGATCTCTGCTTATGATTTTTCAATACATCGGAGAAATAATTAAATTATTTGATAATAAGGATCTTAAATAATGGATCCTTTAATAATAGCTCTAATTGTTGCTTTATTTACATTGATAACTTTATTTTCAGGAATACCAATAGCTTTTGGATTAAGTTTTGTATCAGTAGCATTATTAGTTTCATTCGAAGGTTTTCAAATGCTCGAAGTTTTTGCTGAAACTTTTTATGCAGGTTTAAATTCATTTGTTCTACTTTCAATACCAATGTTCATTTTAATGGGAATGGCTGTAGCTAATTCACCAGCTGGAAAAGATCTATACACAGGTTTAGATAGATGGCTTTGGAGACTTCCTGGTGGCCTAGTAATTTCAAATATTGGAGCGTGTTCAATATTTGCTGCTTTAAGTGGATCAAGCCCTGCAACATGTGCTGCTATTGGAACAATGGGTATTCCTGAAATGAGAAAGCGCGGGTATTCAGACCAAATAGCAACAGGGACAATTGCAGCTGGAGGGACTTTAGGAGTTTTAATTCCACCAAGTATAGTTTTAATTGTTTATGGGATGGCTACAGGAACATCAATAGGTAGATTATTTTTGTGTGGATTAATACCTGGTTTTATGTTGGCAGGATTATTTGCAATATGGGCATTAATACATAGTTATTTTATAGATAAAGAGTCTGCAAAAGCATTAAGAAATAAAAAACCACCAACATTAAAAGAAAAACTGGAAGTGATACCTAGAGTTTTGCCTTTCCTAGCAATCATTGCTGGAGTTTTATATGTTTTATATGGTGGAGTCGCCACTCCTTCCGAGGCTTCAGGTGTAGGTGCATTTTTAGTATTTGTATTAATTGCTGTTGTTTATAAAATCTACCAACCAAAGAAAATTTGGAACATAATTAAAATTTCAATGAAAGAAAGCGTAATGATTATGTTTATAATAGCAGCATCATATTTTTTCTCATTTACTTTATCTCAACTTTACGTAACACAATCTCTAGCTCAAAGCATGATAGAAGTGAGTGCAAATAAATGGGTTATTTTTTTCCTTATAAATATTTTTTTATTAGTAGCAGGTTTCTTTTTACCTCCGGTTGCAGTAATTGTAATGACATCTGCAATTTTATTGCCCGTTATTACAACGCTTGGATTTGATCCATATTGGTTTGCAATAGTATTTACAATAAATATGGAAATTGGATTAATTACACCACCCGTAGGATTGAATTTATATATTATAAAAGGAATTACTCCCGATGTAAGTTTGTCTGAAATATTAAAAGGATCAATACCGTTTATGATCATGATGGCTTTAGCAATAGTTATTCTATGTATCTTTCCTGAAATTGTAACTTGGTTACCAGATAAATTAATGGGTAAACCTCTTGGATATTAAAAATAAATTAATTAATAGAAAAATCTCGGTAGCACCAATGATGGATTGTACAGATCGACATGACAGATTTTTTTTAAGATTAATTAGCAAAAATGTGATGCTTTATAGCGAGATGGTAGCAACTAAATCTGCTCTTCATGGCGACAGAAAGAAAATTTTAGGATTCAGAGAAGAAGAAAAACCTTTAGCATTGCAGATTGGAGGATCTGATAAAAGTGACCTTGCTGAAGTTTCAAAAATTGCAGAGGATTTAGGATATGATGAAATAAATCTTAATCTTGGATGCCCTAGTAAAAAAGTACAAAAGAATTCATTTGGAGCTTGTTTAATGAAAGAACCAGACTTGGTGGCAGAATGTATAAACGCAATGACAAAATCTTGTAAAATACCCGTAACAGCCAAAACACGTATTGGCTTTGATAATATTGAGGAATTTGAATACTTAAATAATTTTGTTAACAAAATAAATACTGCTGGGTGTAAAACAATCATACTTCACGCACGTAAAGCTATATTAAAGGGTTTAACACCTAAACAAAATTTGAGTATACCAAAATTAAATTATGAGATGGTTTACAAAATTAAAAAAGAAAATCCGGATTTAGAAATAATTATTAATGGCGGGATTACTAAAATAGATGAGATCAAATCTCATTTGTTAAAATGTGATGGTGTAATGATTGGAAGAGCTATTTATCAAAATCCATATTTTTTAACTGATATAGAAAAAGAAATTTTTAATTCAGAAGATATTCTAACACGTGAAGAAATAGCAAAGAAAATTTTAGAATATTTAGAAGAGGAGGTCAAACAAGGTACTAAAGTAAACCATGTTATGAGACATACAGTAGGGTTGTATCATGGTCAACCTGGATCAAAAGATTGGAAGAGGTATTTAAGTGACAATATGATGGCAAGAGACTCTGATTTTCAAAAAGCTAAACATATAATGACTATTGTCCAGAATAATGAAAAAAATAAAAATGTTGTTTTATGATTGAAGGTATAGAAATAAACCAAATATACAATTTATTGATAGTACTAGCGGTTGCCGCTACTGTCGCTGGTTTTCTTGCTGGTCTACTTGGAGTAGGTGGAGGTATTATAATGGTTCCTGCTTTATATTACGCTTTTACAATTTTAGATTTTGATATTTTAACAAGAATGCATTTGGCTGTGGGAACGTCGCTTGCTATTATTATTCCTACATCAATCATATCAACTAAAACTCATATGGAATATGATGCTGTAGATTTTAAAATAATTAAATCTTTTGGTATCTTTATTCTTATAGGAGTTTTATTTGGTACTTTTTTAGCTGTAAATTTGAAAACACCAGCTCTTGTTTTATTTTTTTCAATATTTGCCTTTTTTGTTGGTTTATTTTTTATTTTCTTACGAGAAAATCTAATAAACAATCCTAAAAATTTATCTTCCACAACAAAAAATATTGCTGGTTTGATTGTAGGCTTTATATCTGTTCCATTAGGTATCGGAGGAGGTTCTTTGATGGTACCCTTCATGAGAACATTTGGTTATGATATTAGAAAATCAATAGGTACTGCCGCAGCTGTAGGTTTTTTAATAGCAGTAACAGGTGCAACAACAATGTCTATTAGCGGAAACGTTGTTAATAACGTTACAGCTCCTTTTAGTATTGGTTATGTAAATTTAATGGGTTTTATTGTTTTTGTACCGATTACAATGATTATGGCTAGACTTGGGGCGAAAGCCGTTTATAGAATTGATAAGAAAATTCTTAGTAAGTTTTTTGGTGCATTTCTGTTATGTGTATCTTTCAGATCTTTTATTGAGTATTTAAACATAAATTAATATTTAAATAATTTAAAAAAATGTTAGAAAAATCAATGTTTAATATTAGGCAAATATTTACGTCCATCGCTGATGTTGGTCAAAAAATTTTTAGAAGAAAAGAGTTAAAAAAATTAAAAAAACTAGACTCCATTTTAACTTTATCTGATGATTTATTATCAAATAAAGGAGCGGCTTTTGGAATAACTGTTGCAAGAGATATTACAGATCTATATCAAATCTTATCAAATGAAGATAAATTAAATTTTTTCAAAAAAATAAATGACAAATATAGACCAAAAATTGAGGAAATTAATAAAGCAATTGAAGATTTCAAGACTAATCAAAATGAAAAAAATCTACATTCTTTAAATAAAACTACTGAAGGACAAAGAAAAGAATTATTTACGAGAATGAATATGGCACCTAATGGTGTTTCTATAATGGTTTCTCTTAGAGAAGATCTTTTAAAATTATTAAATGACAACCCTGATCTAGTAGATGTTGATAATGATTTAAGAGATTTATTTAAATCTTGGTTTAATCCAGGTTTTTTAAAATTAGAAAAAATAACTTGGGATACTAAAGCCGCTGTATTAGAAAAAATTATGAAATATGAAAGGGTCCATCAAATAAAAGATATGAATGAATTAAAAAGAAGATTAGGTGAAGATAGAAGATTTTTTTCATATTTTCATCCAGCATTAGAGGATGAACCAATTATATTTGTTCAAGTTGCTTTAACAAATGGTTTAGGTAGATCGATTCAGGAATTAACAAAACCTTCAAAAGAAGGAGATCAAAAATATGATACTGCTACTTTCTATTCAATAAGTAACTGTCAAGAAGGGCTTTCAAGAGTTACTTTAGGTAATTTTCTGATCAAAAGAGTAGTTTTTGAATTACAAGAAGAATTACCAAATATTAAAAACTTCGGAACTTTATCCCCAATACCTGGTTTTGCAGATTGGTTTTTTTATCAAGATGATTCAAAAATCAAAAAAATTTTAGGAAATATGTCTAGTGATAATTTATCTTTTTTAAAATCACCTGATTTAAAATTAGGGGATCCAAGAATAGTTAAAAATAAAAATGCGATTACAAAAATAGTCTCTCACTATCTTATGAAAGAAAAAAATAAAAAAAACAGACCAATTAATGATGTTTGTAGATTTCATCTAGGTAATGGAGCGAGTATAGATGATATAATTATTAATGCTAATGTTTCAGAGGTAGGATTTAAAAGATCTTTTGGTGTAATGGTAAATTATCTTTATGAACTTAAAAATATTGAAAAAAACCATGAAGATTACATAAACAATAAAAAAATAATATTTTCAGATAAATTAAAAAAATATGTTTAATTATGCTGATTAATATAATACTTAAAGACGATAAATTAGAAGGTCTTTTTGATTGATAGCTTTATAACTACAGAAAATTTATATTTTTTGATGCTTATGATTGCTGCAGCAATTCCTGTTGGCTTTTTTGCTGGTTTGTTTGGTATAGGTGGAGGATTAATTTCTGTACCATTTCTTTTTTTTATTTTCGACACACTTAATTTAAATACATCATACACAATGCACTTAGCCGTTGGCACTGCATTTTCAATTACTATACTCACTTCTTCTGTGTCCGTTCTTACTCACAGAAAGCATGGTGCAGTTGACTTTAATATACTTAAAATTTTTGGATTATTCGTTATTTTTGGAGTTTTAGCAGGAGCATTTTTAACAACTTTTATGGAGACAAAATCGTTAATTTTATTTTTTTCAGTAATAGTTTTTATTTTTGGTGCTTATTTGCTGTTGCTTCAAGAAAAATCTAATAAAATTAAACCTAATTTTAGAACTTTTCCAAAGGCCGTATTAGGCTTTATTTCTGGCTTTATTTCAGCACCGATGGGAATTACAGGAGCAATGATGAATGTTCCAATACTTAGATACTTTGGGTATCCAATTAATAAAGCTATTGGTACCGCCGCTGCAGTTGGATTTTTTATATCTGTATCTGGTGCAATCGGTTTCTTTATTTCTGGATCTTATCTAAATGCAAATTTACCAATGAGCATTGGATTTATTAATATTCCTGCATTTTTAATATTTGTTCCTATTACTACATTTATGGCGCGAGTAGGGGCTAATACTGTTCACAAAATGGATAAGGTAAAATCTCAAAGAATGTTTGGTATTTTTTTATATGTTATTGGGACTATTTTTCTTTATAGATTTTTAAGCTTATAATTATATTTTTTGGTCATACTCACCAACTTTACCCGTTTCTTGTAACAGTTTGTCAATAAAATAAAAAATTTCTTTTTTTCTTTTATCAGAGACTGGACTTTCTGTAACAACAACAAGCGAAGGTTTATTTGATGAAGCTCTTACAAGACCCCAAGAGCCATCTTCCAAAGTAAATCTTATACCATTTACTGTAAGTATATTTTTAATTTTTAGACTATCAATTTTGAATTCTTGAGATTTTAATTCTTTTATTTTTAAAATTAATTTTTCAATTACATCATACTTTTCATCGTCTTTGCAGAAAGGTCCCATTGTTGGACTTTGAAAAGTACTGGGTAGTTCATCTATCATTTGATTTAAATTTTTATTTTGATTATCGATAAGTTTACACACTTGAATAGCTGAATTAATTCCATCGTCATAGCCATAACCAAGGGGTTTATTAAAAAAGAAGTGCCCGCTTTTTTCAAATCCAGCTATTGCTTTGTCTTCATTAACTTTACGTTTTATATACGAATGACCTGTTTTCCAATAAATTGTCTCGCAATTATTTCTAATTAAAATTTCATCATTCTCAAATAGCCCTGTTGATTTAACATCAACTACAAATTTAGAATTTTTAAAGTTTTCAGATATGTTTCTTGCAATCAATAAACCTATTTTATCAGCAAAAATTTCATTTCCATTATTATCAATTACTCCAACTCTATCACCATCTCCATCAAAACCGAAACCAACATCAGCTTTGTTGTCTCTTACACTTTTGGCAATTTCATGAAGCATTTTTAGATCTTCTGGGTTTGGATTATATTTTGGAAAATTAAAATCTAAATTACAGTCTAGTTCTATTACCTCACAACCTATGTTTCTTAGTATTTCTGGAGCAAATATACCTGCGGTTCCATTTCCACATGCTACCACTGCTTTAATTTTTTTTTTAATTTTAACTCTTGATAATTCTTCAATGTATATTTTATCAAATCCATCTATTTTTTTATAAGCTCCGTCACCTTTATTAAATTCTTTATTTAAGACTATTTTTTTTAAATCAGACATTTCTTCTTTGCAATGTGTAAGACCTTTTTCAATTCCCATTTTAATCCCTGTCCAGCCATTTTCATTATGACTTGCAGTAATCATTGCAACCGCATCTGTATTTAACTTAAATTGTGAAAAATAAATAGTTGGTGATAAACACAAACCTATATCCTCAACATTACATCCCGTTGATATTAATCCTTCAATGAAACTTTTTTTAACCTCTTCACTGTAAGATCTGTAATCATGCCCTACAGTAACTCTTGGATTTTTAGTTTGTTTTATAATCTGTGTTCCAAAACCTTTTCCAACCAAATTAATTCCCTCTAAATTAATGTTTTTTGGATACAACCATCGGGCATCATATTCTCTAAATCCCAAAGGGTCTAATTTGAATGAATTTGCCATGTGGATATATGTACCTTTTTTTGGCTTTTTTTATTGTAATTTTTTTATAATGTTCTATAAATGTTCTATTGATTTCTATTTTATATAGTATATTAAAGAAATCTACACACAACATATAGTTGTTTTACTAAAAATATTGTAAAATAAGGGAGTTAAATGAACAAAGTCTTATCTCAGGCTATTAAAAAAGCTGTCTCTGAATTACCGTCTAATGCTTATAACAATAATTTAGAGAAAAGACCTGATTTATTCTCACTAAACAATGAAACAGAGTTATTTCAGAACTCAAAAGGAATAACTATTAAAATTGATAGAAGTAGAGATTCTAATCTAACTGATTTTGGTAAAGCTACATTATTAGATAGATATTTAGGTCATAACGAAACTTTTCAAGATTTATTCGCTAGGGTGGCAAGTCATTATGCTGATGATAATTTACACGCTCAAAGACTCTATAATTATATAAGCAACCTATGGTTTATGCCAGCAACACCAGTGTTGTCAAATGGTGGCACAACTAGAGGCTTGCCAATATCTTGCTTTTTAAATGAAGCAGGCGACAGTCTTAACGGAATTTTAGATTTATGGAGTGAAAATGTTTGGCTTGCAGCAAGAGGAGGTGGAATAGGAAGTTATTGGGGCAACCTCAGATCTATCGGAGAAAAAATTGGAAGAGTTGGTAAAACTTCAGGAATTATTCCCTTCATAAAGGTTATGGACTCATTGACAATGGCAATTAGCCAAGGATCTTTAAGAAGAGGATCAGCTGCATGCTATTTACCAATAGACCATCCTGAAATTGAAGAGTTTATTGAAATGAGAAGACCAACTGGAGGGGATCCGAATAGAAAGGCTTTAAATTTACACCATGGCGTCTTAGTTACAGATTCTTTTATGAGAGCAGTTGAAATGGATGAGCAATGGGCGCTTAAAAGCCCCAAAGATGGTGCGGTTCAAGCAACTGTCTCAGCAAGAAATTTGTGGATCAGACTTTTAACTGCCAGAATAGAAACTGGTGAGCCTTACATTATTTTTATAGATACAGTGAATAGAATGATACCACAACATCATAAACTTGCTGGTTTAACTGTTAAAACTTCAAACTTATGTAGTGAGATAACATTACCAACTGGAGTAGATAAAGAAGGCAGAGATAGAACAGCTGTTTGTTGTTTGTCATCATTAAATGTAGAAAAATATGAAGAATGGAAAGACGATAAAAACTTTATTCAAGATATCATGAGATTTTTAGATAATGTTTTAACTGATTTTATTGATAACGCGCCAGATCAATTCAGTGATGCAACTTACTCTGCATTAAAAGAAAGAAGTGTTGGTTTAGGCGTTATGGGATTACATTCTTTCTTTCAGAAAAAAATGATCCCATTAGAGTCAGTAATGAGCAAAGTTTGGAACAAAAAAATATTTGAATATATTCATAAGGAAGTGGATAAGGCATCCAAAGATCTTGCAGAAGAAAGAGGTCCTTGCCCAGATGCAGCTGAATATGGATTTAAAGAAAGATTTTCTAACAAAACAGCAATAGCACCAACTGCATCTATTTCAATTATATGTGGTGGAACTTCACCTGGTGTAGAGCCAATAGCAGCAAATAGCTTTACCCATAAAACACTTTCGGGATCATTCAACGTTAAGAATAAATATTTAAGAAAATTGTTGGAAAAATATAACAAAGATGATGATGAAACATGGTCTAGCATAACTACTAACCAAGGCTCGGTATCACATCTAGACTTCTTAACTAAAGAAGAAAAAGATGTTTTTAAAACGGCGTTTGAATTAGATCAGAGATGGTTAGTAGATTTAAGTGCCGACAGAACACCACATATTTCACAAGCTCAATCAATTAACTTATTTTTACCTGCAGATGTACATAAAAGAGACTTACATCAAATCCACTTTCAAGCTTGGAAGAAAGGTTTGAAAAGTCTTTACTATTGCAGATCGAAATCAATACAGCGTGCTGAAAATGTTAATGATGCAAATTCAACTGATATTACAGCAAACGTATATAAAGCAAAAAAACAACAAGACAATCAACCAGAATACGAGGAGTGTTTATCATGTCAGTAGCAAAAAAAATAAAATCAGAAATTATTCAACCAAAAAAAATGGGTCTTTTAGTTGAGAATCCAGTTTATAAACCATTTAGATATCCATGGTGCTATGATGCATGGTTAACCCAACAAAGAATTCATTGGC
>CAZGVS010000017.1:0-15681 GCA_964529275.1 uncultured Candidatus Pelagibacter sp.
GTTTTAGCAACACAAATTGGTAATTTTTGATATCCATTATCCTGAAAATTCTTAAGCTGTTCTCTAATTTTTGTGTCTGCAATAACCTCGCTAGCACCATACAACTCCTTTGCAATGGTCTCTATTTTTTTAAACAATGAAACATCATCATTATACAGAAATTTAAATTCACTTTTTTCTTCACACAATTCCACAACATCATTTGCTAATTCTTTTGTTCCATCACTTCCTTTTTCCCAGTGTTTACAAGTTGAAACTTTTATTTTCAATTTTTTACAGAAATTAATCACAACGTCTATTTCTTTCTCTGTATCTAATACAAAATGGTTAATAGCTACTGTAACAGGTAGTCCAAATTTTTTAATATTACTTATATGTTTTTCTAAATTAACTAATCCTTTTTTTAACGCATTTAAATTTTCTGTTTTTAATTCATCTTTATTTAGACCTCCATGCATCTTTAGAGCTCTGATTGTAGCAACTATTACAACACAATTTGGTTTCAAGCCTGATTTTCTACATTTAATATCTAAAAACTTTTCTGCACCTAAATCAGCTCCAAAACCTGCTTCAGTTACAACATAGTCTGATAATTTTAATGCAGTTTTTGTTGCTAAAACAGAATTACATCCGTGAGCAATATTTGCGAATGGTCCTCCGTGTATAATTGCTGGATTATTTTCTAATGTTTGGGTAACGTTTGGTCTTATCGCATCTTTCAATAATACTGTCATTGGACCTTGTGCATTTAAATCTTTAGCAAATATTGGTTTTTTATCTCTTGTGTAGGCTATAGTTATATTCCCAATTCTTTTTTCTAAATCATAAAGGTCATTTGACAAACAGAATATAGCCATTATCTCTGAAGCTACTGTGATATCAAATCCATCCTCTCTAGGAAAACCATTTGCAATTCCTCCAAGATTTATATTAATTGATCTTAAAGCTCTATCATTCATGTCTAAAACTCTTTTCCAAACTACTCTTCTCACATCTATATTTAATTTGTTTCCCCAGTAAATGTGATTATCAATTAATGCAGAAAGAAGATTATGAGCAGAAGTGATTGCATGGAAATCACCAGTAAAGTGTAAATTAATTTGCTCCATTGGAACAACTTGAGCATAGCCACCACCAGCAGCACCACCTTTCATTCCAAAAGATGGACCCAAACTTGGTTCACGAAGACATACAATAGATTTTTTTCCTATTTTATTTAATCCATCAGATAATCCAACAGAAGTTGTAGTTTTACCCTCCCCAGCAGGAGTTGGAGTAATTGCTGTTACTAAAATTAGCTTTCCATCTTTTTTATCTTTTAACTTTTCTAAATATTCGAGTTTGATTTTAGCAATATATCTCCCAATGGGACTATAAACCTCAGCTTTATCTGGAACATTAATACTATCCAATATTTCTTGAATAGGTTTCATTTTAGCTTCTCGTGCTATTTCAATATCTGTTTTAGCCATAAGTTTTTAAATAAGTTTACCTACTGAGGCAAATATCTATACTTTTTTGCCTAGTTTTTAAACATCTAAAAAATATATATAAAAAAAATAAGAATTATTTATATTTATTAATATAAAATTAAAATATGCAGAAATATTCAGTATTCAGCCTTATAAAAAATGCTTTTTCTAACCATGAAAAATGGGAAATAGCATGGAAAGATCCAGCTCCAAAAAGTGAATATGATGTTGTAATAATTGGTGGCGGTGGTCATGGATTGGCAACAGCTTATTATTTAGCTAAAGAGCATAACATCACTAAAGTTGCAGTAATTGAAAAAGGATGGATAGGAGGAGGTAACGTTGGAAGAAATACTACAATTATAAGATCTAATTATATGCATGATGAAAATGGATTATTCAGTGAGTTTGGTATGGATTTATGGAGAAACATGAGTCAGGATTTAAATTTTAATATCATGTTTTCCCCAAGAGGAATAATTAATCTTGCCCACTCAGATGCACAAATGAATGCTTATTCTAGAAGAGGCAACTCAATGCGATTAAACGGAATTGATGCAGTCCTTTTAAATAGAGATGAAGTAAAAAAACTTATACCAATGGCAGATTTTTCTGAAAATGTGAGATTTCCAATATTTGGTGGATTAATGCAGCCAAGCGCGGGAACAGCTAGACATGATGCGGTTGCTTGGGGGTATGCAAGACAAGCAGACTCTATGGGTGTTGATATTATTCAACATTGTGAGGTAACAGGTTTTGATGTTGTTAATGGAAAAATACAAGGTGTTCAAACGTCTAGAGGAAATATTAAAGCAAAAAAAATAGGATTATGTGTAGCTGGAAGTACAAATGTTTTAGCTGAAAAATTAAATATGACACTACCTGTTGAAACGCACCTTTTACAAGCTTGTGTTTCAGAACCTATTAAACCAATTTTGGATCAAGTTGTAACTTTTGGTGCGGGACATTTTTATTGTAGTCAATCTGACAAAGGTGAGATGGTAATGGGTGGAGATTTAGATGGATACAACAGTTATGCTCAAAGAGGTAACTTGCCAACACTTCAACATGTATTAACCGAGGGAATAGCGATGTTTCCATTCCTAAGTAAATTAAAAATGCTTAGAACATGGGGTGGAATAATGGACATGTCAATGGATGGATCGCCTATAATCGATAAAACACATATTGACGGATTATATTTAAATTGTGGTTGGTGTTATGGTGGATTTAAAGCAACACCAGCATCAGGATGGACTTTTGCGCATACAATTGCACAAGATAGGCCACATGATTTAAATGCTGGGTATAGTTTAAATCGGTTTAGTACTGGACATTTAATTGATGAAAAAGGTCTTGGAACAAAAACTTGGATTTCTTAAATGTTACATATTAAATGCCCACACTGCGGATTAAGATCTCAAAATGAATTTTCATATGGTGGGGATGCTACCGTTAAAAGACCAGAATTAAATAAAGAAATTTCAGATCAAGATTGGGATAATTATGTTTACTTAAGAAAAAGTCCAAGAGGAAAACATTTAGAATTATGGCAGCATATCTCAGGATGTAGACAATGGATTAAAGTAGAAAGAGATACTTTAACTCATGAAATATCTAAAACACTAAAAGCAAATGAAGAGTTATAAATATGTCACAGAATTTTAGATTAGAAAAAGGTGGATTAATCAACCGAAATAAAAAAATTTCATTTAAATTTAATGGAAAAAAATACTTTGGTTATGAAGGTGACACTATAGCATCAGCTTTAATAGCAAATGGAGTTCATCTAGTTGGTAGAAGTTTCAAATACCATAGACCAAGAGGATTTTTTGGAGCAGGTGTAGATGAGCCTTATGCAATTTTACAAATGAATAGAAATAATGAAGTTGACCCTAATGTTAGAGCAACCGAGCAAGAGTTATTTGAGGGGTTAGAAGCAAAGAGTGTTAATTGTTGGCCAAATGTTGATTTTGATATAGGTGCAATAAATAATTTTTTAAACAAATTTTTTCCTGCAGGTTTTTATTACAAAACTTTCATGTGGCCAAAAAGTTTTTGGTATAAAATCTATGAACCAATTATTAGAAAGGCTGCAGGTTTTGGAGCAGCATCTATCAATCATGACAAAGAAAGATACGAGCATAAATATGAATATTGCGATTTATTAATTACTGGATCAGGACCCTCTGGTTTAGCAAGCGCTTATGCTGCTGCACAAAATGGAGCTAAGGTGATTTTAGCTGAAGATAAACCTAGGTTTGGTGGAAGTCTTCTAACAAGCGAAGCAACTATTGGAAATCAAAGTGGTAAAGAATGGGTAGATACAATTATTTCAAAACTAAAATCAATGAAAAATGTAATTGTAAAAAATAGATCTCAAGTTTTTGGCTATTATGATCATAACATGCTTGTTATGTCTGAAAGAGTTAGCGATCATTTGCCAGAAACGGAAAAATATACTCCCAAGCAAAGGCTTTGGTATATACGAGCAAAGGAAGTTGTTATTTCATCTGGATCTATAGAAAGACCTTTGGTGTTTGGAAATAATGATGCTCCTGGCGTTATGCTATCTTCAGCGGCTAAAGAATATTTAAAAGTTTATGGAGTCTTAGTTGGAAAAAAACCAATTATATTTACAAACAATGATAGTGGATACGAAACTGCTATAGAATTTAAAAAAAATGGAATAGACCCTGTTGTATTAGATACAAGGATCAGCCCTGACTCAGAAATTATTAATGAAGCCAAAAATCTTAATATAATTATAAAAAATTCTTACGTAGTTGTAGCTGCAAAAGGTTATAAAAAAGTAAAATCAGCTGATATCGCAAAAATATCAGATGATAAAAAAAAATTGAGTAGAATAGAAAATATTGAATGTGACTGTATTTGCGTATCTGGATTTTGGACTCCATCCATTCATCTAGCATCTCAATCAGGTAATAAAACTAAATTTAATGAGCAGATTGATTCATTCATTCCTAACAAATCGAAACAAAAAGAAACTACACTAGGGTCTGCTAATGGAATTTTTACACTTGAGGAGACATTGAAAACTTCTTTCGAAAAAGGAAATGAATTATCAAAACAATTAACAAATAATGATAACAAAATTTCAATTCCTGCTGTTGTAGAAAAAAAATCATCTGAACATGATAAATTTTGGTGTGTACCTTTACCAAAAGGAAAAAATTATAAAAGATTTTTAGATTTTCAAAATGATGTTGCTGTATCTGATATCGAACTAGCTTTGAGAGAAGGTTATAGATCAATTGAGCATGTAAAAAGATATACAACTTTAGGAATGGCTACTGATCAAGGAAAGACAAGTAATCTTAATGGTTTACAATTAGTTTCAGAACTTGAAAATAAAGTTGTTCCTCAGGTAGGTCATACTACTTTTAGGCCACCTTATACGCCAGTTTCAATAGGAGCTATTGTTGGAAGAGAAGTAGGCAAACATTCAAAACCCACAAGAAAATCACCCATGCATTATTGGCATGAAAAAAATAATGCAGTTTTTGTTGATGCTGGTGTTTGGTTGAGACCAAGATACTACAAACAAGGAAGTGAAAATTTATTCGAAGCTTCAAAAAGAGAAGCAAAAAATGTCCGACAAAATGTTGGGATTTGTGACGTAACTACTTTAGGAAAAATTGATATCAAAGGACCAGACTCAGCAGAATTTTTAAATAGAGTATATACAAATGCATGGCTTAAATTGCCTATTGGAAAAGCTAGATATGGCGTGATGCTAAGAGAAGATGGAATTGTGATGGACGATGGGACAACAACTAGGATATCAGAAAATCATTATCATATGACAACAACTACTGCTCAAGCCGCCAATGTACTTTCTCACTTAGAATATTATCTGCAATTAGTTTGGCCTGAATTAAATGTTAACGTCGTTTCATCAACTGAACAGTGGGCTGGTGCAGCGATAGCTGGACCTAAATCTAGAAGTGTTATGCAAAAATTATTTCCTAGCTTGGATGTTTCAAATGATGGACTGCCTTTCATGGGATATATAGAAGGTAATTTATTTGGAATTAAAGCAAGAATTTACAGAATTTCATTTTCAGGGGAGCTTGCATACGAAGTAAACGTCGAGTCAGACAATGGTAATTTTATGTGGGAAAAAATTATGGAAGTAGGAAAAGAATTTAATATTCAACCATATGGAACAGAAGCATTGTCAACATTAAGAATTGAAATGGGACATGTTGCAGGATCAGAATTAGATGGAAGAACAATACCATATGACAACTCTTTAGAAGGGTTAATTAGCAAAAAGAAAGATTTTATTGGAAAAAGATCTTTAAGTAAAAAAGCATATGTAGCTGAAGATAGACAAAAAATTGTTGGAGTAGTGCCATTAGATAAAAAAACAAGTATACCTGAAGGTTCATATATTGTTAAAGATGCAAAAGCAAAACTTCCAAATCCTAAATTAGGACATGTATCAGCTTCATGTTGGAGTGTTGAGCATGATAATCCTTTTTCACTTGCAATAATTAAAGATGGAAAAAATATGATCGGACAAAAACTGTTTGCGCTATCACCTCTTAAAAATAAATCAATACCTGTTGAGATAGTATCATCACATTATGTTGATCCAAAAGGTGAAAGAGTTAGATCATGACATCAATTTCAGCTTTAAGTTATATTCATAAAACCGGTCTTTTTGGAAATTATAAAAATAAAAGTGAGGATAATTTATTAAAAGTTTCTGAAATTAAAAATATGCTTATTGTCCAAATAGTTCAGTTTAAAAATTCTAAAGTTTCTATAGAAAATATAGACATTGATGGTCTAAAACTAAAAAATGAACCATTAATTGTAGTTAATAATAGTAACACAAGAATTTTATGGAATGGACCAAAAAATTGGCTTTTAGTATCATCAAAAAAAGATTTACTTAATAATATTTTAGAAGTTTCTAAAGAAGCAGATTTTGCAGTAACAGATTTATCTCATTCACGAGCAATAATTAAAATAGAAGGAGATAATCTAAAAGAGGTTTTAAAAAAAGGATGTCCATTTAATTTTAATGAACTAAAAAAAAATTTATCGATCAATTCAACATTTAATGGAATTTCTTTCTCTGTAGACATGACACAATCAAATCCAGACGTAGCTCGACTTTTAACTTTAAGAAGTTTTGGAGAATCTTTATATCATTCTATAACAGATGCTTCTTTAGAATATGGTTATAAAGCCCTTTAAAAGTTAGGAATTTACTCAAAATGGATAGTTAACTTAATTGCTCTCTTGAGTTGAAAATAAAAATCATTAAAGTGCAACTGTGGAGATAAAAAAAGTTATTTTTGGAATTAGCGCTGGAATACTTCTATCCGGATGTGTTCAATCATCTGCAATGCTTGGACCCGCTATAACAATTGCATCCACAGGTAATATTTCACAAGCTGGGTTAACTTTTATTACAAATAAAGCAGTAGAGGAAGAGACAGGCATGAATACTGTTTCTTATGTTTCAAATAAAATTGATGAAAAAAATAAAGAAAACAAAATAAAGAAAGACTTTAAAAACCTAGTTAAAAATAATTTCATAAAAACAAGAGAAAAATTAGTTTTAGAAGATCAATCTAACATTTTTAATTGAATTAATTCTTCTTGTTTGGTTTCTCTACACCACAATTCATAACTTTCACAAGTTCTCCATAAGTGATCAAAAGCTCTTTGTGAAATTTCTAAAGGAAAATGACTTTTCGTATAATATAAATTAGGAAATTTAATTAATTGTTTAACCATTGTATCTTTTTGAATGTTAAGAAGTCTAATTGTTTCAATGGGAATTTTTTTTCCACTTTTTTTATCAATATAATTATTTTCTTTTAATTCAGATAACCATTTCTCATGGAACTTACCACTGCTTATTTCATCATAAAACTCAGTACCAATGAATCTTTCAAAAGCTTCAATATTTGAAATATTTGGTTCTTTTTTTTTAATCTCAAGAATATGAAAATATATTTTTTCAGCTATATACAAAACAAATGGTTGTGATTTATCCTTTTTCACAATTATTATAATTCCAAAGTATAGTAACAGGAATTTGGATCAACTTTATAGTGTGCAAAAGGTTGACATTCAATAAATCCAAATTTTTTAAATAATTTTCTTGCAGGTGAAAAGAAATTTCCAGCTCCAGTTTCTACACTTAATTTAATAATATCAAGTTTCTTTGCTTCTTTTATTAAATGATTGATAATTTTTTCTCCAGTTCCTTTTTTTCTAAAATTATCGGCAACTCTTATTGATTTAAATTCACCATGACCCTTTTCTAGAAATTTTAAAGCACCACAACCTATAATTTCGTTGTTTTCCCACAAGCTCCAAAACTTAATCGTATTATCTTTCAGTCCTGCGATATCTAATACATGAGTACTACCTGCAGGTGAAACTGATCTAAGCTCAATGAAATGTTTATTTAGCAGATCATTTACATCAGGGTCGTTAAAATTTCCTTCTATAGATTTCATTTTTTAAAACACATATATTCTAATTTTAATTTAAACCAATAAAAAAATTAATTATGTGTGGCAGATATGTAGTAACAAACGCAGTAACAAAAACAAAAGGTCTTGTAAAATCAGCGATTCAAATTGAGGACAATGAAAATTATAACGCTCATCCCTACCAAAACTTGCCAGTAATTAAAAAATATATCAATGGTAGTGCATTAGAAAAATTAAAGTGGGGGATAGTTCCTTCATGGTCTAAAAAAAAAGATTTTAAACCTTTAATTAACTCAAGATTAGAAACAATTGATGAAAAAATTTCTTTTAAAAAATTAATTAAACTTAAAAGATGTATAGCTATAGCAGATGGTTTTTATGAGTGGAAAAGAACAGAAAAAGAAAAAAAACCTTTTTTTTTCCAAAGAGAGGATAAAAAAATAATTTATTTTGCGGGTATTTATGATGAAAATGAATTTTGCCTTATCACTGAGCAAGCAAGTGAAAATGTGTTAGAAATTCACCATAGACAACCAGTCATTTTAAATCAAAAAGATTTAAAGAGTTATTTAGATCTTCAATTAGATGGATCTGCTTTTTTAAAAGAAGCAAGAAAACCAAGATTAGAATTTTATGAGGTTTCAAAAGATGTAAATAAACCATCAAATAATAGTATATCTTTAATACAATCTTTAAATAAAACTTTTTAAATCCTCTACCTGTCCTATTTTCATTATAATAGCATCGTCAGGCATATATCCATATTGAGATGAATTTGCTTTAAATCTCTTTGGGGGGTCGAAGATTGGTTCTAAAGATAATATAACTGTACCCCAATGCATACCAAGTACTTTTTTACTTTTTAAATCTTTGCCAATCTGCAAAGCTTCCTCAGGGTTGGTATGATATATCGAATAATCTTTTTTTGGAGACATGGGATAAAAATTATATGCTCCTATATTTATAAGAGTTAAATCAATGGGACCATATTTATTTCCTAGATCTTTATAAATATTTCCATAACCGGTATCACATGCAAAAAATATCTTTTTATTTTTGTACTCAATTATAAAACTTCCCCAAAGCGTTTTATTTGTATCCCACAAACTTCTTTTTGACCAATGAACAGCAGGCACGAATGTAATTTTTAAATCATTGAAATTTATTTCATCATACCAATCCATTTCAGTAACATTTTTAAATCCATTTCTTGTAAAATATTTTCCTAGTTCTAATGGTGTTAAAACTTTCGATTTTTTAAATGGGAATCTATTTATTGTTCTAGTGCTTAAATGATCATAATGATTATGCGTTAATAAAAATAAATCTATTTCTGGTATTTCATTTAAATTAATCGCAGGGTCTACAAATCTTTTTGGTCCAAAAATTAAAGGCCCCATATTTTTTTCAAATACTGGATCAGTAATAATTGTCGTATTCCCTAATTTTATAATAAATGTAGCATGACCTATCCATGCTATATAATCCCCATTGCTAAGATTATTAATATCTTGTAATACTTTTTGTTTTTTTACTACATGATCCTCAGGAATTTCAATTTTAATTTTCTTTTTTTCTTCATTGAATATTTTAAAGCTCCAGTTAAAAGAGGAGCTTCTTTCAGGAGATCCTTTTGGATTTCTAAATGTCCCATCAGCTAAGTGGTGATAAGGTTTATTTTCCATAGCAATAGCAAAATTATAAATTAAATATATAATTAATAAAATTAAAAATCTTAAAATCAAAAAATGTAAATAAACCAGTAAATAATAGCGTTTCTTTAATACAAAAATTTAATTAAACTATTCATTTCTAACAAGTGGATAAACTTTTGGGCTTAAATATTTTAAATTAGTAAATATTATCAACAATAAAGTTAGTAATCCAATAGCTGCAGAAAAATTCATAAATAATACGAGATCAAACTCCCATTTAAGCTGAAATATATTTTCTATTACATATTTTGAAGCAATAACCGCAAATAATGTAGAAAATAAAATAATTGAAATAAAATTTATAATAAACTCCATAATTGAAGAAAATATTATTTCTTTTCTTGTAAATCCTAGGATTTTAAATACTAAATTTTGAAAAGTTTTTATTTTACCTTGTACAATTATGGCACTTGAAATTACAACTAATCCAATAACCACTGTGATAGTTGAAATAATACTTACTGCTATAAATACTTTATTTAAAACGTCAGTTACTTTAGATAGGTAATCAGAAATATTAATAATTGAAACAGATGGAAATCTTTCTAAGAATTCCGCATCGTTAAACTTTTCAATCTTATCAAATTTTACGGTTGATAAATATTCATGTGGAATTCTTTTTGCAAATTGAGGGTTCAGTAACATGGCAAAATTAATACTTAAATCTCTGTAATCTACAAATCTAAAATTTGTAACTTCTCCTTCTATTTCTCTTCCATAAATATTTAAAACAAATGTATCTCCTAATTTAACATCAAAATCATTTGCAACTTTGCTATCCAACGAAATTTGCAATTTATTTGGCTTACTTAAATCCCACCATTCTCCGGCTATTAGAGGGTTGTCAGTTGGAACGTCATCTACCCATGAAACACGACGATCTCCCTGAATTACCCAATGACTATCATTTGTTCTATCTATGTAAGTATGTGGATCAACACCATTAATTTTTGAAAGTTTAGCAGAAACCATTGGTACAATTTCAATATTTGCATTCTCATCTGATTTAAATATTGCATTTTGAAAGTCATTTTTTTCTATATTTTGTATACCAAGAAAAAAATAGTCAGGAGCTATTTCTGGGATAGATTTAGCGATTTCTCTCTTAAAGTTTGAGCCAACAAATGCTAAAGTTAGTAACAAAGTGATACCTAGTCCAAGAGACATCACTGTAATTGGAGTTATACTTTTCGATTGTGTTATATTTTTTAATGCAACTTTAAACGATATTCCAAAATTATATTTGTTTTTTCTTAAAAATAAAATTGTTAATCTTGATAAAATAAAGAAAATAACCAGGCAAAAGAAAAAAGATATAAAATAAACTAAGCTATAAATTGGTTGTGAAGACCAAACAGAAAATAAACTCATTAATAAAACAACGAGAAATAAACTTAAAACTATTGATAAATTTGTATATTTAAATTGCAAGCTTTGAAAAACATTTCTAAATAAACTTGTAGCTTTTATTTGATCAATAGAATTAACAGTTGGAATTGAAAATATAATTATTACCAATAAACCCACCAAAAATATTTTAGTAAAATTTATTATTGAAAATTTAGCCTGAATATTTAATCCTAGTCCATCTGATACAAACCCATCAATAATTGGTATGAGTAAAAAACTTGACGCATACGCAAAAACAGACACAAAGATTAATATTATTGATAATTGAATGTAATAAATTGTCTTTATGTTTCCTGAAAAAATCCCAATAGCTTTTTGTACCGCAATTGAAGAATTTTTTTGGTTAATAAAGGATAATAATGTATTTGCAATTCCTATGCCTGCAATCAACATCGCGCTAATCGAGACCAAAGATAAGAATTGTGAAAAATTATCAATTATTCTTCTTAAGCCTCCAGCTGCATTCTCTGATTTTCTTATTCTTGCTTGCTCTTCATTTAAAAATAATTCCTCAACTTTTTTTAATCCATCTAAAACAGAAACCTCATCATTGAATTTTACTTTATATTCATAGTTTAGAAAGCTACCTAAATTGTTTAGGCTAAGAGTGTCTAATGTTTTTTTTCCTGTGAGCGCAAAATCTCCAAATACAAAAGCACCCCCAATATCAGGTACAGATTTTACATAACCAACAATTTTAAATTTCTGATCCTGAACTTTAACAATTTCATTGATTTGCAAATTAAGATTTTTAAAAATATTTTCATTAACTAAAATTGTATTTTTTTCTTTATTTAATTTTTCTAAAGCGTCATTAGGTTCAAAAACAACTTTTCCATAAAGAGGATAGTTTGAATCTACTGATTTAACCCTTGTAAAAGAAGATTTATTTTTTTCTCTATTAATGGTTGAAATCATTGTACTGAATTCCACCATCTGAGAAACAGTCGCAAACTCTTTTACTTTATCGACTAAATCTAAATTTCCATTTGCTTGATTGTAATCAATCTCAATATCACCTCCTAATAGTAATTTTGAATTATTTTTAATTTCTGTTTCTAAGCTATCTTCAATTGTCAAAATTGTACTTAGTATAAATAAACTTATAAAAAGAGTTATGATTATACTTAAAATTTTAGAGTAACTTCTAGACAGATCTCTCAAAGCATATTTTAAATAAAGTTTAAAACTAGAAGAACTAATCAATTCTACCATCCTTTATTTTTATTTTTTTCATTGTTCGATTTGCTAAATTATTGTCATGGGTAACCATAATCAAACTTGCTTTTTCGTCACTCACATAATCAAATAATATTTTTGAAATCAATTCAGAGTTCTCACTATCAAGATTGCCAGTTGGCTCATCTGCTAAAATTAATTTTGGTTTCATCACAATAGATCGTGCAATTGCAACTCTCTGCTGTTCTCCACCAGACAACTGACTTGGTAAATTATAAAATCTTTCACTTAATCCAAATCGCTCCAAAATCTCTTTCGCTTTTATTTCAGCGTTCGAAATTTTATTTATTTCTAATGTTAAACTTACATTCTCTAAAGCGGTATAGTTGGGTATTAAATAGAATGATTGAAAGACTATACCAATGTTTTTTCTTCTAATATTGGAAATTTCATCTTCACTCATATTTGTAATTTCATTATTTTCAAAAAAAATTTTTCCAGATGAAGCTTTCTCTAAACCACCGATTAACATAATTAAACTAGTTTTACCTGAACCACTTTCCCCAACTATAGATAGTGTTTCTTTTAACTTAACTTCTATATTTATATCTTGTAAAACTTTTATTAAGTTATTATCTGTTTTATAATTTAAATTTATATCAGTTAATTTAAGAAGATTATTCATGATTAAAAAATGTATTATTACAATGTTGCTTATCTGTCTAGCCCCGGTAAATTTGTTAGCGGAAACTAGAATTGTACTTTATGGAGATAGCTTAATGGCTGGTTATGGTTTAACTAAAAAACATCATCTGGCAACAGTTTTAGAAAATAATTTAATATCAAAGGGATTAAATGCAAAAGTAATAAATGCCAGTGTATCTGGTGATACTTCAGCTGGTGGGCTTAACAGGCTTAATTGGATTTTATCAGAGGAAAAATTTGATTTATTTGTTTTAGGACTTGGTGCAAACGATATGTTAAGAGGAATTTCTCCAGAAGAAACAGAAAAAAATTTAGAAAAAATAATTCAAAAAGTTTTAGAAAAAAATATTGATTTAATATTGACAGGAATGATTGCGCCAATATCTCATGGAAAAGATTATAAAAATAAATTTGATCTCATATATAAAAATTTATCATCACAGTTTAATTTAAAATTTATACCATTTCTATTAGAAGGTGTTGCATTGAATCCCGATTTAAATTTAGAGGATGGTATGCATCCAAATGAAAAAGGTGTTTTGATTGTAAGTAAAAATTTAGAAAAAAAAATTTTAGAAATATTGAATTAACTTTTTTGGATTATAGTTAAATGACCCATCTTTCTTTTTTTTTTAACTTCTTTTTTTAAATAGTCAAAGAAAAATTCGTTTTTATTAAATTCTTTATTTTTATATAAATTTATATCTTCGCCAATTAAGTTTATCATTTTTCCATTATACAATTTTTGAACTTTGATTTTTTCTAGACCACAAACAGCTCTAATGTGATTTTCAAACTGACTTATATTATGTGTATTAATTGTTAAATGTCCCGAATTATGTACTCTTGGAGCTATTTCGTTAACATATAAATTATCATTTTTATCTATAAAAAACTCAACACACATAGTTCCTATAAAATTTAATTCTTCAGCAATCATTGATGCCCATTCCAAAGATTTTTTGATTAAAACCTCATCAATTTCTGCTGGTATTTTAGAAAGTTTTAAAATTTGATCCTCATGGTTATTTTCTATAGGTTCGAAGATCTCATATTTTTGGTGTCCAAATCTTGTAATAATTACTGAAATTTCTTTTTTCAAATTTACTAACTTCTCTAAAATGTAATGATTTTTATAATCAATATCAATATTATCTAATTGTTTTTTATCATCAATTTTATATTGACCTTTGCCATCATACCCCAATGTAGACGTTTTAAGAATTCCAGGAATTAAATTAGAGCTGGATTTTAAATCACTTTCATTGTTTACCGATACATAATTTGTTGTTCTGATGTTACATTTATTTAAAAAGTCTTTTTCATAAAGTCTATTTTGAACTATTCGATTTACTTTTGGATTTGGAAATACAGGTTTAATTTTATTTATTCTATTTAGGGTTTCAAATGGAATATTTTCAAATTCAAAAGTGACAACATCAACTCCTTCAAGAAATTGTTTTATTTTCTCTTCATCTTCATAACTTCCACAAAAAAATAAATCACTAAAATTTGATGCAGGTGCAATCGGATCATCAGAATAAATTGATGTTTTGATATTTAGTTTTTTTGCTGCGACAGCTAACATACTTCCAAGCTGTCCTCCACCAATAATTCCAACTGAAGAAGCTGACATATTAAAGAGGTTTTTTCTTAACAGATCTAGTCTGCTTATTTCTCCACAGATCTAATTTAAATTTAATTTTTTTATCACTAAGGCCAATTATAGATGCTGCTAGTAGTGCAGCATTAATCGCTCCATCTTTTCCGATAGCAACTGTACCAACAGGTATACCTTTTGGCATTTGAGCAATTGAAAGAAGACTATCTAATCCTTTTAATTTTTTGCTCTCAATAGGGACTCCTATAACAGGTATTGATGTTAACGCAGCTACCATACCAGGAAGATGTGCTGAGCCACCAGCACCTGCTATAATTACTTGTATTTTATTTTTCTCAGCACTAGTTGCAAAATGATACATTCTTTTAGGTGTTCTATGAGCAGAGACAATTTTACTCTCATAATTAATTTTTAAAATTTTTAAAATTTTACTGCAATATCTCATAGTTTTATAGTCTGATTGACTACCCATGATAATTGATACTTTTTTTAGCTTTTTAGTTTTCATTTATGTTAGTTTATCAAGATAATAATTTTGATATAACTTATTATATAAATTTATGAAAAAAATACTAATTATTATTTTCTTTTTGTTTTGTTCTAATTCACTTGCAATAGAAGAAAGCACTACTTTTACAGATAAAATTTTTAAAAAAGCACAATCTGAAGGTAAAATTATAGTAATAAATTCATGGAATAAATTTTGTTCTACGTGCAAAAAACAAATAAAAATATTAGATCAAGCAGAAACCAAGTTTAATAATGTTATATTTTTGAGTTATGAACAAACTGAAAATAAAGATATAGCAGATAAATTAAATATAGATTATTGGACAACAATAGTAATTTATAAAGGAGAAGATGAAATTTATAGGAGCATGGGAGTTACAGAAAAAAATCAATTATACCTTGCTATTGACAAAATATTAAAAAATAAAATTTAATTTTTATATGGATTACAAAATTGATAATCTGCAATACTGCAATTGGAATAGAGATGTTTTTAAAATTAATAGAGAAGCTAATTTAGATGCAGTTCATGTAACAATTGTATATCATGAAGATTATGATGAATTCTTAACTCGCGTTAATGA
>CAZGVS010000018.1:0-14896 GCA_964529275.1 uncultured Candidatus Pelagibacter sp.
CATAAAGTAGAAACCTCTGGCTTAATATATTGCATTGTATCATAAATACCTAAACCAGCAGTTACTAATCCTCCAGGGCTATTAATGTAAAGTGAAATTTCTTTTTTAGGATTTTCAGATTCTAAAAATAACAATTGTGCCGTTACTAGTGATGCAACGTTATCATTTATAGGACCAATTAAAAAAACTATTCTTTCTTTTAAAAGCCTAGAATAAATATCATATGCCCTCTCACCTCTGCTTGATTGTTCAACAACCATTGGGATTAATGTGTTTAAGTGCTCAGGTATTTTCATTGTCATTAATTGATTCGTAACTGTTATACAACTTGTGATTACTTTTTGCTAACTTTTTTTGATTTACTTGTTTTTTTATCAGAAGTACTTGGTTTTTTTTTAGCAATTACTTCCTGTTTAGATGAAGCTTTTTTAGTATCTTTTTTTTTTGTATCGTGACTATGACCATGTTCCTCAGCATGAAGCTTCATGGCTTTTTCGTTTTCATCCTTAAGAATTTTTTCAGCTTCTGTTTTTGTTATTGTTTTTTTGTTTGGTTTTCCTTTTGATTTAATTTCATTTATAATCTTTTCTTCATAAATTGAACCTCTTAAACTTGCTAACGCGGATGGATTTTTTTCATAATATTCTTTAAGAAACTTTTCTTGACCAGGCATAGATCCTAATTGTTTTTGTAATTGATTTTGCATCTCTTTATCTGTAACAACAATTTTATTATTTTCTCCAAACTCATTTAATATAAGTCCAGTTTTAATTCTCCTTTCTGCTTGTTTTTTATGTTTTGTTTCATTTTTTTTTCTATCTTCATCTTTCATACCTTGGGATAATATATCCATTTCTTGTTTTATTAAGTTTTCAGGAATTTCATCAATTTTAATTTTTGCAATTTGATCTAATAATTGATTTTTTGAGAGCATATCTAATGAATTTTTATATTCTTGATTAATTTGTTTAGATATTAGTACCTTTAAATCCTTTAAATCTTTAGCTCCTAAATTTTTCGCAAATTCATCGTTGATCGGAACAGCTTTGGGTTTTTTAACAGATAATATTTTACATTTAAATTTTGCTTTTTTTCCAACTAAATCTTTTTCAGGGAAGTTATCAGGCAAATTTACATCTACCTCGACCTCCTCATCCTTTTTAACTTTTAATAGTTGTTTATCAAAACCTTTTATAAATAAATCTTTACCAATTTCTATTTGAGTATTCTTTCCCTCGTTTCCTTTAAATTCCTTTCCATCCACTGTAGCTTTGTAATCAAAAACAACTAAATCTCCTTCGTTTGCTACTTTTTCTTTATCAACATCAACAAAATTTTTTTGTGATTTTGCAATTTGTTCTATTCTTTTGTCAGTTTCTTTAGCGTCTATATCAACGACATAGTCGTCATATTTTAAACCTTCTAGTGATTTAATGTCTATTTTTGGTAATTCTGTTACCGAAATTACATATTCAAGCTCTTTATCTTCTCCATATGTCTTCAGATCTATTTTTGGTTGCCCAGCAGGTTTTATTTTATTTTGCTCCAAGGCTTTTGTGGAGGTTTCCTTTAAAACTTTATCTAATACTTCACCCATTAAAGCTTGACCAAATTGCTTCTTAATTATTTCCCTTGGTACTTTTCCTGGTCTAAATCCTTTTAAAACAACTTTGTCTTTAATTTCATTATATTTTTCATCAAAATGTGTCGCCATTGTTTTCTTATCAATGAAAACCTTTAAATCTTTACTTAAACCTTTTTTGTTTTCTATCGTAACTTTCATTATAAATTCCTTATGGTGGGCGAGAAGAGACTCGAACTCTTAAGCCTTGCGGCACTAGTTCCTAAGACTAGCGCGTATACCAATTCCGCCACTCGCCCATCAAATTATGGAGTTTTATATATTATAGAACTAATTTGTCCAATACCAATAAATGTGTATATACTAACAAAAATGACTGTCTCACCATGTATTAGTATTTGTAAAATGGATCCTGAAACAGGATATTGTAATGGATGTGCAAGATCTAGTGAGGAAAAAATCATTTGGAAAGATAAAGAAACAACTAATGAGTGGAAAATTAACAATATTAATAAAATTCAAAAAAGAATGACCAGCTGGCAGTTAAAAAACTTTAAAGAATCTTATGATTTTAAAATCAAAAATGGTATCTCTTTAGCAAAGAAAAAAAAATTAGATGCAGAAAAGTAGTATTGTTATTGTTATTTTTGTAATTGGTATCATTTTGGGTGCACTTTTCCTTGATATCTGGGGTGCAGAAACTAATTTCCAAAAAGCTTTATTTGCTTTGGCATGGACGACTATTTTTCTTATTGCTCTATTTTATGCTGATAAAGACAAAGAAAAATAAACTAGATTTTTTACACAGTAGAATAATAAAGTGCAATAAGTGCACGAGGCTTGTTAATTTTAGAAAAAAAATTTCTGTAGAAAAAAGAAAGCAATATATTAATGAGGTTTATTGGGGAAAACCTATAACAGGGTTTGGAGATATTAATGGAAAAATACTTATAGTTGGATTAGCTCCTGCTGCGCATGGTGGAACTAGAACTGGAAGAGTTTTTACAGGTGATAAATCATCTGAGTTTCTTTTTAAGTGTTTACATAAAGCTAAAATTTCAAATTTAGCTAATTCAGTTCATATCAATGACGGATTAAAATTATATAATGCTTATATCACAACAGCTCTTAAATGCGTTCCTCCAGGAGATAAACCTGAAAAAAATGAATTAAATAATTGTTTTAATTATTTTAAGAAAGAAATTGAAATTATTAAAAATCTAAATGTAATAGTGGCACTAGGAAAAATTGCTTTTGATGCATGTATTTATTTTTACAGGCAAAACTACAATTTTAATAATAAAGTAAAATTTGGACACAATGTATCTATTAAACTTCCAAATAATAAAATTTTGATTGGATGCTACCATCCTAGTCCAAGAAATGTTAATACAGGAAGAATTTCTGAACAAAAAATGGTAAAATTATTTAAGAGAGCTGGAAGTTTAGTTTAAAATATTTTTTATTCTCTCAAATACTCTTTCGGCACTTAACTTTTTTAAGTTTGCAACTTGGATTGCTTTAAAATGCTCTCTTTCAATACTTACCTTGTATGCGGTTGTGTGTGAACCAAAAAGACTAATACCTTTTGTATTTAAATGTGCACTCATGTGAGCTGGGCCAGTGTCATTTGCTACCACAAATTTACTTAATTTTATTAAGGACGAAAGTTGAGAAATATTTAATGATTTTCTATTATCTAGAATTGTTTCAGCATTAATTAACGCTGATTCTTTTATTTCTTTAGGTCCAGGTGCGATAACTATTTTATATTCCTCTCTATAATGTTTTTTTATTAAAGTTATTAATTCATTAAAGAAAGGCCATTTCTTAGATTCCAAATGTGGAGAACAAAAAGGAAAAAGAATAATATATTTATCGAGCTTATAATTAGAAATAATATTTGATATATCAGAACAACTCCAAGAAAAATCAGGTTTCGTTGTAAACTCAGTTTCAATGTCTGAGCATTTAAGTTGATGATCAAACCTATCTAAAACTGACTGTTTATCAAACTCGTCTTTGTTGGTATTGTTTGGCAAGGTAGTCTCTGATGATGACCAAGTAGCAAGATTACTATTGGGAAACAAAACTCTTTTGTAAAAAGAAGTTCTCGAGGAATTTTGAAGATCAAACACTTTATAAAATTTTAAATTTTTCAATCTTTTCATTAGTAAAAATAAATAAATTAATCTATATCTTGGAAGTCTTTTATCTAAAATAACCTCTTCTATACCTGGGTGTTTTTTAAAAAGATCGACGTAAGGTTTTGTTGTCAAAATAAAAATTTTATCTTTTTTATGATTATCACAAATATCTTGAATTGCACCACTAGCTTGGGCTATATCTCCTAAGGATCCATGTTTGATGATTAAAATATTTGACATAATTTTAACAACTTAACACAGTATAAGTTTATATGAATAAAATTCTAGTAGAAGTATCAGTGGGTGAGCTTTTAGATAAATTATCAATCTTAGAGATAAAAAAAGAAAAAATAAAAGATCCAGATAAAATCAAATTTGTAACAGATGAACTCAGAATCCTCCAAGAACAGCTTGATAAAAATATAAATTATGATCAGAAACTTAAAGAACTTTATCAATCCTTAAAAGACATAAACATTAAACTTTGGGTAATTGAAGATGATAAAAGACAATGTGAAAAAAATAAAGATTTTGGTGAAAAATTTATTAAATTATCAAGAGATGTTCATTTTTTTAATGATAATCGCGCTAAATTAAAGTTAGAGATAAACAACCTTACTAATTCTAAAATTAAAGAGATTAAAGAATATACTAGTTACTAGTTTCTATAGCTCCTATAAGGTTTAAATTTTTATCTGATATTACTATTTCTCCAGATGAAGTGGGCAAGTCCATCATTTCAAGTATTACTACATAATGTGTTACAAAAATTAAATTTTTTTTTCCATTCCATTCTTGAATATATTTTTTTAAATTTCTAATTTGTTTTTTCTTATTTTTTGCATACTTTGTACTAAAGAAGGAGTTAAGAGCATTATATGTTTTGTATTTGTTAAATGCATATTTTGCTGTATCTTTACATCTGCACCACTCACTAGATAAAACTTTATCAATTGGAATTTTATTTTGTATGAAAAATGAACCTATTTTTTTTGATTGATTTATGCCGACTTGATTTAAATTTCTTTGAGTTGAACAATCATTTAGTTTAAAATTGTCAGGATCTCCACCTCCAGGAGCTAGTGCATGTCTTATAAACACTAGTTTTCCTCCAGTTTGTAATGATTCAATTAAGTCTTGATTTGATTGTGCTGAATTAAAAAAAGACAGAAAAAATAATAAAATAAGAATTTTTTTCATACAAAATTTTACTAAAATGTATTCACAAGTTCTATATTTATAAGTAAATTTAATTAATAAATTATGATAAAAAATTTCTCTATAGTTATATTTACTGATTTAGACGGTACGCTTCTTCATCGAGATACCTTTGAATTTGATAAAATCAAAGACTATATTAAAATTCTTCATTCTAAAGATATAAAGATCATTCCTACTTCTAGCAAAACTGAAAAGGAAATTTTAGACTTTAATCAAGAATTAGGTCTAGATTTGCCTTATATTTCAGAAAATGGATCTGCTATTAATGGAATGGGTTTAATAAACTCAAATTTTCCAGATGAGATTATTCTAAGTAGGGATAAAGAAGAATTATTTCAAATTTTCGAAAATAAAGTTCCAGAGAAACTTAAGGAAAAATGTAAACAAATATTAGGAATGAGTAAAAATAAACAAATAGAAATACTCGGTTTGAAAGATAATAAATTGAAAAATGCTTTAAAAAGAAAATATTCAATACCGTTTTTATTTGAGGGAAATAAATCTGAAAAAAATGAATTAATTAAAATTTTAAAACCGCATTCGTTAACTTTTCAAGAGGGTGGTCGAGTAATAAACCTATGCGATAATGTGAATAAAGTTAAATCTATGAATAAAGTATTAAGGATTTATAAAAAAATAAAAGATAATATCAAAGTGGTGGCTGTAGGAGATAATTATAACGATTTAGATATGCTTAAGAATAGCGATATACCATGTTTGGTTTTCAACGATCAATTTAAAGAAGACCAAATAAATATAGATAATTTAATATATTCAAATCACCCATCACCAGATGGCTGGGCTGATGTGATTAAAAAGGCTCTGGTGAAACTTGATCAAATTGACTAAAATTAATTATGAGTGATTTTTCTCAAAATGGTATTATATCGAGTCTTCATGACTTTGGAACAAAGTCAACTAACGAAATAGAAAGAGATTTACTTAAATTTTCAAAAGAGAGAAAAATGGAATTGATATTACCAAGTCTATACTCAGAACTTGAAGGTGATGCTTTACCCAAAATTATAAACGAAATTAGCAAAGTTAATTATCTAAGTCATATTATAATTGGCCTAGATAAAGCTAATAAAATTCAAGCAACCAAAGCACATAAATTTTTTAAAAAACTTAAAACACCTTATTCAATTTTGTGGAACGATGGACCTAGACTTAAAAAACTTCATAATGAACTCAAAAAAAATAACCTGGCACCTAACGAACAAGGCAAAGGAAGAAATGTTTGGTATTGTCTTGGGATGTGTATAGCAAGAGATAATGCTAGATCGGTAGCATTACATGATTGTGATATTAAAACTTATGACAGAAGAATGCTTGCAAAATTGTTTTATCCTGTTGTTAACCCACTGTTCAACTTTGAATTTTGCAAAGGTTATTATCCAAGAGTGGCTCAAGGAAGAATGAACGGTCGTGTTGCAAGACTTCTTGTGTTTCCTTTAATAACGGCATTAGAAAAAACGATTGGCAGAAGTGATTATTTAGAATTTATGAAGTCATTTAAATATCCACTGGCTGGTGAATTTTCCTTTCGAAGAAATATTTTGCCTGAACTTAGAATTTCTTCTGATTGGGGTATAGAAGTTGGGGTACTTTCTGAAATGCAAAGAAATTTCTCTCCTAATAACATTTGTCAGGTAGATCTAGCAGACACTTACGATCATAAACATCAGGAACTTTCAATCGGTGATGATAAAAAAGGACTTTCAAGGATGTCTACTGATATTATAAAAACATTGATAAGAAAGCTCGCTACACAAGGAAATTCATTCAGTCTCGAAACATTTAGATCTTTAAAAGCGACATATTATAGATCTGCTTTAGACTTAATAGACACATATAGGAGTGATGCTGAAATGAATGGTTTAAAATTTGACTCTCATACTGAAGAGAAAGCAGTTGAGTTATTTGCCCTCAATATAATGAAGGCAGGAGAGTCTTTTTTTAAGAGCCCAATGGAAACACCATTTATACCAACATGGAGTAGAGTTAAAAGCGCAATACCAAACTTTTTAGAAAGATTAAAAGATGCTGTTGATGAGGATAATAGAAAACACAAGTAATGAATTCCTCAGAAATCCGAAATTTAATAAATCATAAATTAAGAAGAATTTATAAAGAAAATTATAGTAACAAAGAATTATATGACTTTTCAAAAGAAATAGTGGGAAGTATTAAAAAATTTAATTCAAAAAGAAAAACTAAAAAAAATTTTATCTTATCAGAAAAATCATCACTTTTAATCTGTTATGCTGATAGCGTATTAGGTACCAGGGCTAATAAATCTATCACCGAGTTCAAAAAATTTTATACAAAATATTTGAATAATTACTTTAATATCGTTCATTTCCTTCCATTTTATCCATCAAGTAGTGACAGTGGCTTTGCAGTTAAAGATCATTATAAAATAGATCCTAGACTAGGTAATTGGAATGATATTAAAAGTTTTTCAAAAAAAAGTTTTATAATGGCTGACGTCGTAATTAATCATGCATCATCCAGGGGACTTTGGTTTAAAAACTATTTAAGAAACAAATCCCCTGGTAAAAACTATTTTTTAACAGTTAATAAAAAATTTAATTCTAAAAATGTAGTAAGGCCAAGAGAACATCGTTTGTTAAAAAAAGTAAATATATTTAACAAAAATCAATATCTTTGGCGAACATTTAGTAGTGATCAAATTGATTTAAATTTTAAAAATCCTAAAGTTTTGATCAGGTTTATTAAAATTATTATTAACCTTATAAATCATGGGGTTAATGTATTTAGATTAGATGCTATTGCTTATCTTTGGAAGGAAAGTGGAAGTAAATGTGTTAATTTAAAACAAACGCACGAAATCATTAAAATAATAAGAATAATTTGTAATAGCTTGAATAGTCCAGCAATAATTGTGACGGAGACAAATCTACCTGAAAAAGAAAATATTAGCTATTTTGGAAAAAGGGATGAAGCGCATTGGATTTATAATTTCTCTTTACCGCCTCTTTTAGTTCACTCACTTTTATTTGAAGATAGTAAAAAAATAACTTCGTGGAGTAAAAAATTACCACAAAACAAAATTGGGAACAGTTATTTAAACTTTATAGCATCACATGATGGCATTGGAATGAGGCCAGTAGAGGGTCTTCTGAATAAAAGATCTATAAATAAGATGTTTAAAAGATTAAAGAAAAATGGCGGTGAATTTTCATTTAGAAAAATAAAAGGGAAATCTAAAAAAGTTTATGAGACTAACATTACTTTATTTAACGCATTTCATAAGACAGATACAGATCCTAAAGGGACATTTCACTATGCAAGATATATATGTGCGCATGCGATAATGATTTCTTTTGAAGGTGTACCGGCAGTTTATTTTAACTCAATGTTTGGAACAGCAAATGATATGAATAAATATATTATTTCTAATAATAAAAGAGATCTAAACAGATATAAATGGGGTTCTGAACGTTTAGTTAAATTATTAAATAACAAAAGTTCTAAACAGCACTTGTTTTATGAGGAAATAACTAATTTATTAAATATTAAACAGAGAAATAAAGCATTCCATCCTAATGCGCATAGACAAACGTTAAATTTAGGACCAAAAATTTTTGCATTCAAAAGAATAAGTTTAGATAAAAAACAAACTATTATGTGCGTCTCGAATTTAAGTTCAAAAGGTCAAAAAATTAAAATCCAGCTCAATAAAAAAAAATTAAAGGAACTTATAATAGGAGCCTTTGTAAATGAAAAAAATATTACATTAGATCCTTTTCAGACTATTTGGCTATCAAATTAAAAATTATTAAATTTTTTACTAATTAATAGCTATATTTGTTCTCTAAATATTTAATAAGATTATGAATTATAAAGGTCATAAATAAATAAATACCGCCCGCTACTATAAAAACCTCAATTGGTTTAAATGTTGTAGAAATTATATACTTAGCAACTCCAGTCAAATCCATTAGGGTTACAGTGCTTGCTAAAGAAGTTCCTTTAAGCATCAAAATGATTTCATTTCCATAAGCCGGCAATGACTGTCTAATAGCAATAGGAATTTGTATTTTATAAAAGATAATTTTACTTGATATTCCTAAACTTTTACCTGCCTCAATAAAACCTGGTTTAATTGTTTGAAATGCTGATCTTAAAATTTCAGATGTATAAGCACCTGTGTTCAAAGAAAATGCTATTATTGCACACCAATAAGGTTCTTTTAAAATTACCCATAATATTGAGTCTCTCAAAGCCTCTATCTGACCAAGTCCAAAGTAAATAATGAATATTTGAACTAGAAGAGGAGTCCCCCTAAAAATATATGAATAAATATAAGCAAATTTACTAATAAATGTATTTTTACTTAGTCTTAAAATTGCAAATATAAGCCCTATTAGCAAACCTAATATAAGAGACGCTGATAAAAGCTTAAGAGTTATTAATGTTGCGCTTAATAACTTTGGAAAACTATTTATCATTAATTCTAAGTCCATTGCTAATATCCCTTACTATATTTGATTTCTAATCTATTTATTAGTTTCATGCTTAAATAAGTAAGCATCAAATACAGCAAAGCTGCAAAAGAATAAAAAAATAATGGATCTCTAGTTGATCCAGCTGCAATATACGATTGTCTCATTATTTCTACCAAACCTGTAACGGAAATCAGAGAAGTATCTTTTAAGGTAATTTGCCAAACGTTACTTAAATTGGGTATTGCTAATCTTAACATTTGAGGAAGAATAATTTTAAAAAAATGAACATGTTTTTTAAAACCGAGAACTTTAGAAGCTTCGAATTGACCTTTGTCTATTGATTGAATGGCTCCTCTAAAAACTTCTGTTGAATATGCTCCTGAAATTATACCAATTGCAAAAGAACCTGTAATAAAAGCATTAATTTCTATGTATTCATTGTAACCAAAAATTGAGGCAACATACATTATTGCTCCACTACCTCCGAAAAAGAATAAATAAATAACTAATAATTCTGGAACACCTCTAATTACAGTTGTGTAACAATTTCCGATTAAATTTAGTATTTTATTATTAGATAGTTTTAAGGGAGTAAATATTAAAGCAAAAACAAATCCTATTATCATAGCTGTAATCGACACAGCTAAAGTCATTAGTGTTGCGTAAAATAATTCGTCACCCCAACCCGTTTTTCCAAATGCTAGAAGATCCATATAGAGTGGCGACTATATATTATAGTCGCCAATCTTAAAGTATTTACATAGAGGCGTCGAAGCCAAACCATTTAACAGCTAGTTCGCTAATTATACCTTTTTTTCTAGCTGTATTAATTGCTCTGTTGAAGTCTTTAATAAGTTTTGCATCTTTTTTACCTATAGCATCAGTGCCGCCTTTTCTAATTCCAACACCAACGCCATTACCAAATGCGCCACCTGAGAAAGTTGGTCCAACAAGTACCACAGGTTTTCCAGATTTTTCAGCATAGTCAGTAAAAGATACTGCTGCTGCTAAAGCCGCATCGCATCTTCCTGCAGCTAAATCTAAATTTACCTCATCTTGTGTTTTATAAGTTCTGACATCAATTTTTCCTACATCACCCGAATCTAAAAAATTTTGATGAATTGTTGCAGTTTGAACGCAAACTGTTTTACCAGCAAGAGCACCTGTTAAAGTTTTAAGTGCTTTTTTAACATCAGATCCTCCTAAAGATAAATTTATACCTTCGGGTGTATCCATTCCTTCAAGGCTTGAACCCTTCATAACAGCAAGAGAAGCTACCTCATCGGCATAGCCTTGAGAAAAATTTATAGTCTTCATTCTTTCGTCTGTGATTGACATCCCAGCCATTATCGCATCAAATTTTCTCATAACCAATGCTGGGATCATGCCATCCCAATCTTGCTCTACAATTGTACACTCGTGTTTCATTATTTTGCAAAGTTCCATTGCTAACTCCACTTCAAATCCAATTAAATTACCTGAAGCATCTTTTGAGTTCCAAGGTGGGTAAGCACCTTCTGTGCCAATTTTAATTTTATCAGCATTAGCAGAAATCGATAAGAAAAGAGCAATCAATAACCCCAAGCTGAATTTTTTTAATACGTTCATTTTCCCTCCGAATAAATTAAGAAAATATTATTCCACAAATTTATAATTTAAAAAAGAAATTATTTGTTTATTGAGGTGGCAAAATTCCAAGAACAGTCAAAGCTTGGAATATAAATTCTATCTAGGGATGTATTTTTAAAACTTTTTTCAAACAAATTTAACCATTTGTCGACTTGTTTTGGTTTTTTGTCTTGGCTACCAACTTGAGCAGTTATCGTACCATTAGGCTTTAAAATTCTCTTTAAAGAATTTATATTTTTTGCTGCTAAATCTATACAGTACTGATCATCATTTAAATCCACAAAAATTTTATCATACTTGCTGTCCTCTACTTTTTTAATACTTTCGAATGCATCACCCCAAACACACTTTACAGAATTTTTTTTAGTTGCTTTCTGACCAACTTTGCTTAGATGCTTTTCACATACATCAACTACCTCTGGGTCAAGCTCGTACCAGTCAATGTAATTAAATCCTTTACTTATACATTCTCTTGCAACACCGCCATCACCACCACCAATAATTGCTGAATTGTTTTTTTCCGGGTTTAATTTTAATCCTGAGTTAACAAATGTTGAACTATAAAGATGTTCATCTTTTTCCGCTACTTGAAGTTCATTGTCAATAAATAGAGATTTGCCAAACTGTTCTAATTCTAATATTTGCACATGTTGTCCTACTTTAGATCTAAAATCTTCAAACACTTCCTTTACTAAATAAAATTTTTTAAGGCCTGGTGAACTATATATATCGTCATAATAATCAACTGCATCTCTGTTAAATTCTTTTTTAATAATTCTTTTGTGTTTAATTTCTTTTTTCAAAACATCTAAAGCAACAATTGGATTAATTTTTCCACAAGTAAAAAAATCAAAACTTATTATCCCTTTTTCTGGAAATGTGTGAAAACTAATGTGAGATTCTGCTAAAAGAGCAACTATAGTAAAGCCTTGTGGCTCAAATTTATACTTAGATATTTCTAAAACTGTTACTTTTGCTTTTTTTGCAATTTTATAAACCAATTTTTCAAAAAAGCTTGGCTCATACTCTTTTGTTGTTCCTATAATATCCAAGGTAATATGCTCGCCTACTTTACTCATAAACATTAATTTTTTTTATAGTTCTTTACTTTTTCTAAAATTATATCCATTTCATTTGAGGACAAAATCTTAGGCTCTCCTATTTTTATTGCATTTATATATTGATGGCAAATATTTTCAACTTCTTGAGCAAGTTCAAAAGCTGTTTCTAAATTATCCCCATAAGCTACTTGTCCATGATTTGACATTAAGCATGCTTTTCTATTTTGAAGTGCAGTCAGAATATTGTTAGATAATTCTTGAGTACCAAAGGTTGCATACTTTGCACATTTAATGTCGTTTCCACCTGCAAGCGCAATCATGTAGTGAAAGGCTGGAATATCTTTATTATGTGCAGAAACAGCTGTGGCGTGTGGAGAATGCGCATGAACAATTGCCTTAGCATCTTTATTTTTTAAGTAAATATCTTTGTGAAACCTCCACTCTGATGATGGTTTTAAATCATTTTCATCATATTCACCTTCATCAGAAACAAAGACAATATCAGAAGCATTGAGTGTATCATATTGTTTTCCGGATGGAGTAATTAAAAATCCATTTTTACTATTACTTGTAAAGCGTGCAGATATATTACCTGATCTTAAAGGCGATAGATTCGTTGTGTTTAACTTATTAGCAAATTTAATTACTAAGTTTTTAAGATCGTTCATCAAATAAACTTTTTAAACCTTTTTCAGAAGCGTGACAAATACCTCTTTCTGTTATTAGTCCTGTTACCAGTTTAGCAGGAGTTATATCAAATCCTAAATTCATTGACTTGCTTTTTTTTGGATAAATATTTATTTTTTGTATATTACCCTTTTTATCAACCCCTTCAATGTGAGAAAGCTCTTCAGAATTTCTTTCCTCAATAGGGATATCTTTTGAATTTTTTAAATTCCAATCAATTGTTGAGGATGGAAGAGCAACATAAAATGGAACATTATTATCTTTTGCAGCCAAGGCTTTTAAATATGTTCCAACTTTATTACATACGTCGCCATTAGATAACGTTCTATCAGTGCCAACAATACACATATCAACCTCACCTCTTTGCATTAATATGCCTCCTGTATTATCAGCAATTATAGTATTAGAGATATTTTCTTCGTTTAATTCAAAAGAAGTAAGATTTGCACCTTGATTACGAGGTCTAGTTTCATCTACCCAAATATGAATTGGTATTCCCTTTTTGTGCGCATGATAGATTGGTGAGGTTGCTGTGCCCCAGTCAATTGTAGCAAGCCAACCAGCATTACAGTGTGTCAAAATATTTACCTTTTCCTTCTTTTTGTTATAAATATCTTCAATAACCTTCAGTCCATTTAAACCAATTTGATTGCAGAAATTAATATCTTCATCACAGATTTTTTTAGCCTCATTAATAGCTATTTCTAGAATTTTATCACTGTTTACTCCTTTGAGTTTATTTAACATTCTTTCTACTGCCCATTTTAAATTTATCGCAGTTGGTCTTGATTTAATTAATTCATCTCCTGATTTTTTTAAAAATGATTGATCTTTGTTTTCAATAATAGATAAAACTAAACCGTATGCTGCAGTAGCTCCAATTAATGGAGCACCACGTACTTCCATAACTTTAATTGCATTTATTGCATCATTTACAGTTTTAAGTTCTTTAATAATAAATTTATGAGGAAGTTTGGTTTGATCAATTATTTTTATTATGTTATTTTCGAACCAAATGGTCCGATAATTTTTTCCATTAACTCTCATTTTATCCTATCAAGACTTTCTTTGGGCCAAGTTTTGTCCCTGTCATACATTTTTTCATGACAAATATTTTTATTTGTTATTTCAATCCAAGGATCTTTATCTTTTACAAATATATGAGCTTGAGGAGTAATTGAATTTTCTAAAGTTTGGGTTCTTACTGCAACTCTACCCTTTGAAATATTGTATCTGCAAAAAACATAAACTCCACAAATAATACAGAAATAAGCATTAACACCCTTGCCGCTTCCTGTAGGTAATTCCATAGACGCAACATCTCCACTTATTTTTAAATCATTTTCCATCACCATTGTGTGAATTACAAATGATGAGCCTGTTGACTTTTTACAATCCTTACAATGACATGCTTGGGTAAATAAAGGTTTATTAGAAATTTTATAATTAACATTTCCACAACCACAGGATCCTTTTATGATATTTTTATCACTCATTTTTGCAAAACTCTTCCAGCTACTGTTTTAAGTTTATCTTTTGTTTTCTGACTTCTTTTCTCTGGCGCTGTTATTAATGCTACATCCAAACAATTATTTGTTGGATCATTTGGATCAATATGTTTTTCAAAATTATTAATTAAATTTTTGATCATGTTTTTTGCTTTAGAGGCATTGCTTAACAAAACTTTAATTACTTGTTGCACATCTACATTTTCATGATCTGGATGCCAACAATCATAATCTGTAACCATTGAAACTGATGCATATCTAATCTCAGCTTCTCTTGCTAGTTTTGCTTCTGGCATATTGGTCATTCCAATTACATCGGCTTTCCATGATCTATACAAATTGGACTCTGCTAATGTTGAGAACTGAGGTCCCTCCATTACAACATAAGTTCCTCCTCTTTGATAATCTATTTTTTCTTGTTTAATTGACTCTTCACAAGCATTCATTAATCCAGTTGAAGTAGGATGTGCCATTGATACGTGAGCTACGATTTCATCGTCAAAAAAAGTTTTGTTTCTCGCAAAAGTTCTATCGATAAATTGGTCAACAATCACAAATTTTCCAGGTGGCAATTCTTCTTTAAGCG
>CAZGVS010000019.1:0-14016 GCA_964529275.1 uncultured Candidatus Pelagibacter sp.
AAATACATTCTAATTTTTCTTTTTGATACTTTATTAATTTATTATATTCCTTTGTAAGTTTATGAATTGTTTCCAAAACTTTCGGTTTAATTTCATTTTCCATCGCAGCCAGAGTTGGATTAAATTCATCATCCTCTATATTATCATTACTTTCATTGGTTTCATTGGTTGAATCTTTATTACCGTTACCTTCTGATTTTTTTTGTTTTGAGCCTTGTCCAGTATCCTCATCCTCCATATAATTTGTATCAATATCTATAATTTCCCTAACTAAAATTTCATCTTTTAGCAGTTTCTCATTCCATTCAAAAAATTGCTGAGCTGTTATAGGGCTTTGTGACAAAGCATTTAACATTACATCTTTTCCTGCCTCGATTCTTTTGGCTATTGCTATTTCTCCTTCTCTAGATAAAAGTTCAACACCTCCCATTTCTCTTAAATACATTCTTATTGGGTCATCACTCTTCTCAATAGACTTACCTTCATCTTTAGAAGAATTTTCTTTTTTTCGTAAAACCTTATAATCAGATTTTTTTTCGACTAATGTTACTTTTTCGTCTAAAATATGGATAAAAGCTTGATCTAAATTTTCACTTGATAAATTTCTTTTTCCTAATGATTTATTTAACTCTTCGTAAGTTATAAAGCCTCTATGGGTTCCTCTGCCCATTAATCTCGCAAACGATTTTGTTATAATTCTTTCCACAGTGTAATTAAGTTTGAAGAATGTATATAATCCTTAATTTTAAAAAATCCATGAATAAATTTATTGAATTAGTTGATTTTTTGTAACTTTTTTAACTCAGTTATTTCATTAAATGTATTTTCATTAAAATCTTTTGAAAATTTCGATTCTAGCTCCTTAATTCTAAATTCTAATTCAATGTTCTTTAAGTCTCTTGCAATTTCATCTAATAAAGATCCAAGATAATCTAAGTTTCCCCTATTTTTTTCTACTATAATTTTTATAGGAGAAAATTTATAGATTCTGTCCAGAATTTGCTTATCAAGATTTAGACTTTCTAAATTTTCAAAGTGATTTCTTTCAAATGTTTTAACAATCTCATCTAAAATAATTATATTTTCTTTCGTAAATAATTTCACATTTTTTATTAACTCAAATTTTTCTTTTACTAAGTCAGAATTTTCTAATAATAAATAAATAAAAGAAAACTCTTTTACCTCTGTGATACTGATTGACATGGAATCTTTAAAAATTTTTTTAGTTTTATTTAAAGTTTGAACTTTTGATATTGCATGCCTTCGGTATTTATTTTGTGAGTACGGTGTAAAGTCGGAGATTTTTTCTAAGAAAAATTCAAGAATATATTTTTTAATATACTCGTCCTTAATAGTGCTGGACAAAGTTTTAAGTTTTTTTTCGAAAACAGCGAGTGATGAGGGACTATTGTCAGTTTCTTTTTTATAATGACTAAATATAAATTTATGTATTGGTATTAAATTTTCTTTAAAATATGTAAGAAAAGCCTCTTTTCCTTTTTTTGATAAATAGCTATCTGGATCCTCATTTTCTGGAAGAAATAAAAAAGAAATTTTTTTGTCAGGTTGTAATTCTTTGAAAGAATTTTCTGCAGCTCTTACAGCTGCCTTATAGCCACTTTCATCAGAGTCAAAACAAATGACGATGTGATTGAAAAATTGATTAAGAGTTAAAATTTGTTTGTCAGTCAGAGCTGTGCCCAGATTTGCAACAACATTTTCAACTCCGGCCTTGCACAGACCGATTACATCCATATAACCCTCAACTAAAAATATTTGATCTTTTTTATTTGAAAATTTCCTTGCTTTGTCTAAGTTATATAACAAAGAACCTTTTTTAAAAAATAAAGTTTCTGGAGAATTTATATATTTAGCATAAAAACTGTTATCGACTATTGATCTCCCACCAATAGCGATTGGATTTCCTGAAATATCATTTATCGGAAATATTAGTCTTCCTCTAAATCTGTCTACATATTTTTTTTTTTTTTCATCAAAATAAAATATACCTGTTTCTATTATCGATTTTTCAGAAAAAATTTTATTTAACTTTTCAAAGATATTTACACTTTGATCCACATATCCTATCTTGAAATTTTTAGCTAAGTCAAATGATATATTTCTTTTTTTAAGATACTCTATGACATGATTTGACTTTTGATTATTAGATATTAAAAGCTCATGAAAACAGTTAATATATTTCAAATAAATCTCTAAATATATTTTCCGTTTATTTTCTCTCTCCTCATCAGCTTTTGAAAAAGTATAAGGCTGCATACCTGCGAGGTTCGAGAGAGTTTTAACAGCTTCTCCAAATTTTAAGTTTTGAGTTTTCATTAAAAAATCAAAAATGTTGCCATGTTCCCCTGTGCTAAAACAATGGTAAAAACCTTTTTCATCATTAACTGTAAAAGATGGTGTCTTCTCGTTTTTAAAAGGAGAAAGACCCACAAATTCTTTACCTCTTTTTTTTAGTTCTACAGATCTGGAAACCACATTCGAAACTTTAAGTCTGGTTTTAATCTCATCTATGTATTCTTTAGGGTATTTCATTTATTTAATATTTCTCTAATTATTCCTCCAGCCTTTGAAAAATCTATAACATCGGAGTATTTTTTTTTCAGCTCGCCCATTACTTTGCCCATGTCTTTTATAGAATTTGCGCCAATACTTAAAACTATCTCGTTACAAATACTTCTAGTTTCATCATCGTTCAATTGCTTAGGCAAATAAGTTATTAATAAATCAATCTCTTTTTGTTCAGCTTCCAAAAGATCCTGCCTATCTCCTTTTTTATACACTTCTATAGACTCGGATCTTTGTTTTATCATTTTTTTTAAAAGTTTTTTTACATCTTCATCGTCTGTTTCTTTTTTCTTAGGTCCAGATCTATTCAAAATATCCAAATCCTTAATTCCAGACAATACTAACCTGTAAGTTGATATTTTATCTTTATATTGATTTTTTAATGCGTTTTTATAGTCAGTTTCAATTTTATTTTTTAAAGACATGAGAACAATTTACATTAAAGAAAATTCGATCATAGAATTTTTTTAAAAATTATACATTAGATCTGTTGCGGAATTTTAGGTTTTATTGTATTAACCTTTAACTCATGAGTTGTAATTGACTAATAATATAAAAGTAAAATATACAAATTCATTCAATTTTTCGTCAGGTATTTTGGTTCTTGAAAACGGTTTGGTTTTAAAAGGTATTGGTCTTGGATATCAAGGAACTACAACTGGCGAAGTTTGCTTTAATACATCTTTAACTGGTTATCAAGAGATTATATCTGATCCATCTTATGCAGGGCAAATTATAAATTTTACATTTCCACATATAGGCAATGTTGGTACAAATAATGAGGATATTGAATCTGATAAAATTTGGACACGTGGTGTAATTTTTAACTCTGAAATTACTAGCCCATCAAATTATAGATCTTTAAAAAATTTAGATGAATGGTTAAAAATAAATAAAATTGTTGGAGTTACTGGACTTGACACTAGAAGTTTAACTAATCTAATAAGAGAAAACGGGGCACCGAAAGGAACGATTTCCTTTAACAAGAAAGGAAAATTTAACATAAAAAAACTGTTGAAAAATTCGATCAAGTGGCCTGGACTCAACGGTCTAGATCTTGCGAGCGAAGTCTCAACCAAAAGGAATTATAAGTGGATAGGTTTGAGAACATGGAAAAAAAATATAGGTTTTAAAAGAAATAAAAAAAAAATTTTTAAAATAGTTGCTATTGATTATGGAATTAAAAAAAATATATTAAGATACTTTTCTAATCATAATTGTGAAATCATTATAGTGCCATGTAAAAAATCTTCAAAAGAAATATTAGATTTAAAACCACATGGAGTATTTTTGTCTAATGGACCTGGAGATCCTGCTGCAACTGGTAAATATTCGATAAAAACTATAAAAGAGCTTATAAATAAAAATATTCCAATATTTGGAATTTGTTTAGGTCATCAACTACTTGCTCTATCGCTAAATGCAAAAACAAAAAAAATGAAAATTGGCCACAGAGGGGCAAACCATCCTGTTAAAAATTTGTTAAATAAAAAGGTAGAAATCACAAGTCAAAATCATGGATTTGAAGTTGTTAAAAAAAATTTACCGAGAAATATTTTAATTACTCACAAATCATTGTTCGATGATAGTATTGAGGGAATTAAACTTAAAAATAAGCCAGTATTCTCTGTTCAATATCACCCTGAGTCAAATCCAGGTCCACAAGATAGTCATTATTTGTTTGATGAATTTTTAAAAGATGTAAAAAAATATGCCAAAAAGAAAAGATATTAAAAAAATTTTAGTGGTTGGTGCAGGACCTATTATAATTGGTCAGGCTTGTGAGTTTGATTATTCAGGAACACAAGCTTGCAAAGCTTTAAAAGACGAAGGCTATAAAGTAATTTTAGTAAATTCTAATCCAGCTACAATAATGACAGATCCTGAAGTAGCAGATAAAACCTATATAGAGCCAATTTCTTTGGTTGTTTTAGAAAAGATTATAATTAATGAAAAACCTGATGCAATCCTACCAACTATGGGTGGGCAAACAGCTCTAAACATTGCAATGGAAGCTGAAAAAAAAGGAGTGCTTAAAAAATATAAAATCGAATTAATAGGAGCCAACTCTAAAGCAATATCAAATGCAGAGGATAGAAAAAAGTTCAGAAAAAATATGATAGAAATTGGATTAGATTTACCGAAATCAAAGGTAATAAATCATATTAAAGATGCAAAGAAAACATTGAATCAGATTGGTTTGCCAGCAATCATAAGACCTGCTTTTACACTTGGAGGATTAGGAGGCGGAATAGCAAAAAATAAAAATGATTTTTTAAAAATTGTAAAAAATGGTCTACATGAATCACCTGTTAATCAAGTATTAATTGAAGAATGTCTTGAAGGATGGAAGGAGTTTGAAATGGAGGTAGTAAGGGATAAGAATGATAATTGTATTATTGTATGCTCCATAGAAAATGTTGATCCGATGGGAATTCATACTGGAGATTCTGTAACGGTTGCTCCTGCTTTAACACTTACTGATAAAGAGTATCAAGTAATGAGAAATGCCTCAATTGCATGTTTAAGAAAAATTGGAGTAGAAACTGGAGGATCTAATGTCCAATTTGCCATAAATCCTAGGAATGGAAGAATGGTAATAATTGAAATGAATCCAAGAGTTTCAAGATCGTCTGCACTTGCATCTAAAGCTACTGGATTTCCCATAGCAAAGGTTGCTGCTAAACTTGCTGTTGGCTATACATTAGATGAATTAAAGAATGAAATTACCAAAACAACTCCTGCATCATTTGAACCTACAATAGATTATGTTGTTACAAAAATACCAAGATTTACTTTTGAAAAATTTTCTTCATCTCCTGCTATTTTAGGAACATCCATGAAATCTGTTGGAGAGTCAATGGCCATAGGTAGAAATTTTAAAGAGTCACTTCAAAAAGCATTGGTATCTCTTGAAACTGGTTTTTCTGGATTAGACAAAATATTTTATCTAAATAAAGCAGAAATAAAAATAAAGTTAAAGAAAAATATACCAAATAAAATTTTGTTAATTGCAGAGGCATTTAGAAAAAAGATTTCACTAGTTGAGGTTCAAAGACTCTCTAAAGTAGATAATTGGTTTTTAAATCAAATAAAGGAATTAGTCGAGGAAGAAAACTTAATAAAAAAAAGAGGTTTGCCTAAAAATTATTTGGAATTTAATAGAATTAAATCAATAGGGTTTTCTGATAAAAAATTAGCTGAGCTTTCCAAAATGCATGAATCAGTGGTGAGAAGAAAAAGAATGAATTTGAAGGTTTTACCCGTTTTTAAAAAAGTAGATACTTGTGCTGCTGAATTTAAATCATTTACACCTTACATGTACTCAACTTATCAAAGAAATTTCTCTATTAATTTAGATTGTGAAGCCAATCCCTCTAGTAATAGAAAAGTTGTAATTTTAGGAGGTGGTCCAAACCGAATTGGACAAGGGATAGAATTTGATTATTGTTGTTGCCAAGCAAGTTTTTCTCTTAAAGATGCTGGTTTTGAAACTATCATGATTAATTGTAACCCTGAAACCGTATCAACAGATTACGATACTAGTGATAGATTGTATTTTGAACCACTAAAGGAAGAATATGTATTTAATATTATTAGAAAGGAAAAAGAAAAAGGAAATTTAGTTGGTATAATTGCACAGTTCGGAGGTCAAACACCTATAAGACTAGCAAAATTTTTGCATGAAAATAATTTACCAATACTCGGTACTCAATATTCTTCAATAGATCTAGCTGAAGATAGAGATCGATTTAGAGATCTTTTAATAAAGCTTAATTTAAAACAAGCAGAGAGCGGTATTGCAAATAAATTTGATAAAGCGATAAGAATAGCAGAAAAAATTGGTCTACCTGTAGTAGTTAGACCCTCTTATGTTTTAGGTGGAAGGGCAATGGAAATTGTTCATAACAAAAGTCAATTAAAACAGTTTATAACTGAAGCATTCAAAGCGTCTGAAAATAATCCAATATTAATAGATAAATTTATAGACCACGCGATGGAGGTAGATGTTGATGCAATTTCAGACGGCAAAGAGGTATATGTTGCTGGCATTATGCAGCACATTGAGGAAGCAGGAATTCATTCAGGGGACTCGGCGTGTTGTTTACCTCCAGTATCTATAAAAGATAATCTTTTAAAAGAATTAAAAATTCAAACTAAAAAACTGGCTTTGGCTCTAAAAGTAAAAGGATTTTTAAATATACAATTTGCGATCAAAAAAGACGAAATATATGTCATTGAAGTAAATCCAAGAGCAAGTAGAACTGTCCCTTTTGTGTCTAAAGCAAATGGACTACCTCTTGCAAAAATAGCTTCAAGAATAATGACAGGAGAAAAGCTTTCTAAATACAAATTAAAATATAAAACTAACAAAAAATTTGCGGTTAAAGAGGCTGTTTTTCCATTTAATAAATTCCCAGATAGTGACTTACTCCTTGGACCTGAAATGAAATCAACAGGTGAAGTAATGGGCTTTGATGAAGATTTCGGAATGGCAATTGCAAAAAGTCAAATAGCTGCCTCGAATTCACTTCCCACGGGGGGTTTAGCATTTTTATCAGTTAAAGACTCACATAAACAAGAAATAATTGGCATTGCACAAAGATTGAAAAAAATGGGCTTTAAATTATCTGCAACAGGTGGCACTGCTAAAATATTAAAAGATAATGGACTGAAATGTAGGATTATAAATAAAGTAAGTAGTGGTAGACCACATATAGTTGATATTTTAAATTCAAAAAAAATATCTTTAGTTATAAATACCGGCGGAGGTAACAGCGAATATAGAATTGATGATGCAAAAGCTTTAAGAAGAGGAACCTTAGCTAATAAAGTTCCTTATTGTACTAACATGTCAACTGCTTATTCGTTTCTAGAGGCTATCAAATCTTTGAAAACAAAAAAACTCAAAGTTCAGCCAATTCAAGATATTAAATAAATAATTATTTAACCTTCCAATCAGTTGGAAAAGTAACGTAATTTACCTGTAAACATCGTCTCTCTTTAACAATTTTTTTTTTTTCCATACCATGCCATGAGCTAGGTCCACTTGAAAAAAAATAACCATAATTATCCTTATATGGAAGTGTCTTAACCTTTTTTAAATTACTATCGTAAAAATCAGTACCAAGATCTTCACTCTCATTGCATTTATTAACAAATAATAAGCATGACAGTAATTTTTCTTTAATATCACAATGAGGTTTTAACCAAAAACCCTCTCTATCACATATAACTTCAACTCTTACATAAGATTTTGAAAGATCCTTTTCAATTAAATCAGAGATCTTTTGATAAGTTTCTTTATTTTGTAATTCGTTAATAAAACTTGTTAATCCAGGAAAATTATTAGTATTTTCTTTTGTTATAAAACATCTAAATTTTAAAGCTTTTCCTCCTGATATATCCCCTTTTCTAAATTCGCCTTTGCCACCATCTATCGCTCTTGTTCCATCGTAATTTAGATTGTGCTCTGAAGGATTTGCAATATCGGCTTTGACTATTTCGTTTATTTGATCAGGTGTTAACGGTTCGTTTAATTCCCAATGAACAAAGGGATCTATAAACTTTTTTGAATTGTTTTGTACAGAATTATTAAATGACATCCAGTAATTTTTTTTTTAAAATTTTAGCTATTCTATTTGTTTCATCTAGTTTTTCATAGTTCCAGTTTTCAATATTTTCATCAAGACTTCTAATAATATTAAGATTTTTAAATAGTTTTCGGAACTCTTTAAACCTGCGATCATTTTTCTTGCTTGGTATTTCAGCAATATATATTGGTTTTCCTGTTAATGCTGACTCTGATATCATTGATGTTGAGTCACAAGTTACAATAATATGTTTTGCTATTGATAAAGCAGATAAATATGCTTTTTTGTCTGTATTTTTTATCACAATATTATCTTTGTCAAAATAATCAAATGCCAAGTTGATTGCTCTTTGAGGTGTCCTCATCGATGGAATAACTATTAATTGTAAATTATTTTTCAAAATGATCTTTTTAACCTTATCGTAAATAGACTTTATATTTTTATCGTTGTATTCATAGTATTTGTTTGGACCGCCCAATATTAATAGAATACAATTTTTGTCATTACTTATTTTATTTAAAAGGTAATCATGATTATTTTTTATTTCATCTTCTGTTAAATAATGTATTGCACCCTTGGATGAAATAACATTTTTTCCTTTCAAATCGTCGTGCTCTGGTACAATTATAAAATCAAAATTATTTATTGAAACTTTGGGATCTTGAATGTGAATATTATGAACTTTTTTTATTGAATTTTTTTTTAAGAAAATCGATGGTATTACACTTTTTCTTCCACAAGAAATTATTATATCAAAATTTTGTGACTCAAATTTTTTAAAAACGAATTTTTTAATTGGGGTAATTTTAGGAGGAATTAATTTCCAAGGATAATTTAGTTCAACTTTCTGGTGAACAAAATCTATGTCCATAGATTTTGCTAAACCTTCGACTTGGCTTATCATTCCATGCATACCTTCTGTCAATAATAACCCTTTTAATTTGGTCATAAATTACTATATAGCTTTGATATGAATCAAAATCCAACTAAACACACAAAAGTGTTAATAATTGGATCTGGACCAGCCGGATACACAGCTGCAGTCTATGCAGCAAGAGCTATGCTTAAACCAATATTGGTACATGGTATTCAACCAGGTGGGCAATTAACTACTACCACTGATGTTGAAAATTACCCAGGATTTGCAAATGTAATTCAAGGTCCATGGTTAATGGATCAAATGAGGGAGCAAGCTGAAGCAGTAGGAACAGATATGATAGAGGATCATATTGCATCTGTAGACTTAAAGTCAAAACCCTTCAAAGCAATTGGAGAAAGTGGACAGGAATATAGTGCAGATAGTATAATTATTTCAACAGGCGCACAAGCAAGGTGGTTAAATTTAAAATCAGAACAAGAGCTCAGAGGATTTGGAGTATCTGCATGCGCTACATGTGATGGTTTTTTTTTCAAAGAAAAAACCGTTGCTGTTGTGGGAGGAGGGAATGCTGCGGTTGAAGAAGCAATGTTTCTTACAAAATTTGCGTCAAAAGTACAGTTAATTCATAGAAGAAACGAGTTGCGTGCTGAAAAATTACTACAAAAAAAATTAATGGAAAATAAAAAAATAGAAATTATTTGGGATACTGTAATAGAGGAAGTGATAGGAAAAAAAGATCCCAAAAATGTAACAGGCATAAAAATTAAAAACTTAAAATCAAATGAAATTAAAGAATTAAAAGTTGACGGACTTTTTATAGCAATTGGTCATGATCCTGCTACACAATTGTTTAAAGACCAGCTTGATATGGATAAAGAAGGTTATCTTTTAACCAAGTCAGACTCAACCGAAACAAATGTACCCGGTGTATTCGCGGCTGGAGATGTAAAAGATAAAATATTTAGACAGGCTGTAACAGCTGCAGGAATGGGCTGTATGGCAGCTCTTGAGGCCGAAAAACACCTGTCCCACAAGTAATGACTAAAAAAGTCTTAATAACTGGCATAAGTGGATGGATTGCAAAACATACTGCCATAGAATTATTGAATGCTGGATATGAAGTTTTAGGAACTATTAGAAATGACAATTTAATTTATCAAACTAGTGAAACTATAAAACAACATGCATCTATAGATAAATTGTCTTTCATTAACTTAGATCTTTTGAAAGATGATGGATGGAATGAGGCGATGCAAGGGTGTAAATATATAATGCATATAGCTTCTCCATTCCCTTTTAAAGTTTCAAATGATAGAGAAAAATTATTACCTGTTGCGGTAGATGGGACCCTAAGAGTTCTAAAGGCTAGCCTGAATGCTAGTGTTGAACAAATTATAATTACTTCATCAATTGTTGCGATGTTTAGAAAGCCTAATAGAACTAATCCTTACTCGTTTGGAGAAAATGATTGGACAGATGAAAATTGGATAGAGGGTGTAAGTGACTATTTTTTATCTAAAACAAAAGCAGAAAGAATTGCCTGGGAGTATATGGAGAGTAAAGGTTTAAAAAATAAATTGACTACTATTAATCCAGGTGGAGTATTTGGCGATGCTTTAGATATAAAAGGAGGAACTTCTATTGAATATGTAAAGCAATTTTTAAAAGGTAAATTTCCAGCAGCTCCTAAATGGGGAGTATTAATATCCGATGTAAAAGATGTAGCAAAATCACATGTTGCTTGTATTGGAAATCGGAAAGTTGGGGGAAGAAGATTAATTGTTGGTAAAGAAGTAAAAAAACTAATCGAGTTGTCACAAATAATGGCTGAAGCAATGCCTGAATATGCAAAGAAACTTCCAAAAAAAGAACTGCCGAACTTCATGGTTAAACTAATAAGTTACTTAGACTCAAGCGCTAAAACGATGATTCCTGACCTTGAGATTGTAATGCAAACTGACACAACATATTCAGAAGAGTTATTGGGATTAAAATTTAAACCTGCAAAAGATTGTATGTCTGAAACAGCTAGATCGGTTGTAAGATTGGGACTAGTTTAATTTCTATTTTTAATCAAATTAGCTATCTCGTTAGATTCAAAAAAAGTTTGTTGAAGACTTTCATTAGCGACTTTAATCATTACTTCTGCAACTATGTCTGAGTCAATAGGCTTAATTTTGCTCAAAGACCCCAGAAGTACAGGTGAAATAAGTTTAAAGAAAAAAGTTCCTATTTTTTCACCCAATCTCACTTCTTTTCTATTTCCCATTAAAAATGAAGGCCTAAATATTCCAAGTTTTAGAAAATTTAGTTTTTTTAATTCGTCTTCAACTTCACCTTTATTTTTTAAATAAGAACTAGTGCTTTTAGGATTGGCAAAACCAGAGGAAATATAAAGAAAAGATTTCACTGAATTTAATTTTGCAAGTTTAGCGATTTTAACAGGTATATTATATTCAATTCTTCTATACTCATTCTCTTTAGGTGCATTTTTTTTTGTAGTTCCGATACAAACAAAGCAATGGTCTCCCTTAATATCTTCTTTGTGATTTTCTAAATTATAAAAATCAGTATTTATTATTTCTATTTTTGAGTCTTTGATTTCAGAATCCGATCGAACAAAAATTTTTATTTTACTATAAGTATTACTTTTAATTAATTTTTTAACTAAATGACCACCCACCAGACCAGTTGATCCAAAGACTAAAGCTGTTTTCATCAACTATTTTAAATTTTCACAAAAAGATTTAATTCTTTGCATAGCATCTTTTAATTTAGACATTGAAGTCGCATAAGAAATTCTAAAGAAACCCTCTAAACCAAATGCAGATCCCTGAACAACTGCCACACCATTGTTCTCTAATAGTCTTTGCACAAAATCTGAATCATTATTAATTTTGTTCCCATTCTTATCTTTTTTTCCAATTAAACCTTTGCAACTTGGAAAAACATAAAATGCTCCATCAGGTTTAATGCAATTAATTCCCTCTATATCATTTAAAGAATTAACTACAAAATCTCTTCTTTCTTGGAAAGCTTTAGCTCTAATTTGAATAAAATCTTGATTTCCATTTAAAGCCTCAACAGCAGCGGCCTGACTTATAGAAGATGGATTAGTAGTTGATTGAGACTGTATTTTACTAATAGCCTTAATAATTTCTTTATCACCTGCTGCATATCCTATTCTCCATCCAGTCATTGCGTATGATTTACTTACACCATTCATTGTAAAAACTTTATTTTTAATTTCTGGAACTTGGGCAATTGTAAAAAATTTGAAACCTTCATATGTAATATGCTCATAAATATCATCACTTAAGATATTTACATGTGGATTTCTTTTTAAGACATGCGATAAATTTTTTATTTCTTGTTCTGTATAACATGCACCAGTTGGATTAGATGGGGAATTTAATATAACCCACTTTGTATTGTTATTGATTTTTGCTTCTAAATCTTTTGCACTTAATTTAAATCCTTGTTCTTCTGGACACTCAACTACAACAGGGTTTGCTCCTGCTAATAATACAATATCTGGATATGACACCCAATAAGGCGCAGGAATAATTACTTCATCTCCTTTGTTAAGTGTGGCCATCATTAAATTGTAAATTACATGCTTACCACCTACACCCACCGTAATTTCATCAATTGAAAAATTTAAATTATTTTCTCGTTTAAATTTTTCAACTATAGCTTTTTTAAGTTGAAGCGTTCCATCAACGGCGGTGTATTTCGTGTCACCATCTTTTATAGCTTTTATGGCTGCCTCTTTAATGTTATCAGGCGTATCAAAATCTGGTTCCCCAGCCCCTAAACCAATAACGTCTTTTCCAGCAGCTTTCAATTCTCTTGCTTTTTGAGAAACTGCGATAGTTGGGGATGGTTTAATTCTCTTTAAACTGTCTGATATTATGCTCATTGAAATATAAAATTATTCTAATACGTTATTTAATATATGGAAAATACTTATCAAGATTTAATTACTGATATACAGAGTAAAAATCCTAAAATAAGTGGAAAACTCGAAGGTGGCAAAAAGTTTAAAATAAAATCAGATTTTAAACCTGCTGGTGATCAGCCTCAGGCTATTAAAAGTTTAGTTAAAAGCGCTAATAAAGGTGAATTTAATCAGGTTCTACTTGGTGTAACTGGGTCTGGTAAAACTTTTACTATGGCAAAAGTCATAGAAGAAACAAATAGACCAGCTTTAATTCTAGCTCCTAATAAGACATTAGCGGCTCAGCTGTATGGAGAAATGAAAAGCTTTTTTCCTGAAAATGCTGTTGAATATTTTGTCTCATATTATGATTATTATACTCCTGAAGCTTATGTTCCAAGATCAGATACTTACATAGAAAAAGAAGCATCAATTAATGAGCAAATAGATAGAATGAGGCACTCAGCTACTAGATCTTTGCTTGAACGTGACGATGTATTAATCGTAGCAAGTGTTTCTTGTATATATGGACTTGGATCGGTCGAAGCATATAGCAAGATGACTTTAACATTACAAAAAAATTACGAATACAACCGCGAACAAATAATTAAATCACTTGTTGCTTTACAATATAAAAGAAATGATCAGAATTTTTTTAGAGGTACATTCAGAGCAAGAGGTGAATACTTGGAAATTTTTCCATCCCATTTAGAGGATAGAGCTTGGAGATTAAGTTTATTCGGTGATAAATTAGAGAATATCGAAGAGTTTGATCCGTTGACTGGCGATCAAGTAAGAGAATTAAATTTAATCAAAATTTACGCTAACAGTCATTATATCACTCCAAAACCTACTATTGAACAAGCAGTAATAAATATTAGAAAAGAGCTAGAAGTTACACTTAAAAAACATAAAGCAGAGAATAAATTACTAGAAGCACAAAGATTAGAGGAAAGAACTAAGTTTGATTTGGAAATGATTGAGGCAACTGGATCATGTGCGGGAATTGAAAACTA
>CAZGVS010000020.1:0-2281 GCA_964529275.1 uncultured Candidatus Pelagibacter sp.
TAACTCCATAATTAATTGAAAATGAAATAATTACTATTCTCGGTGTTCCAGGGGTAATAAATAAAAACAATATTATCTGTAAAAAAAGAAAATATTCTAGGGGAAGCATTTTGGATGGATAGCCCTAAAAAACCGGGAGCTAAAGATGGCTAAATAGGACTATCTAAAACAATATATCACACCCTTCTTAAATTGCATTAAATTTTTTTTTATAGTTTATTGAAATCTTATGAAAAAAAGTCACAGGCCCCAAACCAAAGTCAAAAATCCAGAGCCAAATGTAAAAAGTCCAGATTGGGTTGTGTGGGCAGCCTGGGCAGATCGTATTACGTTCGAGGAAATTAAAAAAAAAACTGGAAAATCAGAAACTGATGTAATCAAGATAATGAGAAAAAAATTAAAACCGTCTTCGTTTCGACTTTGGAGAAAAAGAGCAAAAAATCAAAGTATAAAACATGCCAAAAAATTTGAAATTTCACGTAAAGAAATAAGAAGAAAAATTAAAAAAAATGATTATATATAAGGTATGAAAAACATCATCATGTATACAGGTCCTTTTTGTGCATTTTGTGATGCAGCAAAAAGATTGTTTAAAAGAAATAACTTAGAATTCAAAGAAATAGATATATCTACAAAAGATAATCTAAGAGATGAAATGATACAGAAATCAAATGGTAAAAGAACTATTCCTCAAATTTTTTTTGATGAATACCACGTTGGGGGATTTGTTGAATTAAGAGAGCTTGAAAAAAAAGGTGAACTTAATAAGTTATTAGAAAATTAGTCAATAAAGGTAACTAATACATCGGGTTGATCTCCATAAAAACCGTTCCCTCCAGCTGCTGCCCCACCACATGTTCCATTATGACCTAATGCAGCTGAGGTACCAAACGCAACTTGAACTGTAGGTACTTTATCTCCTGTAAAAGTAAATGCTGTTGGCAACTCATATCTATATTGAAAAAAAGTATCACCCTCTCTCACTGTTCCAGCAGTTTCACCATCACTTCCATCTGATAATGTAACTGAGTTAATATTATCTCCTCTATCAGTACCTGTAACAGAAAAACTAGCTGTTATAGACGCAAGATCTCCAGCAGTTGTTGTTCCCACTGCAAGTGTATTTACATCAGCTGCATTATTTTTAGTATAGCATGAACCAACTTGACCTTTTATAGTCAACTGTCTTTTCATCGTAATTTGCATATAGGTATAAGTAGTTCCAGGAATAGCTTTGGTTATATCTCCATAACTAGCTGCCGCAGCACCTGCCGCAGTTCCAGCAATATCTATGGCTGAAGATGCGCCTGTTCCTAAAACAACTGGATTATTACAAGAAGTGTCTGTACTTGTATTATCGCACATTTCTAAATGTGTCATAGTAATAGTGTATTCAGTTGCTTCTCCAGTAGCCGCAAAACTTTTATTAAATAAAAACAAACTTAAAGATATAATTATAAAAAATATTTTTTTCATTTTATTTACTTGTTATTATTACTTGTCCCTGTATTTCAACTGCTAAATTATTATTTCGTCTAATTTTCGCAGTCAATTTATCTTCCATATTTGATTTTTCAAAAGCTTGATCAGATTTTCCATCTTGTGCAGTTGCAATATTTTCTCTTGGAGGATAAACGAAATTAAGTTCCATTTTATAAACATCATCTACAGATGCAATACTAGAGTTATCTAAAGAGAAAACAAATTGAGTAGTTGGTGACAAATCTAACTCTGTTGCGTATACCATTCCTCTTTGATCGAGCACTCCTTTTTCAGCACCCCATTTATATCCTTGCAAGTTAACTCTGGCCCATGGGTGATGGGGAATTTGAGTAGTAAAATTATAATCCCAACCACTTAATATTTTTTCTTCTGTTCCTTCAACTATCTCCATTCTCGTAATTCCTTGATAGTAGTTTGATGAAAAATCTACTAATTGCCCTTTTGCTTCTAAACCAAATCCTAACCTTTTATGTCCTTCGAATATATCTCCGTCTAAAAAGGAGTTTGCTCCAAACATAAATGCTCCATCTGAGCTTAATGCTCTGTAACCAAGTCCAAGGTTTCCCGTCATTCTTGCGTGATTATTTTTCTCCTCATTTCTTAAACTAAATTGTGTAAAAAAATTAGAGTCACTTTGTAAGTCTAGATTTCTAACTCCTAAAATTGAAAAATTAATATTATCAGTGTCAGCATTATTTAACTCAATTGATGTTTCTGTGATACCATCTCCTGGTATTAAACCACTGACGTATTCTGATATTTTTTTATCTAAATCTGC
>CAZGVS010000020.1:2381-13768 GCA_964529275.1 uncultured Candidatus Pelagibacter sp.
ATGTAATCAGTTTTAACTTCAAAAGCATCTGGTAGCGCTTCATAAAATGATGGCCATCCGGATCCACTTTCATATTTAGTAGAGGACTCAAAAAGCTTTACATCACAGTTTGCACAATGATATGCGCCGACTCTTTTTTCATTATTTAGTTCACTGGATCCTGGTGGTTCAGTACCCTCCTCAAATAAGATTAATTTTTGGTCGGCTGAAAGATTATTATTTATTTTTTTTACCATTAATTTATTTTAGTTTTTTTATTCGATAGTGAAATTCCTATTATAATAAAGATTGCACCAAGAATATGATAAAACATAAATTTTTCCTTAAATATAATCATTGCCATTATAGCTCCAAATATTGGCATCAAATGTAAAAATATCCCCGCTCTATTAGCTCCGATAATTCCAATTCCTTTAATCCAGAAGAAAAAAGAGGCAAGTCCCGGAAATAAAACTACATAAGATAATGTTAAATAGAAAGGTTTTCCAAAATTAATTTTATTACCTAGAGACATTTCAAATAAGAATATTGGGATTAATAATATTAAACCAGTGATTATTACTATTTCTAATAAAGTAATTTGAGATATTTTAAATTTATCTTTTTTTAAAAAAGCAGAATAAACTGCCCAAGCAAACATTGCTAAAACCATTGTTAAGTCACCTTTGTTAAAATCAAGATTACGAATTAAATTTAAGTCAGCTTTAGTAATAATAAATACTACACCTATAAGAGATAATCCAACCCCAGATAACTGAAAGATATTTGTTTTTTCTATTTTTAAAAGTGATGAAATAAATATTATCCAGACCGGAATAGTTGAAATCATTAATACCCCGCTAATCACTTGAGTATGATAAAGGGAATAATAAACAATAGAGTTAAAAATAGTAATACTTGTAAAACCTAAAAGAATAAAAAGTTTTATTTTAGATTTTATATAATCATAGTTATTTATAATTTCTTTGTATGTGAAAGGAAGAAGAATTAATCCTGCAAATAGCCATCTATAAAAATTTAATGAAAAGGGAGGTATTTCATAAATACTTGCAGCTTTTCCCACAATAAAATTACCTGACCAAAATAAAGTCGCAAAAATTAATAATATATAGGCTAATCCGTTTTTGTTTTGCACGGATTAAGAAAATCTCAATGAACTGTATGGCTCAAGATCTAAATTAGTTTTTTCTTTAGAAATCATTTTAGAGATTATCTTTCCAGATATTGCACCCAATGTCCATCCTAAATGATGATGGCCAAATGAATAATAAATATTTTTATAATTTTTTGAAGGTCCAATTACCGGTAAAAAGTCTGGTAGCGTTGGTCTAAATCCTAACCATTCATCGTCATGCTCTTCCAAGCCATCTACCATATCTTTTGCATTCAAGATTAAATTTTTAATTCTTGATTTTGATAATGGATTTTTTAATCCTCCAAACTCAACTGTACCGACCACTCTTAGTCCTTGTTCCATTGGCGTCATTCCAAATCCTCTATTTGCCCATACTATTGGTCTTGAAATTAAATAATCCATATCTTTAAAATGAACATGATAACCTCTCTCTGTATCCAGCGGAATTTTCTCGTTTAAGTTATCAGTTAGATGTTTTGAAAATGCTCCACAGGCAATTACTAATTTATTTACAATAAATCTTTGAGCGTTTGTAATTATAACTGGATTTTCGTTATCAAATTCTAAATCTCTGACATTAAGTTTTAAAAATTTTCCACCCTTTTTAATAAAATCTTCAAATAACTTAATTAATATTTTCTTTGGATTTCTTGCATGTCTAGCATAATCATAGTATACGCCCCCATGATAAAACGTTTTAAGATTTGGTTCTAAATCATGAATCTCTTTAGGGCTTAGTATTTTTTGCTTTACACCTAATTTATCTCTAATATTAATTTCTAACTCCCTACTTTTTATATTATTTTTTTCCCAAACATACATGATGCCTTTTTTTTCTATAAGACCATCAAGATTTACATCATCAAAAAGCTCGTCGAATGCTGGGAGAGATAAATCTAAAATCTGATGCATGTATTTTGCTGTATGCATCATTTTTTTATTTGAACAATTGAGAATAAATTTAAAAAACCAAGGTAAAATTTTATAAAAATAATTCCATCTTAAAGCTAAAGGCCCTCTTGAACTTAATAGCATTGATGGAATGTCACTTAAAATATCTGGTCTATTTAGTGGCACTGAAGCATAAGGTGAAAAATGTCCAGCATTACCATATGATGCAGCATTTCCTGGTTCATTTCTATCAAACAAAGTAACTTGATATCCCTTTTTTATTAAAAACAAACCTGTGCAAACTCCTTGAATTCCTGCACCAATAATTCCAACTTTATAATTATTTTCCATTTTAAATAACTTACATAATTATTATTCACATTTTTAAGTGACAAATTGAACCTATTGGTAAATAATTTTATTAAATAACCTGATTTCCGTAAATACTAGTGCTCATAACAATACCAAAGCCAATCATCGTAGCTAACATTGATGAGCCACCATACGACATTATAGGTAGAGGAGAGCCAACAATTGGCAATAATCCTAATACCATACTCATATTAACAGCAATAAAAATAAATAAGGCACCTGCAAAACCATAACAAAATAGTTTACCGAAATAACTTCTGGCTGAAGAGCCAATTCTTATTATTCTAAAAATGATAACTGCAAATAAAATTAATAAAATCAAAGATCCAATAAATCCATACTCTTCAGAAAATAGTGTAAAGATAAAATCTGTGTGCTTTTCAGGCAAAAATTCTAAGTAATTTTGAGTCCCCTTCAGAAAACCTTTGCCGAATAACCCACCTGAACCAACAGCAATTTTAGATTGAATTATTTGATAACCTGAGCCCAAAGGATCTCTACTAGGATCTAAGAATGTTAAAATTCTTAATTTTTGATAAGGTTTTAAAAAAGAAATTATAAAGGGTGCTGTTATTAAAAAAAATAAAGCCGAATAAATAAAAAATTTTAAATTAACACCAGACAACCAAAGAACGCAAATAGCGCTTAAGGCTATTAATATAGATGTTCCAAGATCGGGTTGAGAAACAACAAGAGCCATTGGGAAAAAAAGTAAAACAAATGAAATTGAAAGCGTAGATATATTATTGATATTGCTTAATGGTATTCTATGAAAAAGTTTTGCAAAACATAAAATTATTGCAATTTTCATTAATTCTGATGGTTGAAGATTTAAAAAATATAAGTCTATCCATCTCTGTGATCCTGAAACTGTAATTCCGTAAAAAGACGCCCATATCAATAATCCTAGAACAAATACATAAAATAGGTATGCGGTAGAATACCAAAATCTAATATTTATAAATGAAATAAACAGCATTAATGAAAAAAATAATACAAATCTAATAATATGGCTTCGGGTATGATAAAGTATTTCACCACCATCTGTAGAATACATTGTAAAACAACTTATTATTCCAATAAGTAAAATACTTATTAATAAAGTATAATCAATTGCTCTTAGTTTTTGAAAAAAAGTTAATTCATTTGAGTAAGATGTGCTTTGGTACATTATGCGTTTGCCGATTTTTTTCTATTAATTTTTTCTCTCAGTTCATGTCTGTCTACGACAAATTTAAATAATTTTTTTGCAAGAGGTGCAGCAACTTTACTTCCAGATCCGCCATGCTCAACCAAAACAGTCATAGCGTATCTTGGTTTTTTATACGGACCAAATGCAACAAACCACGCATGATCTCTTTGTTTATATGGTATCTGTTCTATATCTAAATCTAGTTCTCTTTCTTCCTCAGTTATACGTTTTACCTGCGATGTTCCTGTTTTGCCGGCGAATTGGTATTTGGGATCGTTAATTCTTGATCCGTAGGAAGTGCCCATAACCTCGTTAGTTGATTTAAACATTGCATCAAGTACAAATTTAACATTTTCCTGATTTCTATAAAGTGGTGCATAATCTTTAACTTTTGGTTTCAAAAACTCTTCGGTTGATTTAATAAGGAAATTATCTTTCTTTTTACTTTCTTTAATTTGATTATTAATTTTTTCTTTAATCTGTTCATAGGAAAGTTGATTGTTATCTACAACAATTTTTGGATAAATTTTATGACCTCCATTCGCTAACTGCGCTGTCATTAAGCATAATTGCAAAGGGTTACTTTGAATATAACCTTGACCAATACCTGTTATAAATGTTTCTCCTAAATACCAATTTTCATCAAGCTCTTGCTTCTTCCATTTGGTTGAGGGAACTAATCCTTTTTTCTCGTTTGAATAAAACTCTCCTAAAACTTTGTTCCCTAATCCAAATTTATTTGCTGTGATATTTAACCTATCAACACCAAGTATTCTTGCTAATTCATAAAAATATATATCACAAGATTGCTTAATTGCATTTTTAAGTGTTACATTTCCGTGTCCTTTTTTCTTCCAGCAGTGATACGTATGACCATACATTTCTATCTTGCCATTACATCTTACATTCATATCAGTTCTGACTAGGTCGTTTTCTAAGGCTGACAAAGCAACAATTGGTTTAATTGTTGAACCTGGTGAATATAAACCTGAAATAGTCTTGTTTAACAACGGCTTTAATTTATCTTTTTGCATTTCCTTCCATTTTTTTTCGTTCATCCCGTAAAGAAACATATTAGGATCAAAAGATGGCGCTGAATTCATTGCAATAATTTCACCAGTATAAATATCCATAACACAAATGGATCCAGCCTTCCCTCTTAGAAGTTCAGTAGTAAAATTTTGTATTTCTGTATCTATGGTAAGATGGATTGTTTCTCCCTTTTTTCCATCTTTAAAATCTATTTGTTTTATTTTTTTCCCGTAAGCATTTACTTCATATCTTTGAACACTATTTGTACCAATTAGTTTATTTTCAAATGTTTTCTCTAAACCCGTTTTTCCAACTCTAAGTCCTGGTGTATTTCTTTGCTTAATAACTTCATTAGACAATATATCTTGTGGACTTGCTTGAGCTACATATCCTAGTACATGAGTATAATTTTCTTTGAATGGGTAGCTTCTGCCAAGTGTAATAACAGGTTTTGCCCCAGATAATTCGTGTAAATAAAAATTGATTTTTGAAAAATCTTCCCAAGATAAATTTTCTGATATAACAAGTGTTTCCCATGGTTTTTGTTTATTTTTTCTTTTAACCAACTTTGTAATCTCACGATCAGACAAATTTAAAATTGTTTTTATTCTAATCAATAATCTTCTAAAATTTTCTACCTGCTCAGGAACTACATGAAGTTGATAGACTTTAAAATTTCCTGCAACTGTTTTTCCAAAAAAGTCTTTGAACTCACCTCTCACCGGAGGAAGCTTAGACTCTCTCAACCTATTTTTATCTGAAAGGGTTAAATACTTTTTGTTTTCATTTATTTGAAGTGAAAATAGTCTCCCGATTATACCAAAAAAAATTATCGCCTTAGCAGCAGAAAAAATAAACATTCTTCTATTAATTACATTTAGTTTTTTATAACTAGAGTCGCTATCGCCACTAATCATTGCTCTCCTTAAATGTTATTTTTTGAAATTTGTTAAATATATATGCAAATATTATATACAAAAAAAATGTAAAAATAATATTACCTAACAAATCATAATAATTTATTTCTGCAGAAAATATAAAAGATAAAAGAATATAATTTACCGAAGTTACAACTAAAATTGTAAATAAGAAAAAAAACCAATCATTTAATAAGCTGGGTCTAAGCGTTATATTTCTTAAATAAGCAGAAAACCCACATATCAAAAGATAGCTAAACGCACTTACACCCATTGGAAACCCAATAACTACATCATTTATTAGTCCGGCTAAAAAAATATGAACATAACCAAGATTTTCATATCCTTTGAGACACCAATAAAAAATAAGAATAGATGTAAAATTAAATGAAAATAAATTAAAATTTAAATAGTTGAAATCGAATTCATTTAATACTGAAAAATATAATAATATTAATGGTGTTAACTTATAAACCTTTGATAGGATAATTTTTCTTTTTATTCCAGTCATTTTTGTAAATCCTTTTCAAATGTTATTAATTTCACAAAAGTAAGCTGATTAAGATCTGTGAAAAAATCTACAACTTTAGAATTTGTGTTTCTATCAAAAATTATTTTTCCTATTGGTATGCCTGATTTAAAAATTCCCCCTGATCCCGATGTATAAACAATACTCCCTATGCTTAGATCACTTTCGTCCTTAGTATATTGTATTTGTCCGTAAGTTTTACCTGAGCCACTTAATATAGATAAAATGCTGTTTGGCTCAATTATTACAGGTATTTTACTATTTAAATCTGAAATTAAGAGTGCCCTAGAAGTAGAATAATTAACCTCAACTATCTTTCCTATTAAATATTCTCCATCTAAAACAGCAGTTCCAAGTTTTATATTCTCTTTGCTACCTTTGTTCAAAATTATAGATTTAAGAAATGGACTATTCTTGTCAATTAATACTTTAGCAACTACTTTGTTAGAGTCTGTTATGTATTCATCAATTATTTTTTTAAGCCTTTTATTTTCTGATTGAAGATAATCAACATTAAATTGCTTACCCTTCAGATCAATATAATCTTTTTTCAACTCACTGTATTCTTCATACATATTAAAATGATTTTGAATTAAAATTGAGGTTTTTTTAATCTCTTGCTCAGGTATAGATGCAATAAAAGATAATCTGTAAACACCCTCGTTTATTCCAGACCTAAGGTAATCGACGGCTTTAATGTTAAACTTAGATAAAAGTATCAAAAAAATTGAGAATAATAACAAGCCACTAAGGGAAAACTTTTGCTTATTTTCTCTCTTAAGAAATGCTGATCGAATAGCAATAACAAAGTCATCTCTACCCGCAGACATAAATTTTAGTACTCAGATAATACTGTCGAGAATGTTTCCTCTTGGTCTAGTGCTTTTCCAGTCCCTACTGCGACACAAGCTAAAGGATCGTCAGCGATATGAATGGGCAAACCAGTTTCTTTGGAAAACCTTTTATCAATATTTTTTAACAAAGCTCCTCCTCCAGTTAGTGTCAACCCCATATCTACTAGGTCTGCTGAAAGTTCTGGTGGAGTATTTTCTAATGCATCCTTAATACCGTTAACCATTTCTTTGATTATTGGATTTAAAGCTTCGGCCGTATCGTCTTCTGTGATATTTACCTCTTTAGGTGTTCCAGATCTAATATCTCTTCCTTTAACTGGATACTTATTATTGTTAGTCGGTATAGCTGTTCCAACTTCTTTTTTTATTTTTTCTGCTGTACTATCACCAATCAAAAGATTATATTCTTTTCTCATATAATTTGCTAAAGCATGATCCATCGCATCTCCTGCAACTCTTAAAGACTCTGAATAAACAACTCCTCCTAATGACATCACTGCTATCTCTGTCGTACCTCCACCAATATCAATTACCATTGAACCAGTTGCCTCTGAAATAGGCAATCCTGCTCCAATAGCAGCTGCAATTGGTTCTTCAATAAGTTGAACTTTTCTTGCACCTGCTGCAATTGCGCTATCTTGAATTGCTTTTCTCTCTACTGGCGTTGAACCAGTTGGTACACAGATTAAAATTCTTGGGTTTGCAAATGTACTTCTTTTGTGAACTTTTTTAATAAAATGTTTTATCATCTCCTCTGTAACAATAAAGTCTGCAATTACCCCATCTCTCAAAGGTCTAATAGCTTGAATATTTCCAGGAGTTCTTCCAAGCATAGTTTTTGCCTCATCTCCTACGGCTAAAACAGATTTTTTTCCTTTGTTATCTACTACAGCAACCACTGAAGGTTCGTTTAAAACTACCCCTTGTCCTTTTAAAACAACTAAGGTATTCGCTGTTCCTAAATCGATAGCCATATCTTGAGACCAAATCTTAGTTATATTTTTAAATATTCCCATTTATATTCCTCTCACTTTCTGGTGTTTGATATTTTGAGATGGTGCTTTTTTCTCTCGTTTAATTAACATTTTGTTTAACGCATTCAAATACGCATTTGCAGACGCAACTAAAGTGTCAGTATCTGACGATTGACCTACAGTTGTTCTATCGTTTTCTTCTATTTTGACACTGACAGTAGCCTGTGCATCTGTACCTTCGGTTACTGCATGGACTTGATAAAGAGATAATTTTACATTGTGAGGATATAGCTCTTTTATACATTTAAATATAGCATCTACAGGGCCATCTCCTGTTTGAGTAGTTTTTTTAACGTCTCCAAAGACATCTAAAGTCATTTCTGCTTTTTGTGGCTCGCCTGTCCCTGCAAAAACTTTTAAAGATTTAAGACTAATTGCGTTTATTTTATTATCAATTATTAAACTATCATCTACTAGTGCAACAATATCTTCATCGTAAATATGCTTCTTCTTATCTGCTAATATTTTAAATTTTCCAAATGCTGCTTGAATTACGTCATCAGTCACATCAGTATAACCAAGATCATTTAGTTTATCTTTAAAAGCATGCCTTCCAGAGTGTTTCCCCATTACAAGTGATGTTTTTTTTACTCCAACACTTTCAGGAGTCATAATTTCGTATGTCTCACGATTTTTTAACATTCCATCTTGATGTATGCCAGATTCATGCGCAAATGCATTTTTTCCCACAATTGCTTTATTAAACTGAACTGGAAAACCTGTTGCATTTGAGACAATCTTGGATGCTTTACTAATTAATTCTGTTTTAATTCCTGTCTCATATGGCATTAAATCATTTCTTGTCTTTAAAGCCATAACTATTTCTTCTAAAGCTGCATTGCCAGCTCTTTCTCCTATTCCATTAATTGTACATTCAATTTGTCTAACACCCGCAGATAATCCCGCTAATGCATTTGCGACTGCAAGTCCCAGGTCGTTGTGGCAGTGCGCTGATAATATTGCTTTGTCTATATTTGGAACTTTGTTTTTTAAATGAGTGATAGTTCTTGCAAATTCCTCAGGTATTGAATAACCCACTGTATCAGGAATATTTATAGTTGTTGCTCCACAGTTAATTGCTAACTCAACTGTCTTGCACATAAAATCTAAATCTGTTCTTGTTCCATCTTCGCATGACCATTCAACATCATCTGTAAATTTTCTTGCATAGGTTACACTTTCTTTGATCGCGTCTAAAACCTGATCGTTTGACATATCTAATTTATGCTTCATATGCACAGGACTAGTTGAAATAAACGTATGAATTCTAAATCTTGGAGCATGTTTTAAAGACTCATAGCAAGCATCAATATCTTTTTTCATTGCTCTTGATAACCCACATGGGATGGAATTTTTAAGACTTTTACTAATTGCACTTACTGCTTCAAAATCGCCAGGAGAAGAAATTGGAAAACCAGCCTCAATTATATCAATTCCCATTTCGTCAAATACTCTTGAAATTTGAATTTTCTCCTCAACGCTCATAGATGCACCGGGTGACTGCTCACCATCTCTCATTGTAGTGTCAAAAATAAATACTTTTTCTTTAGAGCTCATTTTTTTAATATTTTGTTTTTGGATAATACTACCTCTCGTGTAGATTGCAAAATAAAATAATTGTTAAACCCAATTTGGTGCTAAATATTTAGCTCTTATCACTATCTACTAATTTCTTTTTTGTAATCCAAGGCATCATCGATCTTAATCCAGCCCCAACTTTTTCTATTGGGTGTTCGGCAAGTTTTTCTCTTGTTTTTAAGAAATTTTTTTGACCATTTTTACACTCTTCCATCCATTCTTTGGTAAAACCTCCAGATTGTATTTTTGACAAAACTTCTTTCATTCTTTTTTTTGTCTCTTCTTTATTTATAATTTTAGGTCCAGAAACATATTCTCCATACTCTGCAGTATTTGAAATTGAATAATTCATATTAGCTATTCCACCCTCATAAATAAGATCCACTATTAATTTTACCTCGTGAACTGTTTCAAAATAAGCCATCTCAGGCTCATAACCAGCTTCAACTAATGTTTCATAACCATTTTTTATAAGTTCAACCAAGCCCCCACATAAAACAGTCTGTTCCCCAAATAAATCGGTTTCAACTTCATCTTTAAATGTTGTCTCAATTATTCCAGATCTTCCACCACCAACAGCTGATGCGTAAGACATTGCTAAGTCTCTTGCTTTTCCTGATCCATCTTGATGGACTGCAAAAAGACATGGAACACCACCACCTTTTTCAAATTCACTTCTTACCAAATGTCCAGGTCCTTTAGGCGCAACCATAAATACATCGAGATCTTTCCTTGCTTTAATTAAATCGTAATGAATATTTAATCCATGAGCAAAGGCAATTGATGTTCCCTCTTTAACTCTTTGCTCAATATGGTTTTTATATATTGATGCTTGTAGTTCATCTGGTGTTAAAATCATAACTACATCTGCCCACTCGGCTGCATCAGACAAGTTCATTACTTTTAATCCTTTAGACTCAGCTTTTTCTTTACTTGATGAGCCATCTCGCAAAGCCACAACAACTTCCTTTACTCCACTATCTTTTAGGTTAAGTGCATGTGCATGTCCCTGACTTCCATAACCAAAAATTGCAATTTTTTTTCCTTTTATCAAATCTACATTTGTATCTTTTTCATAAAACATTTTCATTTTTTATCTCCTATTAATTATTTAAATACTTCTGAACCTCTTGTCATTGCAACTGCTCCTGTTCTTGATACACTTACCAATCCAAATTTTTTTAAATTAATTGACATTTTATCTATCTCTCTTCTAAGTGCAGTGACCTGTATTACGCACGATTTATTCGTCTTATCCAATATTACAGCATCATACTTTTTGCAAGCAGTTAAGGCTTTTTGCCTTTTATTATTATTTGATACCAATTTAAATAATGCCATTTCTTTAAAGATTACTTTTTTATCCTCTCTTTTAAAATCTGCCACTTTATGAACAGGAACTAATTTCTTTAACTGAAGTTTTATTTGTTCTATTACCTGTGGTGTTCCAGTGGTCACAATTGTAATCCTTGAAATATTAAGTTTTGCATCTATTTGTGCTACCGCCAAAGATTCTATATTGTATCCTCTCCCTGAAAAAAGACCGACCACTCTAGCTAAAACACCTGCCTCATTATCTACCCAGACAACAATAATATGAGTATTAAACTTTCCTAATTTACCAGGTACACTGTAAGCTGATTTTGATTTTGCCATTAGACTAAGGTTTTTCCTTTGCCAGTAATTTTGTTTTCTTCCTGATCTTTCGGTCCCAAAAGCATTTGATTATGTGGCTTTCCTGATGGTATCATTGGAAAACAGTTCTCTTGCTTATCAACCATACAATCAAATATCACAGGTCTATCAGTATTTATCATCTCAATAATTTTATCATCTAATTCTTCTGGTGTTTT
>CAZGVS010000021.1:0-13119 GCA_964529275.1 uncultured Candidatus Pelagibacter sp.
TGAAAACCAAATAATTCCAAACTCAGGAGAAACTAATATTACATAAATAGAATTTACAACTTTACTAAACAATATTCCGATGTCGTTATTGAAAAATGTGAATAACCTATTTGATGTGCCATAGATATCTTCTGGATTAAATGTAATCATTCCATAAGTTAGATAGTTTAAATACTGAAATAATAGAGTAGAAATTCCGTACGATATATAAAAATATTTATTCTTTAGAATTTGATTTTTTGTTAACAGTTTTTCATTGAACAATAATTTAATAATTAATGGAATAAAAAATATAAAATAATTCACCCACCTAACTGAGAAAGATAAAAGTGTAGCTAATGGAATTAAAATCGAGTAATAATTTTTATTATTACCTGTTTCTTTGTAGAAATTTACAGTTAAGTAAATAATCAAAGTTATAGAAAATGCCTCATATACATGAGACATACTGTATCTTTCAAATGCAAAATAGCTTATACCGGAACCAAAAAAAATTATAAATATAAGGTTTGGGTTAAAATTGATATTTAATAAATCAAACACTTTGGTCATCAAAAATATGGATAAATAAAAATAAAATATTGAAGACAAAGAATAAATTGCAATTCTTAAATTAAAGATATTGTTTGAAAAATTAAATAAACTTTCAAATAAATTTCCAATGAAAAGAAATGGACTAGAAAATATTCCAGTACCAATAAAACCTTTCGGAGCAACTTTACCATTATTGTTATATCGTTCTGTCTCAAACCCTACAAATTGATTGTCATAATTTAAGTCAAAATCTATAGCAATTGTTTCAGCATGTGAATAATAATCGTGATCATCCTGACAACAGTTAAATGTCTCAATAAATCTGTAATCAATTTTCAGAAACATCAATGGAAGTACGAAATAAAACAAGATGAGAACAATTTTATTTAATTTTTTATTTTTCATTTTTACTTCCAAAAACAAAATATTTATTTAATAAAAATCTCATTAAAAAAACAGTCCCACCAGCAATTAAAAAAGCATAAACATTTAATTCAAAGTAGAGCCTTAAAAAGTTGGAAAAGAAAAATTCTATAAAACTTAATGCTAAAGTAACAAAGTTGTATTTAAGAAAAGATTGATTTGAACTGGTTTTAAACACATATTTTTTTTGTATGAAGTAACTGTTTGTTGTTACTACTACAAATGAAATCCAGAAGACGAGACTATATTCATATCTAAATATGTCTGTAAATAGATAAATAGCAGATGAGCGCAAAGTTACACTCAAAATTGAGTTTGCCTGAAATCGTAAAAATTGCTTTAACAAAATACTTCTTTTTAAAAAAGTTTAATTGATTATATTGAATGTATGTCGAAAAGTACAATAAACATTTGTATTCCCGTATTTAATGAAGAAAAAAATATAAAAAAACTATATGAAGATTTAAAAATTAAGATTTCAGATTTAGAAAAAAAATATGATATGAGCTTTAAAATAATATTTTTTGACGATGGGTCATCTGATAATTCAAGACAAATTTTAGAAGAACTAGAAGATATTGAACTTCTGTATGTTGAGGAAAATAAAGGATTAGGTAATGCGATAAGAGAATTATGTATGCACTCAAAAGAAAAAGGAGTAAATGGTATGTTCAAAGTTGATGGTGATGGACAAATGGATTTAGATGATTTAGACAGATTTCTAGAAAATGATATGCATACAGATAAAGATGTAATTTACGGAAATAGATTTCATAAAAGTTCAAATTATAAAATGCCTTTACATAGAAGATTTGGAAGTAAGATATTTAAAATATTTTTAAAACTTTTTTCCATTGATATATCTGATCCCACTAATGGATTCATATATCTAAGTAAGAAATACATTGCTAACTCAAAAATTATTGGTAATTACAATGCAGCTCAGCAAATACTCTTGGATGCAAAGTTAAGAGATCTCAAAATTGATGAAGTTGATATAAATTTAAAACAACGGTCTGAAGGAAAATCGTTTATTGGAATTAAATATCCAATTATTGTTTTTGGGAACCTTATAGGGCTTTACATTTATAAAAGGACTTTACAAACTTTAATAATTCCTGGATTGATTATTTTTCTAACTGGATTTTTAATATTTATTTATAACATAGCTTTATGGATTCTGAGTATCAAAGATACAATCATCAGTGACGATATACTGTTTCTCTTTATTATTCTTGGGGCTCAGCTTTCAATAACTGGCTTCATTATTAATATTTTTAAAGAAAAGTAATCTAGGGTTTTATAACTTTTAAATTAAACCTATCTAATTCTCTAATTTCTTCCATCATTGAAATTGCCCAAACTAAAAGAAGAGTACCATGAATATCCGGCAAGTTTTTTCCTTTTGTAACTTCAACGCCATAGTAATGAGTCTGACTTTTATTAACAAAGTAAGAAAAACCTCCTTCATCTTCAAAATAATGCTTAAAAATTATTGGTTCCAATGATTCAAAATATTGAATTATTTCTTTCTTTTTATATTCGGTTTGCTTTGAACATTTATACAAAACATAAACTACATCAACAATATCGCAGCCTTCATGATCTACTTTGTAATTTAGACAAAAATTAATCAATTTTTCTGGACTATGAATTTCATAATTTATCCAATCTAATCCAGTTATAACTTTCATTGCACCATTAACTAATTCTCTTTTATCAGAAGTTTTACCACTATAGTAGAAACCATCTTTTGAATTAAACTTAGTTTTAATATAAGATTGAAGATATTTACTATTCTTTGACGACTCTTCAGATGATAATTGTGTGTTTGTTAACATACAAATATTGGCAAATTGGGCACCTGCGTTCCAAGGTTTACTCCAATTAAAGTAATCAAGTTTATCGAAAATATCTTTTTCAGTTTTAGGAAAACTTAAAAACACATTTTTGCTTATTTTACTAACTTGAAACAAGGTTGATATTGCTTGTTTTGTTTCAGCAAATATATATGATTTTAATTTTGAAGAACTTGTTTCATATTTTTGATTTGAAAAAATATTTGCTGTATTTTTTAGAGTATCTTTAAAGAGTGTCGAAAATTTAAAGAGATTATGATATTCAACCAAATACTTATCTACATATGAATTCTTACCAAAAATATTTTTTTCTGATTGAAATGAATTAAGATAATAACTCCATTTGTCAATATATGATGAGTCACTGAGTTTATTAGAAGAAATAATATAGTTTATTTTTAGAGCATAACAACTAAATCCGAGTTCTAATAACTCTCCGTATTCTGTTAAATTATTTCTTGATGGTGAATATTTAAATCCATCATTATCTGTGTTTAATGAATTAATATACCTTTCAATTTCTGAGCTCAAATTAGATGGCCAATAGACTTTCATTCCAGAGAATCTTTTTTATAAAGCCCAACGGTTCTGTGGTTACTAAATTTATAAAGTTGAAAGTTATTGTTTAGAAGAAAACTATTTACTTCTATAACAGTATTTTTTTGATCCATGCCTCTCTCAGAGCCAAAATCTACTGATATGTATTCAATATTTTTTAATATTTTTTCTGCACCATATAATACTTCTGGTTCAAATCCTTCAGCTTCAACTTTAAATAATTTTATTTTTTTAGGAATATCCATCATATCTAACCTGACACAATCAATTTCTATAAAATTATCTTTTCCGAAGTAGACTAAAGAGGAATTTCCTCCCGCAGTATCCAGAAAGAATTTATTTTTTTCATTTTTATTTGATAATGCCTTATTAAATAAATTTTTATTGTCAGAATTATTTTTAGACAAGCATTTAAATGTTGCTTCATCAGGTTCAAAACCGAAGTAATTAATATTTTTTCCATAAGCTTCAATTGCTAATTTGAGTTCTCCGACGTTCGCACCGCAGTCAATAATTACGTCATTATTACTGAAATCTATTTCATCAAGGCAGTAAGATGCCCTAATATTTTTTATTAACAAATCTTCATTGTTAACTATTCTTAAAATTCTATTATTAGGATAATAAAATTTTTTGTTATTAATTTCTTTAAAATATTCGGAACCATCAGAATATATTTTTCCATTTTTTTTATAATAAAAATTTATTACTTTGCAAAAAAACTTGCCTTCAAAATTGTTAATCACGAAGGAAAGAATTTTACCTTTTATAATGAGAAGAATTTTTGATACAAAAGTGTGTTCTTTAAGTATCAAGTCATTAAGCACAAAAGGTGGGATGTTTATTGGCGAAAGATTTGTTTTATTTTCTATCATTTAATTGTTGCTTAATATATCTAATATTACAGAAATAATATACAAAATATGTTTTAAGTATTCTTAAAATATACAATTAAATATATAAATTAAAGGAATCAAAATAAAAGTCTTAATTTTTGGAAGTAATGGTTTGGTTGGGTCATCATTAAAATCAACCCTTGTAAAACTAGATGATAGCTACGACATTATCCCTGCTACCAGAAATGATGCTGATTTATTTAATTTGGATGAAACTAAAAAATTTATTGATAAAACAAATCCTGATATTCTAATAAATGCAGCTGCAAAAGTAGGTGGAATAGTTGCAAATAATACAAACCGAACAGAGTTCATATTAGAAAACTTAAAAATAAATATAAATGTTCTGGAGTCCTGCTTACCTCATCCAAATATAAAAATAATTAATTTAGGGAGTAGTTGCATTTATCCTTTAAATGCTGCAAATCCTATTTCGGAAGATAGTTTTATGGACGGTAAATTGGAACCAACAAATTCTCCTTATGCCATGGCTAAATTGTCAGGTATAGAACTAGGACGATCACTTAAAGCTCAATTTGGGCATAAAGTAATAAATCTTATGCCTACAAATCTATATGGTCCAAATGATAATTTTTCAGAAACAGACAGTCATGTTATACCTGGACTTATAAAAAGAATGCACATAGCGAAAAATAACAATGAAAAAGAATTTAAAATTTGGGGTTCGGGTAAACCTTTAAGGGAATTTTTATATGTTGAGGATTTATCAAAAGCAATTTCTCTTCTTATTCAAAAAGATACTGATGAAGACATTCTAAATGTTGGTAGTGGAGAAGAAATTTCAATAAAAGAATTAGCTATAAAAATTAAAAACGTAATAGATTATCAAGGTGATTTAAAGTTTGATCAAACCAAGCCAGATGGAAATCCTAGAAAATTATTGGACTCAAGTAAGATTAACGAGCTAGGTTGGTTCTCGCAGGTTTCACTAGATGATGGTTTAATCAAAACTTATGAATGGTTTTTAAAAAATAATTAAATTTTTGGGTTTTCCCATGTTGGACTTAATAAACCTTCTTTTAGCAAAACAGACTCTCTCTTTGCAAGCTCAATATCACTTTCGACCATTATTTTTACTAAGTCCTTAAAGCTTGTTTTTGGTTTCCATCCAAGTTCTTTTTGAGCTTTTGAAGAATCACCTAATAAATAATTGACTTCGTTTGGTCGGTAGTACTTTTCAGATGTTTCAACATAATCAGACCATTCTAAATTTACAATCTTAAATGCTTCTTCAACAAAATCTTTTACAGTTTGGGTTGTCCCTGTAGCGAGAACCCAATCATCAGGTGCGTCATGTTGCAACATCATCCACATTCCTTCAACGTAATCTTTTGCAAAGCCCCAGTCTCTAGAAGCGTCGAGGTTTCCTAAAGTTAATTTTGATTGAATTCCTAATGAAATCCTCCCTACTGCTCTGGATATTTTTCTAGTTACAAATGTTTCTCCTCTATGTGGTGATTCATGATTAAATAAAATACCATTTGAACAAAAAAGATCATATGATTCTCTGTAAAGTTTTGTCATATTGTGAGCAAATACTTTTGATGCTGCGTAAGGACTTTTTGGTTCAAATAATGAATCTTCATTCAACATTTCTTCATTTGCTCCACCATACATTTCAGATGATGATGCTTGATAGAATTTACAATCATTATCTAAGTTTCTAACTGCTTCAAGAATAGAAACAGATCCAAGAGTGCCTGTTTGAGTAGTAAATACTGGATTTTTAAAAGAAACAGCTACATGTGATTGTGCTGCAAGATTATAAATCTCATCTGGATTTGTGTTTGATATTAAATTGTTCAGAGAAGACGAATCTAAAAGATCAGAATAATGTAGATTTAGTTTGTCGTCTTGAGAATACTCTGCAATAAGCGGTTCAATTCGCGATGTATTAAACGTTGAAGATCTTCTCACTGTTCCATGAACACGATATCCTTTCTCCAAAAGAAATTTTGAAAGATAATATCCGTCTTGACCAGTTATTCCTGTTATGAATGCTGTTTTCATTGTTTAATCATTATATTTGGAAAAAATATTTTTTGTTATGTTTTATTTTCAAGGTTAAAAAGAATTGCAGCAAAAGAATAATATAGCACAGGAAACTGAACACCTTCCATCGTGATATCAAGTAAAGAATTTATAATTGCCGGAATAAAAAATAAAAGTATATTATAATTTTTAAATTTTTTGATCCAGATTTTTATGTATGAATAATGGAAATAAATTATTAGCAAAGCAACAAAAAAACCACCCCTAGCAAGGACATTAATTAAATAGTTATGTACGTTTTCGTTAAGACCATCTCTACCAAGCCTTCCCGGTGCAGAAGGATCTAACATAACTGGAATTATTTCGTTGTAACCATATCCCAGCAAAAATTGATTTTTATTATTCAAATCTTCGATGACATCCTGCCAGATATCTAATCTCCAGTTTGTTGTATTGTCAATGGACATTATCCTTCCATCTTGAAAATAGAAAGATAGAAAAGCTTTTCTAGTCTCTTTCTTTTTAGCTATTTCCTTGATATTTTCAGTTATAGAAAGCTCTTGAGCCGTAATATCTTGGTTGAATTCAATATCATTTACATTGTAAGTTGATAGTGTAAAGACAACATATCCGAAAACAAAAATGATGAAGCTATATATTAAATTCTTAAATACAAATTTCCTTTCAAAAAATAAAAATAATAAAGTGAAGACTAATACCGATAAAAAAGATCCTCGGCTCATCAAAAGTAATAGAGGTAACATAATTGATACAGAAGTAATCAGATAAAAAAGATTGAATTTTTTATTATTAAATATCCTAAAGTTTAAAAGATTAACAATAACCAAACTTAGCATTATGTCAGATGCTTTAGGGAAAGAGAACTTGTCGGAATATTGAATAAATATATCCATTATAAAATTTGGATAAAACCCTGTGGAAAAAAGATAGTGAACAGGTGGCAAAAAAACTAAAAGTATTGCTGCTAATTTACTTAATTTATTATATTTTTTAATATCTTTGAATAAATATAAAGATACAAAAAAAGCTCCTATTGTCCAAATGTAAGAGCTTGTTCTGTAAACATACGGATTAAAAAAATCACTATTAAATACAAAAAGACTGACTAAAAAGAAAATTATTAAAATGTTTACAAGTCTTATCGACAAGATATAGTCTTTAAAGAATGAAAAATATTTTATATTTTGTATTTGTAAAAATAATATGAAACAAACTATTAAAAAACCAAATATTAAAATTTCACCAATTCGTACATTAAAAATTGTTAACCCTGCAGCTGATCTATCAAAACTTATTAGTAAAGCAAGAACAATCAAATATATTGTAAGCAGTATTTTTTCAAAGTATTTTGTACTTGTTCCCATAAATTAAATAAACTTATAGATTGATTATATGTTTGTAAACTACATTAAATTAGTTTTTTTAAAAAATTGTTATGTCTTTAAAAAATAAAACTCTAACTTATATTTTTTTAAATGGAAGAGAAGAAAGAATTAATAGTAAATTGAATTTTCCATATGAATTTTTCTACGGATATAATTACTTAAAGAATTTTTACAGTGAAGATAACCTAATTGAATTTGATTACCAAAACAAATCAATTGTCTTAAGGTTTTTAGAGAAATTCCTAAATAAATTAAGCGACCTTCCCTTTTTCTTTCAATACATTACAACCGTGAAAAACTATAGAATCATAAAAAATTCAGATGATATTGTAATGACTAACCAACGAGTAGCTTTTTCAAGTTTATTAATGATTTTTCTCGGAAAGTTCAGAAAAAAAATAAATGTTCATATATTTGTTATGGGCTTACTGAACAAAAAAGTGAACTATAAAATCAAACAAATTTTTAGAGAGATGTTTATTAAAATTTTATTTTCAACTTCAAAAAGTTTATTTTTTTTGAGCAAAGGTGAATATGAATTTGCTTTAGATAACTATGAAAAATATAAAGATAAATTTGTTTTTGAGCCATTTTGTATTGATTTAGATTTTTGGAGGCCAAAAAAAGAGATAAATCCAATAAGCAATGAAATTAATGTTTTATTTATTGGGAATGATGGAAGTAGAGATTACGAATTTATTAAATCATTAGTAAAGAGTTCAAAAAATATTAACTTTAACCTGATAACAAATAAATTTGAACAAGATGATTTTGATAAGAATGTAAATTTACTTAATGGTTCATGGGTAGATAATAAAATTACCGATGAAGAAATTAAAGATTATTATCACAATGCTGATTTAACGATCATACCTTTAATCGAAACATTGCAACCATCTGGTCAAAGTGTAGCTTTACAATCAATTGCTTGTGGAACTCCTGTATTAATAACTAGAACTTCTGGTTTTTGGGATACAAGTAAATTTAAAAATAAGGATAATATAATCTTTTTTGAAAAAAATGATACTGATCAGTGGTTAAAGCAGATTGAAACTATTTATAAAGATAAAAACCTATTGTTAAAAATTAGAGAGAATGGATTAAAGACTGTTGAATCAAATTACAGTCTTAGTGGCTTTTATAAAAATTTAAAAAATCATCTTAAATAGTTTTTTAGATTTTTTATAAGAAAATAAAAGACCTTTCCTAAAAAATTTTTATTTTTCTCAAAGAACCTTGTATTGTAAATTTGTTCTTTTTTATCTAAAAGATTAAAAAACAAATTTTCAAAATCTTTACACATTTTCTCTGAAGAAAAAGGATAATCTTTCATGTTTTCATAATAGAATGTGTGGTCTTTCATAAATATAGATAGTGTTTCTTCTAAATTTGATACACTATATTCGAGACCATATCCCTTACAATACTCTTTCACGCCTCCACTGTTTATATACAGAATAGGAAGTCCACACTGTGCAGCTTCAATATGGTGGTTTCCTGATGGTTCATTAATCGAACCTGTAATGTAAAGATGGCTTTTTTTAATTTCGTTGGCCAATTCTTCTCCAGATAAAGGTTCAATGTGGTACGCATTTTCAAATTTATATTTTTTAGGTAAATTACCAATGTATGTAAATTCAATTACATTTTTCCATTCACTTGAACCAATTAACTTATCTAATTTATCATAAGCCTCAAAACCTTTATTCCAATTTGCACCCCAATGATGTGTTACTATTCTTAATTTTTTATCTGTTGTCCATGGTATAAAATTATCTCTATTAAATACGTCACTGTTTGAACCAGCCAAAATTACATCATTATTCTTTTCATTAATTCCTTGATTTGTATAAATGTTCTTTAACCATTCACTAACAAAAACTGTTTGATCGGCTATTTTATTTGCTTCAATAATATATTTATTTACATAGTTTGTGTTTTTTCTTTCATCACATTCATTGATTCTGTGAACAACGATTGCATTATCGTTGACATAATCTAAATATTTTTTTACATCTACATGGGTAAATGCTGAAGATTCTGAAGTTTTTCTGGGTTCGGTAATAAGAATGATATCTAAATCATTTTCTGAAAGGTTGTCATAAACATCGTGTCCACTTTTAATTAAAAAATTCTTCAAATTTTTTGCAAAAAGATTTCCCCCACCCCACGGCCCTTCTTTAATATTTGTACCTATGCTGATCTTCATAAAAGTGATTTAAAGTAATTATTAAAATTATCAATTCCTTGAGGTAGAAAAAATTTTTCAACATTTTTGTAGGCATAGTCTACATCAGTTTTGACATCTAAAAAATTATTCATGTTGTAAATCGATTCTGCGCTTAATATTTCCTTTGCAATTCCAACGTCTGTAGATATGATTGGTGTTTTTGTTGCAGCACATTCTAAAATTGACTGCGGTCCCCCTTCAAACCTTGAAGAGACTATATATAAGTCTAGTAAATTATATAGTTCGTTAATTTTTGTAAAATTAACCATTTCAAAATATTTAAAATTAATATTCATTTTTTCTAATTCAGTAATTACATAATTTCTTCTTTTCCCTGTCAATATAACTTCGATATTCTCATATTTTTCTTTTAAACCCTCAATTATTTTTACAAATCTATCAGGACCTTTTGATAATTTTGGAGAAACTAAATCACTCCCTTCAGTGTCTCTTTGAAAAGATCCTATGCAATATGAGTTTTCGCTTATTCCATATTTTTTCTTTAAATCAATTTTGTTTTTTATTTCAAACCAAATATTTTGATTTACCCAGAAAGGAATTGATTCTATTGGCTTATCAGTAAGTAATTTCACCTGATCCTTAGTCTTTTCAGAAATAACATGATAAAAATCAACAACAGCATCTCTACTTTTAAATTCATTTAGTTCAACATTGTTCAATTTATCTTCATCAATGTGATAAATAGAACAAACAATTTTCTTATTTTTAAAATCTTTTCTTTTTATTTTTTTCCAAGTCCATGGAGAAATTATCCAAAATATATCTGCTGTTTTAGGCTTTTTAGAATTGTACTGAAGGTTGTATTGTTCCCACTCTTCTTTAATCCTATCAATTACCCAGTTTTCTTTCGGGGAATTTAAATAAATTTTCACTATTAGAAATAATATCTAATTTTTAGAGGAACTTATCAAAATATTTAATTTATTATTAATTCATATTGAAAGTTTTAATAACAGGCATTTCGGGACAAGATGGAATATTCTTAACCAACAAACTTCTGGAATCACATAAAAATATTACAATCTATGGAACATCTAGAAACTATAACGAAAAAAAATTTTTAAAGAACTTAAAGTCTGTTTCTAATAGTGAAAATTTTTCCGATGTCATCATAAAAAATATAAACTTACTGGATTCGAATTCAGTTGAAAATATGGTTGATGAAATTAGACCAGATTTATTATTTAATTTATCAGGACCCAGTTCCGTTTATGAATCACTAAAAAATCCTAATATTAAAAAACAAATTGGAAAAATATTTGATAACTTAATAAACGCAGGAATAAAAAAAAATAATTTTTTTAAGTTCTTTCAAGCTTCAAGTTCTGAAATGTTCAATCAGCACGTCAATGAAAAATTAAATGAAAATTCAATGTTTAACCCGATATCACCCTACGCTGAAGGAAAGCTCGAAGTTCATAAAAAAATCGAAAATATAAAGAAAGAGTATAATTGGAAAATTAGTTCAGGAATTATGTTTAATCATGAGTCAGAATTTAGACACAATGATTATCTTTTTATGAAAATAATAAAAAGTGCAATAGAAATTAAAAATAACAAAAAAAACAATCTTATTGTTGGAAGTCTTGATCTAGTAAGAGATTGGAGTTTTGCAGGAGATTTTGCAGAGGCAATATACTTGATTTGTTTGGATGGTAATGGCGAAAACTACGTAATGGGTTCTGGAGTTGGTCGATCTATTAATGACCTTGTTCGAATTATTTTTGAACACTTTAATCTGGATCCGGAAGAATTTATTGAGGTAGATTCTGCTAATTTAAGGCCTGGTGATCCTTTAGAAATAGTTTCTGATCCATCGAAAATTAAGGATGAACTTAACTGGGAAACAAGTCTTGGATTCGAAGATTTAATTTTAAGATGTATAAAAAAAGGAAATTTTTAGGGATCTATACGATTTCTTGCACAATTTGCAAAAAATTCTTGCTCGTCCTTGTATTGATTTGAAATATTGTTCTTTGTATTGAGTAAATATAATGGTTTTCTCAATACTTTAAACTTATAATTTTTATCAATTGCATCAATCATCAATTTGTAATCTTGAGCATATTTAAATCTTTCATCGTAATTACCTAGTTGCAACAAAACATTTTTTTTAATCACTAAAGTTCCGTGAATAAAAGGGTTTTTATATTTAATAAGAAACTTGTAAGGCAAATTATATGAAATATTTGGAATATTTTTATTTGTTTGAAGATTTTTTGCTCTTGAGGAAACAAAATCTAGATTCAATTTATTTATTTGTCCTACCTGAACTTCAATCCGTTTTTCTAAACTAATGTCATCTGCATCTTGTCTAGCAATTAATTTTCCATTTGAGGCTTCTATCATTTGGTTTAAAGACTTTGTTAAGCCTATATTTTCTTTATTTTCAATTAATTTAATATTCTTTTGATTTAGATAATTTTTGATAATTGATTTGGAGTTGTCAGATGAGTTGTCATCCGTAATAATCAACTCAATATTTTTATAGGACTGATTAAGTATACTTTCAATGGCATTTTTAACTGTATATTCGTTATTGTAGACACCCATTATTACTGAAACTAATTGACTGCTCATTTTAAAATTATTTTTTCAAACTCATCAAACATTTGGTCCTTATTAAGTAATTGTGAAATGAATTGATGGTTTTTCATTCCCTGTTTTGACATTTTTGAAAGATTTTTGACTTGAGATAGGTTTAAAACTAAATCATCATCAGAATCATAATTAAATGATAATTCATAATCCTCGGGAAAAAACTCTCTTATTCCCCCTGAATTCGGAAATATTGATGGAACTCCTAAAGATGAGGCTTCACATAAAAGAGTAGGCTGACCTTCAAATAGCGACGTTGAAGTAACGGTTGATATTGAATTTTTAATTAAATTTAAAACATCCGAGTTCGACATTTGATCAAGAAACTCAATCGAGCTATCTACATACTGTTTTTTTAATTTATCCTTATCCGGACCTTGCCCAACAATTTTGAATTTAATATCTTTGAAATCGCACTTTAAAAATGCTTTGATAAGATTTTCAACTCCTTTTTCTTTTGAAATTCTTCCTGCATAAATAATATAGTTTTCAGTATTTCTAAATTTATTACTTTTATTTACATCTAAATAATTTCTAAAAATAAATAATTTTGATTTATCAACACCAAGTTTTTCAAGATA